>CAYXWW010000118.1:319-11552 GCA_964468905.1 uncultured Rhodoferax sp. | reverse complement strand
ATAGTGGAGACAATGTCTGCGCGCACACGATCTGATTCTCTCAAGTTGGCGGTCAGTCGCTTTCATGACCATCCGGATGTGGACATCTTTGCAGCCCAGAACGGAATCGAAGAGCGCGTAGCGATTGGCTCGGCCCTGAAGTACGGTTTGCTGGCTACCGGAGAGGTGGATGTGTTCCCGCGCTTGGTTGGAAGTTCCGAGTGGGATACAGCGGCTGGCCAGGCGGTATTAGAAGCGGCGGGTGGTCAGGTGCTGGATTGGCACACAGGCAAGGATTTGCAGTATGGCAAGCCACGGCGTCGCAACCCCCGGTTATTGGCGCTGCGAGCCCCCTATCGCCAAGAAGAATTCCAATTGAAAGAGTACGAAAGCGAGTTGTTATGAAAGCAATCATCCTTGCCGCCGGGCGCGGCAGTCGCATGAAAGACCTGACCGAAGAGCGCCCCAAGTGTCTTGTTGAACTGCGCGGCAAGGCGCTGCTCGATTTGCAACTGGATGCGCTGCGTGCAGCTGGCATCGCGGAAATTGCTATCGTCACCGGCTACAGGCGAGAGCTGCTGGCCAGTCGAGGGCTGGTCGAGTTTCATAACGCACGCTGGGCTGAAACCAATATGGTGTCGTCGCTTGCTTGTGCGCAGAATTGGCTGCAGGCAGAACCGTGTATCGTGAGCTACTCCGATATTTTCTATAGCCCGATGGGTGTGCAGTCCCTGATGTCTTGCGAGGCATCCTTGGCGGTAACTTACGATCCGAACTGGCTGGAATTATGGACACATCGCTTTGGCGACCCGCTGCTGGATGCCGAGACTTTTCGTCTGACCCCTGAGCACACCTTGGCCGAAATTGGCAATAAGCCTACTTCTGCGAATGAGGTGCAGGGGCAGTACATGGGGCTGTTGCGCTTCACGCCTGAAGGCTGGGCGGAAGTGCTTCGGATTCGCTCGGGTCTGACATCCGAACAGTGCGACAAGATGCACATGACCGGTACTTTGCAAAAGGTGATCGACGCGAGTCGAGTTGCGATTGCTGCAGTTCCTTATGCCGGCGAATGGGGGGAAGTCGATTCAGCGGAGGACCTTCTCCATTCCGAGAAAAACTACAAACTGTCATGAAAAAAACTGCTGTTATTTCACAATCTATGTATTTCCCTTGGGTGGGTCTATTGGAGCAAATTCGCCTCGCAGACATATTTATTCATTACGATGATGTTCAATATGCACGGGGATTTTATAATCGAGTGCAGGCGAAAACGGCTAACGGTAGCAAATGGATAACAGTACCGTTAAGCAATCATCATCGAGGGCAACGGATTGATGAAGTCCTAATCGATAATCAGACAGACTGGCGAAGCCAACACATACATACTCTGAAGCAAGCCTATATGAAGGCTCCATATCGCGACGAAATGCTCGCCTTGGTTAATGAAGTATTTTCCAAATCTGCGACGTCCTTGTCTGATGTCTCCCGTGAATCGATTCACGCTCTTGTAAGATACTTTAGGCTCGGAACCAAGGTGCAATTCGTGAGTTCGTCGGATATGAATGTACCGGGTGCGAGTAGTCAGCGTCTGCATGACCTTTGCGTTGCCGTGGCGGCGGATGTTTATATTACTGGGCATGGCGCACGTAATTATTTGGACCATGATTTGTTTGATCGATCCGGAATTAAGGTCCAATATATGAAATACAATATGACCCCCTATCCGCAGCTTCATGGTGACTTCATTCCATATGTGTCTGCACTTGATCTTGTTGCCAACTGTGGTAAAGAAGGTGCTAGCGTAATCACATCGAATTCTATTTACTGGAAGGACTTTTTAAATGAACCCAATTGAATAATTCAATAATTAAGTAATGGAAAATATAAAAGGGCTAGTTTAGAATAAAGACCTTCAAGCACTTTCGCGTATTTGGGTACGGGAAATCAGTCCTTATAAATGGGCATACAATTTTTCATGTTTAGATCGCCCTGCCATTCAATTTCCAAATAACGCATGGGCCATGCAGGAACTGATCTGGAAGATCAAACCCGACCTGATCATTGTGCGGCAATCAGATAGATACTAACTTGCTCAAATATAATCTAATTGCTAACTATCTCGGCCAAGGCTGGGCGGCCCTGATGGGCCTAGCTTTCATCCCCCTGTACATCAAGTATCTCGGGATTGAAGCCTATGGCCTGATCGGTCTGTTCGCTCTGCTACAAGCCTGGCTCAGTTTGCTCGACATGGGAATGACGCCCACGCTGGGGCGTGAAATGGCGCGCTTCACTGGGGGCAGTCACACCGCGCAGTCAATTCGCGATCTATTGCGCAGCATTGAAGTCATCGCCCTGGGTTTTTCCGTGCTTATTGCTGGAGGCATCGCGTTAGGCGCCAACTGGATCGCGACCTCTTGGTTGCAAGCCCAAGAATTGCCGAGTGAGGTCGTGGCGAAAGCTTTTGTGGTAATGGGTCTGGTCACCGCCATCCGCTTCATGGAAAGCATCTACCGCAGCAGCATTGTCGGGTTGCAGCGACAGGTACTCTTTAATGTGGTGAACAGCGCGATGGCCACTCTGCGTGGACTGGGGGCGCTAGGTGTATTGGTCTGGGTATCGGCGTCGATCGAAGCCTTCTTCATTTGGCAAGGGCTGGTCTCGACCGTTACGCTGATGATTCTGGCCGGTACGACTTACGCCAGCCTGCCGTGTGCAGAGCGAGCAGGGCGCTTTTCACTAGACGCACTGCGAGGTGTGTGGAGCTTCGCAGGCGGAATGATCGGCATCACTTTCCTCTCGCTATTATTGACGCAGGTAGACAAAATCTTTCTTTCCAAACTGCTTTCGCTAACCGAATACGGCTATTACACATTAGCCTCTGTTGTGGCTGGTGCCTTGTATATGGTAATCGCCCCCATTACCCAGGCGTTTTACCCGCGCTTGTGCGAATTGCACGCTCGCAATGACCAAGGCGCGTTGATCGACACCTACCACAAAGGTGCACAGTTGGTCAGCGTGTCCGCAGGCAGCGTTGCGATCGTGGTCATCCTGTTCGCCGAAACCTTTTTACGCCTCTGGACCCAAGACACGGATCTCGCGCAACACACCGCAACCGTACTGAGTTTGTTGATGTTGGGTAATCTGCTGAATGGGCTGATGTGGATCCCCTACCATACCCAACTGGCGCAGGGATGGACCAGCCTGGCGGTGCGTATCAACATCGTGGCGCTGGCAGTGATCTTTCCCTCCATTCTCTGGGCGACTCCTCGGTTTGGTGCGGAGGGTGCAGCATGGGCTTGGGTTAGCCTGAATGCAGGGTATGTATTGATCGGAATTCATTTTATGTACCGTCGCATTCTGGTTAATGAGAAATGGCGCTGGTATGTGAAGGATGTTTTCATGCCTCTATTTGTTGGAAGCGCTGCGGCCAGTGCCTTAGCGGTGCTGTGGAAGGCCAAGAGAAGCAATTTTAATGATATGACTCTACTGACCCTGGCTGCTGTGATCACTCTCGCCGCGACGCTACTTTCGGCACCGATTCTGCGCCAATGGCTGCAGCAGGAAGTCAAGTCAACTTTTAATAAATGGAAGATTTCGTATGGGCACTGGAGATAAGGTGGGTGAAGTGTCGCTCCCCGAGAACGCGGCAGATATAGGGAAAAAAGTCCCTCAAGTCAGCATTGGAATGCCGGTTTATAACGGCGAGCCATTTATTCGTGAAGCACTAGATTCACTTCTCGCGCAGACCTTCACCGATTTTGAGTTGATCATCTCAGACAATGCATCGACGGATGGCACCGAGGCGATTTCTCGGGAGTATGCAGCTAGGGATGCACGAATACGATATGTGCGGCAGGTTGAGAATCGCGGGGCTACTGCGAACTTTCAGTTCGTGCTGGATGAGGCCGAAGGGGAGTATTTTATGTGGGCTGCGGCTGATGATGTATGGGATCGGGAATGGATAGCAGAATTGTTGCCGTTAACGATAACCTGTCAATGTTTGGTCTATGGCCGCGTTACGACCATAGACGTAGATGGAAAATCCATACCACATCCAGCGAATGGTAGAAACTTTGACTATCAGGGAGCAAGCTTGGTACGTCGGATGCGATATTTTTTATCACCACCCTTCCAAGGAAAAGCGAATCCAATTTATGGGTTAATACCAAGAAAAATAATAACTCGTGACGATTTTTCTATATTGGCATCAGCAGCCTATGGCTCGGATATGTTGTTCCTCTACAATTTATTAATTAAAACACAGATAAAACCTATTTCTTCTGTATTTCTGTATAAGCGGATACATGGCGTTTGCGGTAGCGTGGGAGTAATTTTAAGTCGAAATAAGCGAAAATCATTTATAAAAAAACTTCTAGAATATATTGGCAAAATTCTCGTTTCTCAGTACGAAAAGTTTGTAACGTATTCGGCCATTAGCTCTCCGTTGGAGCGAGTATTTATAATAACCCTTCTTCCGCTTGCACTTATTCTTGACGCGTTTAACTCTTTTTGGTTTAAAGTTGATAAAGATGTGTTTAGTACCTCCCGGCAAAAGACCCGCCAAGTGTTATGATCAATAGTTGAAGGCGTCCTGGGACTTCATTGAAGGTGGGTTCAAGTTCGAAGTGCAATAATGACCAACCGGGATGGGTGGCTGAGCATGTTTGGCAACATGGCCCCTTTTAATCGCCAATTTGAAGTTGCCCACCGTACAAACACCTCAGTTGAGAAGAACGATACCAGATCCAAACCCTTGTGAGAGCTAAGCTCGCCACCACCGAGATTGCCCGCCCTCTGGGGCGGCGTCCCTGCATCATTGAGCGTGAGATCAAACGTGGCCTTGGCCTCAAGGGGATACCGAGCCGAACAAGCTTGCCGCATAGCGTCGCCAATCAATAATCTTTGCGCATTAAAAAGATGAAATTAATTTATGTTGGTGATCTTAATAAAACGCCTGATAGAGACTGGGGGTGGATTCATGCTTTTTCTGAACTCGGGTGGGAAGTGACTCCCTTTTCTAGCGCCCCAAAATATAGCCCTTCAATATTGGGTCGAGTCATGGGTCGAATGCACTGGGGTGAACCCGCTCGACTGGTAGAAAGTGGTATTATTGATCTGATTAGTGAGATAAAACCAGATTGGGTACATTTTCGGCTCCCTGTTGGTTTTTCACAAAAAACTATTTCTCAGATAATTGCAAAAAAAATCATCGTCACAAACTACTTTAATGATGATCCATTCTCCCCTAGGGCATTGAAATTTTATCATCGAAGGTTTAAAAAAGCGATCCCAGCATACGATGCAAATTTTGTTTATCGCGAACATAATATTAAAAATTATATTAACTATGGCGCTAGGTATGTCGAGTACACTGGCCCCACTTATGATCCTTCGAAGCATATCTATCAACCTAATCAAACAGGCGATTTCATAAGTGATGTAGCGTTTATTGGTCATTGGGAAAACGATTGGCGGCTGCAGTGCCTTGAGGCGCTTCATCTTGCTGGGTTCTCAATAACTTTGGCTGGTTCGTTATGGGATCGTGCTGTTATCGAGAGCAAGATTAGTCACTTGGCTCCTGTCCGTCCGATCTTTGGGGCTGCATATGGCAAGACCTATGCAGATGTGATGGCTGGCCTGTGTTTCTTTTCGAAAATTAATCGTGATACTTGGACTGAGCGTGCGCTTGAAATTGTAGCGGTAGGAGGTGTCTTGGTCTGCGAGCGTACTGATGAAGCGCAGGCTCATTTTATTGATGGGAAAGAGGCTCTAATGTTTTCATCAGTTAATGAACTGGTGCATCAGATTGAAATAATTAAACGAGATCCGCAGCTTAGAACGAATATTCAGCAAGCAGGATATACACGCTTGCTGCAAGGAAAAAATACTCTAATGGATCGAGCCGTTCGAATAGATCAGTTCGTTAAGGGGCTGATTGACAAAGAGCGACCTTGATTAAAATAATAATTTAATTATATAGTAGGAATTTATAAAATGCTTGCTGATTTGACATTTTAATCTTGAATTAAGGTAAATTGCGTGAAATTGAAGAATATCAAGTTATCAATTGTCGGCTTGGGTTATGTAGGCCTGCCTTTAGCCGTTGAATTCGGCCGCAAACGCTCCGTCGTTGGCTTTGACATCAATCAGCGTCGTATTGATGAGCTGAAAGCCGGTAACGACTACACGCTTGAAACCACACGAGAAGAACTCGCGGCCGCCAAGCACCTGAGTTATACCACCGACCTTGATGATCTGCGTGCTTGCAACTGCTACATAGTCACTGTCCCAACGCCGATTGACGAACACAAGCGCCCGGACCTCGCCCCTCTTATCAAAGCTAGTGAAAAAGTTGGCAAAGTGCTTAAGAAGGGCGATATAGTCATCTACGAATCCACTGTTTATCCAGGCTGCACTGAAGAAGATTGCGTTCCGGTCTTGGAAAAAAATTCCGGTCTGAAGTTCAACAAAGACTTCTACTGTGGTTATAGTCCCGAACGCATCAACCCGGGTGACAAAGAACACCGCCTTACCACCATCAAGAAAGTTACTTCCGGCTCAACTCCCGAGATTGCGGATCTAGTCAACGCCCTCTATAACGATATCATCACCGCTGGCACGCACAAGGCCGAGAGCATCAAGGTGGCCGAGGCCGCCAAAGTCATCGAAAACACCCAGCGCGACCTGAACATCGCCCTCATCAACGAGTTGGCGCTCATCTTCAACAAAATGGGCATCGACACCGAAGCTGTTCTCAAAGCGGCTGGCAGCAAGTGGAACTTTTTGCCCTTTCGTCCGGGTCTTGTCGGTGGCCATTGCATTGGCGTTGATCCCTACTACCTCACCCACAAAGCGCAAGCCATTGGCTACCACCCGGAAATCATCCTGGCTGGCCGCCGCCTGAACGACAGCATGGGGGCTTACGTCGTTGCCCAGCTAGTCAAGACTATGACTAAAAAGCGCATCCAAGTTGAAGGTGCCAAGGTTTTGGTCATGGGCCTTACCTTTAAGGAAAACTGCCCAGATCTGCGCAATACACGGGTGGTAGACATCGTTGCTGAGCTAAAAGACTACAACTGCAGGGTTGATGTTTACGACCCGTGGGTCTCAGTAGAAGAGGCTGAGCACGAATACGGCATCACGCCGATCGCCTCCCCTGACGTCGGCCTGTATGATGCCATCATCCTCGCCGTCGCTCATCATCAATTTATAGACATGGGAGCACCAGCCATTCGTGCCCTCGGTAAAGCTACTGCAGTCCTATACGACTTGAAGTATGTGCTTTCCACTCAGGAATCTGATCTAAGGCTGTGACCATGACTGCCTACGAATCACTGCAGCAAAACCTCAAGGCTGAGCGGAAATCAATTCACAAAATTGAAGACATAAAGGAAAATAAATGCTCTCAAATTCAACAATTTTGGTTACAGGAGGGACGGGATCATTTGGAAATACCTTCGTTCCATTGACTCTCAAAAAATACAATCCAAAGAAGATAATAATATTTTCCCGTGATGAGATGAAACAATGGGAGATGGCGAAAAAGTTTAATTCGGATGAGCGTGTACGCTTTTTTATCGGCGACGTAAGGGATAAAGACCGGTTATACAGAGCGCTGGATGGTGTTGATTTTGTTGTCCATGCCGCTGCCACTAAGATCGTACCAACAGCAGAATACAATCCCTTCGAGTGCATCAAGACTAATATTAACGGTGCAATGAATCTGATAGATGCCTGCATCGATAAAGGGATCAAGCGTGTGGTTGCGTTATCGACTGATAAGGCGAGTAGTCCTGTTAATCTTTATGGTGCGACAAAGCTAGCCTCTGACAAGCTTTTTGTCGCCGGAAACTCGTATGCAGGTGGGCACACCACAAGATTTGCCGTCGTTCGGTATGGCAATGTTATGGGGTCGAGAGGGTCTGTAATCCCGTTTTTTATGTCAATCAAAGACAAAGGAGTATTGCCAATAACTGATCACCGCATGACTCGCTTCATGATTTCTTTGGAGCAGGGTGTTGAACTGGTCTGGCATGCTTTTGAAGACATGGTTGGCGGAGAAATCTATGTTAAAAAGATTCCATCCATGAAAGTGACTGAGTTAGGAAAAGTCATTGCTCCAGAAGCTCGGCAAGATATTATCGGAATACGTCCTGGTGAAAAGCTGCATGAGCAAATGATTGGCAGTGAAGATTCTTTCTATACATATCAATATAAAGATTACTATAAAATTCTTCCGGCCATCCACGAATGGGATAAAGATGCTCATCGAATTAAAGATGGCAGAAAAGTTGATGAAGGTTTTTGTTATACAAGCGATAACAACTCGGAGTGGATGTCGTCCACCGAATTGCAAGCTTGGATCGAAGTAAATCGCGAAAAAATCGGAATTATCTAATGATTCCTTATGGTCGTCAGGACATTACGCAAGCAGACATCGATGCGGTTGTTTCAGTTTTGCAGTCGGACTACCTGACTCAAGGTCCCGTAGTCCCAAGGTTTGAGCAAATCGTGGCTGATCATGTCGGAGCCAAGAATGCACTGGCGGTGAACAGTGCCACTTCGGCGCTTCATATTGCCTGTCTAGCGCTGGGCCTTGGCCCTGGCGACTGGCTCTGGACCACTCCTATTACGTTTGTGGCATCGGCCAACTGCGGCCTGTATTGCGGCGCACAGGTTGACTTTGTGGACATCGACCCTCGCACTTACAACCTGTGCTCCAAAGCTTTGAAAGCCAAGCTTGTTGCCGCCGAAAAGGCAGGCAAGCTGCCCAAGGTACTGGTGGTGGTGCATTTGTGCGGCCAGCCTTGCGACATGGCGGCCATACACGCCCTGGGTCAAGAGTACGGCTTCAAAATCATTGAAGACGCCTCGCACGCCATTGGTGGCAAATACAAAGGTGAGTTCATTGGCAATGGCCGCTACAGCGACATTACCGTGTTCAGCTTCCACCCGGTCAAGATCATCACCACTGCCGAAGGCGGCATGGTGCTAACCCAAAGCGACGAGCTGGCCCACCAAATGGCCCTGCTGCGCAGCCACGGCATTACCCGCGACACCGCGCATATGACGCACGCGCCAGACGGCCCCTGGTACTACCAGCAAATTGGCCTGGGCTACAACTACCGTATGACGGAGTTGCAAGCCGCCCTGGGCGTGAGCCAAATGCAGCGTCTGGACGACTTTGTGTCCCGTCGCCACCAGCTGGCCCAGCGCTACGACCAGCTGCTGGCCAGCCTGCCCGTCACCACACCGTGGCAGCACCCTGACAGCTATTCGGGCCTGCACCTGTACGTGGTGCGCCTGCAGCTGGACACAATCAACAAAACCCACCGCCATGTGTTTGAAGCGCTGCGCGAGCAGGGCATAGGTGTCAATCTGCACTACATCCCGGTACACACCCAGCCGCACTACCAGCGCATGGGCCATAAAGTGGGCGACTACCCACAAGCCGAGCAGTATTACGCCGAGGCCATTAGTCTGCCCATGTTCCAGACGTTGACGGACGCGCAGCAAGACCAGGTGGTGGCGGTGCTGAAAAAGGTTTTACAAACATGAAACTGGCGCTGGGAACAGTGCAGTTTGGCTTAGACTATGGTGTTGCCAATAAGTCCGGGCGCGTTACTACGCAAGAGGCCGGTGCCATTCTCCAGCGGGCACAAGCCAGTGGATTGGACACGCTTGACACAGCCATTGCTTACGGAGATAGTGAAGCTGTGCTGGGGCAATTGGGCATAGGGCAATGGAAGACCATTACCAAGTTGCCTGCAGTACCCGGTGATTGCTTAGACGTTGCGCAATGGGTTCACGAACAAATTGGGCAATCAATGGCCCGATTGGGCGTGAGCCAGTTGCACGGCGTACTGCTCCATCGCCCCGCCCAATTGCTTGAAAAAAAGGGACCAGCTTTGTTTGGCGCATTGCAAACCATCAAAGCCCAAGGCAATACCCGCAAAATTGGGGTTTCAGTTTACGGCCCCACAGAATTGGATGCCCTATTCGACGCCTACGCGCTGGACCTTGTTCAAGCGCCCATGAATATTCTGGATCGTGCTTTGGTCGAGTCCGGCTGGGCCAGTCGATTGCATGACGCGGGTGTCGAGGTGCATACCCGCTCCGCCTTTTTGCAAGGTTTGCTGCTCATGCCAGCCGCGCAGCGGCCAGCCAAGTTCAACCCTTGGGCAAATATTTGGCATGCGTGGGACAGCTGGCTCGAACAAGAAGGCCTTACACCACTACAAGCCTGTTTGCGCTACCTGATGAACCTGCCTCAAATAGACCGCGTGGTGGTCGGGGTGGATACCTCTGCGCAGCTCCTGCAAATCATCGAGGCTGCTGATGGCCAGTTGCCCACCATGCCAGAATTTCCTGACCTGCAAGACGCAAGGTTGACCAACCCCGCCAGCTGGAACCAGCTATGAAAATCGTCGCCATCGTCCAAGCCCGCATGGGCTCGACCCGGTTGCCCAACAAGGTCATGAAGCCCATCGGCAGCGTACCCATGATCGAACTGTTGCTGGCCCGTTTGGCCAAGTCCAAACAAATTGACCAAATTGTGTTGGCCACATCCACCGACGTGCGCAACGGACCCTTGGTTGAACATATACAAAAGCTGGGCTACACCTGCGTGCGTGGCAGCGAAAGCGATGTACTCGACCGCTACCTCGTGGCCGCTCGGCAAGCCCAGGCCGATGTGGTGGTGCGCATTACCGGCGACTGCCCACTCATTGACCCCGCACTGGTGGACCAAGTCATTGCACAGTTCAAAGCCCAAGGCGTGGACTACCTGAGCAACAACGCCCCCGCCAGCTACCCCGACGGCCTGGACACCGAGGTGTTTACCCTGCAAGCCCTGGAACGTGCTGGCCGCGAAAGCCAAGACCCGTTTGACCACGAGCACGTCACCCCGTATTTGCGCAAGCCCGGCTTGTACAAAACCAGCGCCATGCAACACAGCGAAGACCTGTCTGGCCTGCGCTGGACGGTAGACGAACCCGCAGACTTTGAAGTCGTCAGCCAAGTGTTTTCGCACTTTGCGCCCAACATTCATTTTTCGTGGACAGAAGTGCTGGACTTGCAACGCAGCCAACCCGCGCTCTTTGCCGCCAACCACAACATCATTAGAAACGAAGGGGCTGCCATGGGCACTGGTCAAAAACTCTGGAAACGCGCTAAGGGCGTTATCCCTGGCGGTAATATGCTGCTGTCTAAGCGGGCAGAAATGTTCTTGCCCGAGCAGTGGCCAGCTTACTTC
>CAYXWW010000118.1:0-309 GCA_964468905.1 uncultured Rhodoferax sp. | reverse complement strand
GCTGCCAAGTTTGGGACATGGACGGCAAGCAATATACCGACATGTCCATCATGGGCATTGGCACCAACATTTTGGGCTATGGCCACGAAGAGGTCGATGCCGCTGTGCGCCAAACGGTGGATGCTGGCAACATGTCCACCTTCAACTGCCCTGAAGAGGTGTATCTGGCCGAGAAACTGGTGGAACTGCACCCCTGGGCCAACATGGCCCGTTTGGCCCGCTCCGGCGGCGAGGCCAACGCCATAGCCATTCGCATTGCGCGTGCAGCTTCTGGCAAAGACAAAGTGGCCGTCTGCGGCTACCACGGCT
>CAYXWW010000117.1:0-11560 GCA_964468905.1 uncultured Rhodoferax sp. | reverse complement strand
TCAAGGAGGAGCCCGCAGGCGAATGCCGGAGGGCGGGGGACACGGAGCAAAACGCATAGCCCGACTGATCCGGAGCGCATGGAAAAAGCCAGCCACAAAAAAGCCCGCTAACAAACGGGCTTTCTTGAAACAGCGAAGGATTTACTAAACGTGCGCCGCCCGCAGCCTCAGAGAAAACTCACGCAGCGCAGCGATGCCGCTTTCCTCTGCACGGTGGCACCAGGCTTGCAAATCCTTGGCCAACTGCTCGCGCGATACCGAGGTATTGAGCCACATCTGGCGCAGTTCTTCACGCATGGTGACCATCTTGTCCAGCATAGGAGAGGCTGCACGTGCCTTGGCTAGCTTTTCGGCGGCATGGGCTGGTACTTTTTCCACATCCCGGTGCATCCAGCGCTTGGCGGCCTTGATAACCGCAGCATCGGCACTGCGGGCACGCATGGCCGCCAATTCGATCCGTGCGGCCTGACGCATGCCCTTGGCATAGCCGGCCATTAACTCATAGCGGTTCGTAATGAGCGCCTCCAGGGTTTTCTCGTCCGCAACGGGGCGGATTTCACCAAATGCGGCCTTAGGTGGTGTCTTTTTGACTTTCGCTAGCCCCACAGCCTGCATGGCGCTGATATACATCCATCCAATGTCAAACTCATACGGTTTAACCGACAGTTTGGCCGACGTTGGATAGGTGTGGTGGTTGTTGTGCAACTCTTCCCCCGCAATCAGAATGCCCCACGGCGAAATATTGGTGCTATGGTCTGGCGCTTCAAAATTGCGGTACCCCCAGAAATGCGCCGCACCGTTGATGATGCCTGCTGCCATGACCGGGGTCCAAACCATTTGCACGGCCCACACGGCTACGCCAGCGGCACCAAATAATGCCACGTCTACCACCAGCATTGAGGCTACGCCTACCGTGGACAAACGGCCATACAGATTGCGTTCAAGCCAGTCATTGGGTGTGCCATGTCCATAGCGCGCCATGGTTTCCTTATTTGCCGCTTCAGCGCGGTACAACTCGTAGCCCTGTAGCAAGACCGTTCGAATGCCGTGCACATGGGGGCTGTGGGGATCCTCCGACTGCTCACACTTAGCGTGGTGCTTGCGGTGAATGGAGGCCCACTCTTTGGTCACCTGGCCGGTAGTTAGCCAAAGCCAGAACCTGAAAAAGTGCGATGCAATCGGGTGCAGATCCAGCGCACGGTGCGCTTGGTGGCGGTGCAAAAACACGGTCACGCTGATCATTGTGACGTGGGTCAACGCCAGCGTTACCAGTACCAACTGCCACCACTGCAAATGCCAGACACCGTGTGCCAACCAATCAATGGCTGCACTGAACACTGACCATTCCATTACCTGCATATTCCGGTTTCCTTCTCAACGACCATCATTTATTTCTTTTGCCAGACGGCTGCGAAAAATCCGTCTGTCCCGTGGCGGTGCGGCCATAAACGCAAATACAGCTGACCATTGTCGCCGCCGCTGCACAGGCTGGCTGCGTTCTCCACCTTCAATTCCGCCAATACTTCGCCAGCTGATAACGGCACGCAATCCGGGTTGGCGGCAGAAAACGCCTCGGCAATTGCTTCATTCTCCTGCGGCAGCACACTACACGTGGCATAGACCAGACGACCGCCTGACTTGAGCATGCGCGATGCGCTCTGCAAAATAGCAGTCTGCTTGACCGCCATTTCCTCGACAGCTTGCAGGTTCTGTCGCCATTTCAGATCCGGGTTACGGCGCAAGGTTCCCAACCCGGTACATGGTGCATCTACCAACACCCGATCCATCTTGCCAGTGAGGCGCTTCACCCGGTCATCGCGCTCGTGGGCAATCGCCGCCGGGTGCACGTTCGAAAGGCCGCTTCGCTTGAGTCGCGATTTGAACGCATCAAGCCGGTGGGCTGAGGTGTCAAAGGCGTATAAGCGACAAGTGCTGCGCATGGCTGCACCCAGCGCCAAGGTTTTGCCACCGGCACCGGCGCAAAAATCCACCACCATTTCCCCACGCTTGGCATCCAACATCATGGACAACAACTGCGAGCCTTCGTCCTGCACCTCAAACTCACCACGCATGAACGCTTCATTTTTGTTGAGTGCGGGCTTTCCGGCGATTCGCAAGCCCCAGGGCGAATAAGGGGTGTTAATGGCTTTGATACCGGCCTTGGCCAATTCCTTTTGTACATCGGCGCGTTTGGCCTTAAAGGTATTGACCCGAAGATCAAGTCCGGCTCCCAGGTTCAACGTCTCGACCATGGGCCAAAATTCGTCACCCAACTGGTCTTTGAGCGGCTGAACCAGCCACTCAGGCAGGTTATGGCGATGACGGTCCATCAAATCATGCGGGCTGACCTTTTCGCACTGGTCCAGCCAGTTGATTTCCTGCTCGGTCAGTGCACTGCGCAAAAAGTCACCGGGGCCGTAAAAGCCCAAAATTGCCAATCGCCTCTCCTTCGGGCCACTGCCAGAGGGTGCCAGATGGTCAAACAGCAGCTTTTTGCGCAAAACGGTATACACCGTTTCGGCCATGGTGGCTCGCTCACGGGGACCCAGGCCACGGTTGTCACGAAAGAAGCGCGAGACGATGGCGTCCGCCGGATGGTCAAATTTAAGGCTGAGCCTTACGAGTTCCGCGCAGGCATCTAGGAGAGCTTTTGGATGCATAGCTTACGATTGTCCCATGCCTATTGATTCAACTCCCGATACCCTACCCCCTTTGACACCAACGCCACCCGGCCTGTACCGTCACTACAAGGGCAATCTCTACGAAGTACTAGACACGGCAAGGCACAGCGAAACACTGGAACCCATGACGCTGTACCGCGCTTTGTATGGCGAACGGGGGCTGTGGGTCCGTCCAGCCGCCATGTTTTCTGAAAACGTCGCAATCGACGGAGTAGAACAAGCCAGATTCACGCGGCTATCCAATCCACTGGATTCGCCCCCCTAGTCCCGCAGGATTGTGCGCAGACATTTACCGCACATTTACCTCAGTACATGCCAGCGCAACGCGCGAGGGTGATAGTCGGCAGACCTTAACTGTTGTCCAAACTGGAGTGATTGCCACCATGAAACCGTATCTCTGGGTGTTAGCCGCGTTTGCCTCAATTGCATCCTTTCTTCTAGTGCCTGAAATTGTCTACGCCCAATTTGGGGGTGGCGGTGGCGGCATGCGTGGTGGTGACATGGGTGGCGGCAAGCTTGGGGGCCATCGCTCACCTGGTGACTGGAGCAAAGCCTGTGACGCAGCCGGTGACGGTGGCACGAACCCGATGCGCAAGCAGCCAAGCCCCCTGAGCCGCGAGCAGTTGCAATACCAGATGCTGGCGTTGCAAACCGATTTGCAGTTGAATGCGGAACAGTCTGCGCTCTGGCAAACATTCACGGACCGCGTTTTGGCCCTAGAAGCCGACCAAAGTCGCCAACGCAGCCGGGGGATTAGCGCCAATGAGATCGATAACAGAGGACAAACGGGCGACAGTATCAAGCAAGTTGCACGCGCCGTCGACACTGCACGCAACCGCCTGGCAGCACTTGAAGACATTGAAACGACTAGCCGCGCGCTGTACCAATCCCTCCAAAATGATCAGAAGTCAAAGGCCAACGCACGCCTTGGTGCATTCCTGCCCCCGCTGCTGCAGGGTTAATCCTCGCACTGCGATGCAAATAGCGACAAAAGCTGCACAATTTGTGCATGACGCGCGTTTTGATCGTAGACGACGACCCCAGCATTCGCCAGGTTGTGGCAACCTTGCTGACGCTGGAGGGTTTCGTTGTGGATACTGCACCCGACGGACGCGCCGCGCTTGATCGCATCTTGGTAAGCGCTCCCGACATCGTTCTATCAGACCTGCGTATGCCGCATATGGATGGCTATGGGCTTTTGGCAGCCATACGCGCTCACGCGTCAATCAACAAACTTCCGTTTATTTTTCTATCGGGCACGAGTGATGATGAATCCTTCACTGCCCCACCAGGCGTAAAGGCCGATGCGGTGTTGCGAAAGCCATTCACGCGCGACGCATTGCTATCTACCGTGCGCAAGTTCACACAAGCGTAGTGGAGCAATGGAAGGGGTGGCGTATCGGTATCACCACGTACGATACAAACGATACAAACTCCCGGCGGTTTGACACGGTTGCGAAACGTAGCGCCTAGATACTCTAAACACCCTTTTTGTTTCAGCCCTGCATTCCAATGAAAAATGCTTTTTATGTCGTGCCGGTTGGTGGCGGCGACCACGTCTTTGTGTCCAATGTTCTGTCTGAATGCTCGGAAATTGCCCGCTATTTCAAACGGGTGGAAATCGTGGACATGTACGGGGAAGTCTGGATGACGGCGGAGGAAAACGTTCCTTACGCCAGCGACCGTGCACCGTCAAAGCATGAAAACTTGCAATCCATGCGCCAATTACCGCTGAAGTGGACAGATCAGTCCCGCTCCAATACCAACATGTAGCCAACGCCGCGGACCGTTCTCAATGTTTGCGGTTTGTCCGCATTGACTTCAATCTTGCGTCGCAACCGGGTCACCCTCAAGTCGATGCTACGGTCTGTTGCATCGTAGTCTCGCTGACTGGTCGTCTCCAGCAGCCACTCCCGCGTCAATGGTCGGTTGGGGTGTTGGCAAAACAAATTCAACAAGTCGAATTCAGTTGCCGTCAGCGGCTCTAACGATCCGTCCGGCGCAATCAGAACGCGGCGGGTCCGGTCAAAGGTGCAGCGCCCCAGCACAATTGGCGGCATTGCGATCGACTTTGCTACAGGGGGCTGGCGAGGTACGCTTGGTGCCAATGTCCGGCGCAAAACGCTCTTGATCCGCGCCAATAGTTCGCGCGGGTCATATGGCTTGGTCACGTAATCGTCTGCCCCGGTTTCAAGGCCCACAATGCGATCAACTGAATCAGCAGCACCGGTGACCATGATGACCCCCACCGTTGGATGTCGTTCCCGTAACCACCGGGCGATCGCAAAACCGTCTTCACCAGGCAAGCCGACGTCCAGTAACAACAGCTGCGGCATTTCTACCAACAGAGCGGCCCGCATTGCCTGCCCGTCTGGCACGGCGGCAACTCTCAGCCCTTGCCGCGAGAGATACTCGGTCAGTATTTGGCGTTGTGTGGCTTCGTCCTCTACGATCAGCAAATAGGGGATGACTGGATGCATTGCCTTGGGACTTTTTTCTGATTCTCAGATGGCAATGATAAGCTGACGCAGGACCATTCTGCGACTAAACTGGTTTTAGATTTATCTGAACCACTCGCGCATCGATCTCACCCAAACGACCATTGTCGCCATGACCCACACAGCGCCACAAACGCCCTTGGCATATAAAGCGGGTAACGACGCCCCGGTGTTTGATGCAAACATTCTGGGCGAACTGTTCAACCATGACCAAACATCCATTGCAACGGTATTGAAGACCTTCATCACGTCCATCACTGAAAGCGTCTCAGCGCTTGTGCAGGCAGACGGTCTAGGCGACCTGGCAACGACTGGCAGGTTTGCACACAAAATCAAAGGGACCAGCCGACTCAGTGGCGCGCTGGCCATGGGTGACATTGCTGCAGAATTGGAAACACAGGCGCGCCAAGGGAACGCAGCGGCGGCACACGCGCTCGTTTCCCAGCTTGAAACCCAATGGCTATTGGTTCAGGCAATTATCAATCCCGACAACAAAAACGCAGCATAGCCCTCGTGATACGGGCATCTTCTGCTACTTTTTTTGCAGCAAATCGGCTATCGCTTTCGGGTAGATTTCGTGCTCTTGGGTCAGTACGCGGGCTGCAAGTGTGTCGGCCGTATCGCCTGGCATGACCGGTACCACCGCCTGCGCCAAGATGGGACCATGGTCCAACTCCGCAGTCACCTGGTGCACTGTCACCCCCGCAAACTTGCAACCCGCGTCAATCGCGCGCTGGTGCGTGTGCAGCCCCGGAAACGCTGGCAGCAGCGAGGGATGAATGTTCAGAAGCCGGCCCGCGTAGCGATTGACAAAGTCCGGCGTCAGAATCCGCATGAACCCCGCCAATACCACCAACACCGGGGCTTCGGGCAAGTCATAGCGGTCAATCAACTTTGCCAGCGCCGCGTCAAACAATTCGCGCGAAGCAAAGGCCTTGTGGTCCAAGACCTCGGTGACAATGCCGTGTTCCTGCGCAAAGGCCAAACCCTTGGCATCAGCCCGATTACTGATCACCGCGGCGACCTTGGCTTGCAATCGATGAGCCCAGGCATCACGCTGAGCCGTTTTCACAATGGCGGCCATGTTGGAGCCACCGCCCGAGATCAAAATAACGATGTTTTTCATTGGTATCCATTATGACTATGACCGACTCTCCCCCCCCCACACCGATCACCATGACGCCTGTGGAAGCACGTGTACTGGCCACACTGATGGAAAAGGCACGCACGGTTCCCGACAGCTATCCGCTTTCCCTCAACAGCCTCTTGCTGGGCTGCAATCAAAAAAGCAGCCGCGACCCCATCATGCATCTGACAGAGGCCGAAGTTGCGACCGCAATTGATGCACTGACTCCGCGCAACCTGGTGCGCATTTCCAGCGGCAACCGCGTGGCCCGGTATGAGCACAACTTTCAGCGCGGAATAGGCGTTCCTGAACAATCCGCTGTGTTGTTAGGTCTACTCATGCTGCGGGGACCACAGACGGCCGGTGAGCTACGGCTCAACGCCGAGCGCTGGTACCGTTTTGCCGACATCTCGTCGGTCGAGGGATTTTTAGATGAAATGCAAGATCGCTCGGTCGAAAAGGGTGGCCCACTCGTCATCAAATTGACGCGCGCACCCGGCGCACGGGAGCAACGCTGGGCCCACCTGTTGTGCGGCGCAGTCGATGCCTCGGAAAACGGCGTCTCACAGGGCAGCGACACAACATCGGGTAATACCATGGAACGCATCGAAAATCTGGAGACAGAAGTCGCCCATCTGCGTGCGACCGTGCAATTATTGTGTGCCGAACTTGGCATTTCACCTCCCGTACAAAGCTAACCCACCGCACATTTGGAACAGGAGTCCTATCAATGTTGAGTTTCCCTGCTGGTCATATTTTCCAATCGACCAACATCCCTTCCTCCCCACCGAGTCAACGACTACATTTGATTCTTCTGGGGGTTCGCAATGTGGCGCAATCGTGCGCCTTTTATGAAGCGCTCGGTTGGCATAAATCGTCTACCGGCAATGATGGTTTTGCCAAGTTCGACTTGGGCGGCTATGCCTTGTGCCTCATCTCCCGCGAAGACTTTGCAAAAGATGCCATGTCCGAAACACCCAATGGATCTGGTTTTTCAGGCGTAGGTTTGATTTACTTGGCAAAAACGGTCGAAGAAGTTCCCCAGATTTTGGCAAAAGCTATTGAAGCAGGAGGCACCCTCGTCAAGCCCGCTACCCGCACGCACTGGGGTGTTGCAGGCTACTTCAAAGACCCGGACGGCCATTTGTTCGAGGTGGATTACGAGAACGCCTGGGTGTTTGACGGCGAACACCGGCTGGTTGTTGACCAGGTGAACTAAGGGCCCTGCACCAGGCCCTTTTTAGCGACCCCTTTAAACGTCCAGTTGAAGCGGCCACTTTATGCAGCCAATTGCAGGTCATTGCCAACCATGATCTTGTCGAGCGCGCGACCAACAATCGCTTCGTGATCCAACAAGCGCAACTGGCCTTTTCGCAACATAGTGGCTACTTCGCGCTCAGAACGCACAAAGGCATCAAAACCATCGCGATTGGTAAACAACAATCGCGTGCGCATGGGGCTCACCCAGCTCAAGCGGCTGCGGATGCGCGTGCCTTTTTCCAATGAGACATCAAACCACATGCCACGTTGGAACGATTGGGCCTGGGCATCGTAGTTGTCAACTGACCCAAACTGGCGAGCGGCACGCCGCTCGTCCAGCTGTTGCATGGCAACCTGACCTTCTTGGCTCTCCAGCGCAGCAGAACCCGTATCCAGCGGCATAGGCTGCGTCAGACGGATAGCCAAGGTGTGGGTGGAAATTAGTCTGCGGGTAAAGGTCGCACGGGGCTTGCCGTTCCAGTCAATGGTATCGAGGGCTTCGTTGAGGTTTCTAACCATGTCCGGCAGTATGGCCACCAGCTGACGCCGCTCTTCAGATGATGTCTTGGGCTGAATGGACCAGATCAACTGCTCCATGGTCTTGACGACCCTTGGATGGTTGAAGTCGCGCGTATCTTCGTCCATCCAGGCTCTGGCCATGACTTCACGCCACTGTGTGGTCAGAAACGGCAGCAAAAATGGCGCAACGGCTTGCTCTGCAGACAGTGCTTCAATGCGCTCATGGATCAACTCATCTGCTTGCTCCAGCGCATGCTCCCACGCCTCGCCTTTGTGCTCCTCTTGTGCCACTGGCTCGACACGTATTTGCGCCCGCTGCTCAGACTCAAACAGGAACTCGGTAAAGTCACGCAGCAAGTCGCCAAACAGCGCAAGATCGTTTTCAAACTCCGTCAATACGCGCTGCACGGTGTGCTCAATGCGCACATACAGTGGGTCTTGCTCGCCCTTCTCGGGCGCCCATGCTACTGAGGCTCCGGCCAGGGTATCAACCAACCGGCGCGCAGGGTGCTGATCGGAGAGGAAGAAGTCCCGGTCAATCATCGCGGCCTTCAGCACCGGTATTTGCAAGCGCCCGATGATGAATTTCATCTGAATAGGAATGGCCTGGTCGGCAAATACGAAGTCAAACACTTCCGCCAATGCATCAACTGTTCCACGGTCCAGTTCCGGTGCTTGGCGAATCTCGTCGCTTTCGCGCATTTGGCGCAGCACATTGTGTTGGCCCAAGTCCTGACCTTCCACCCATGGCGCACTTGGCGCTGCACTGGCACCAGCCTGCATATTGCCCAGGTACCCCATCAAGGCCGGGCTGGCCACGGCAAACGCAGGTTGCGCAAAATTTGCGCTGCCTGCCTCAGTCGCAGTCTGTCCGCTCGCTCCGCGACTACCCACACCCAGACGCTGCAGGAATTGTCTGGCGTGCGCGGCAACCGTGCGCCCCGCACTGTCCAACGAAGACCACGCCGACCGCTGTGCGCCATCGGCGCCGCCTTGTGCGCTGCGCCCAGAGCCACCGCCCGATGCTATCGGCATTGAACCGGTCGTCAACGGAGCAGGCTGCGATTGCAATGGCGCGCTGCCACTGTTAGAGGCCGCAGATGACAAAGGCGCATGGGCGCTGGTGCCATGCTTGATGCGCATCGCGAGTTGCGCAGGTACACCTGCTTTCACCAGGGTTTCGTTGAGTTCAGCGTAGAGGGGCGCGAGATCGAGCCAGCTACCAGGCGAAAGCGATTGAACCAAATCGACAGTCGCCTGCGGGTCCAGTTCGCATTTATCCCAGGCTGCTGCAAAAGCGCGCAAAAAAACCATGGGCTGGAATGGGTTGTCTCGCAGGGAACTGCTTTCTCGACCAAACATTACCGCCAGTCTTTGCGTCAATGGCTCCAAAGACGACTCGTACCGCGCTGTAAAGCGCTGGGCCAGGCGGTCGATCAACAACACACGTTCGACTTCGCCCACATCCAACAAACTCAAACTGAGCCCATTGAGGCCATCATCACTGACACTCGAGCGCGCTGGCTGCATGTGGGTGGGCAAACTCGACGTGAGCTCTTCACTCATTTCATCGGCCAACGCCTTTTGAAAGGCACTATTGAATTGCGCGCCGTATTTACCCAAGAGCAAATGGGCCGATCGCAAGTTTTGCCCCTGACCGAGCGACGGTTTGTCGTCCACCAGTGCCATCAAGCGATCGCGCACCATGGCAAGCGCCTGGGTCTCACGATCAGCAAAATACGACAGGGTCTGCGCAATGAGCATGCGCGCCAACCGTACCGCCTGATTCGGTGGCTCGTTGCCTGCACGTCGTGCAGGAGGAATGGGTTGCTCGCGATTCACGGTAATTCTGGCCAGGAGTCAAAAAATGTCCCAAGGGCGGACATTGTAAAAATGGGTGAATGGAACTACCTGAATATTGTGGTTCATTTCTATTTCAGGACGAACCGAATCGCCGACAAGGCGGCGCTTTAACAGGCGTTTTGCGCGCGAAAAACGTAAGAAATTGTAACGAACCAGGCAATCGATGTGTGCCGGGTCATCGTCGCATCACGCCAAAAGGCGCGAAGATTTGGGCACATGGGCGATCAAAAACTCCATCTGGTCCGCCAAGATACGGCGGTTGCGCAAGATAAAGTCTTCCCACAGGCTCGGTATATAGGGCGCATACAGCAGCGGCATATGGGCCTGTTCCGGTGTACGGTGGCTTTTGCGATGGTTGCACGGCCTGCACGCAGTGACGACGTTCATCCAGGTGTCTACGCCTTTTTGCGCGAAAGGGATGATGTGCTCGCGGGTCAGGTCGTGTTCATGAAACCGCTGGCCGCAGTAGGCGCACACGTTGCGGTCCCGATCGAACAGTTTCCCATTGGTAAGACCAGGCCGCAGCGTAAACGGGTTGATATTGGGCACACCACGCGTTCCAATAATGCTGTTGACGCGAATGATGGACTGCAACCCGGTTACCGCGTTATGCCCGCCGTGGAACACGGCTACTTCACCGCCCGACTCCCAACGCACCTCGCCAGAAGCGTAGTGAATGACAGCCTGCTCCAGCGAAATCCACGACTGTGGCAGCCCTTGCGCAGACAATTTCAAGACTTTCAAAACACACCCTCCTGAAACGGTTAAAACAACCACCCATCAGAAATGCACATCTCTGCAGCCCTGCGCCAAATAGTGCCCGGCGCGCTGCTAGGTGACAATATACCTTCTTTCCGTGACACATTGGCTTACGACTCTTGCACCCTGCGCTCGACCTGCTATCAAAAAGATAACAAATTCATGAAAGTTTTCCGCGGATTTCACCACCCAGGCATAGCGTCTGCCTGTGCACTCACGATTGGCAATTTTGATGGCGTGCACCGCGGCCACCAAGCCATGCTGGCACTGCTGCGGGGTGAAGCGCAGCAACGCAGCGTACCCAGTTGCGTATTGACCTTTGAACCGCACCCAAGAGACTACTTTGCAGAGAAATTCAAGAAGCCAGAATTGGCCCCTGCACGGGTGGGCACGCTGCGCGACAAACTGGACGATCTGGCCCTGTGTGGCGTAGACCAGACCATCGTATTGCCATTTGATGCGCGCCTAGCAGCCCAGGAACCACAAGCCTTTGTAGACGAAGTCTTGCTTGCTGGACTAGGCGTGCGCTATATCCTTGTCGGCGACGATTTCCGCTTTGGCGCACAACGGGCGGGAGACTACACCTTTCTGGACGCAGCTGGCACGGCCCAAGGCTTTGATGTGGCGCGCATGAATAGTTACGAGGTGCACGGATTGCGCGTCTCCAGCTCCGCCGTGCGCGAGGCATTGGGCCAGGGCCGTATGCAAGACGCTGCACGGCTGCTGGGTAGGCCCTACTGCATCTCAGGCCACGTGGTGCACGGCCGCAAGCTCGGCCGTACGCTGGGCTTCAAAACACTGAACCTGCGCTTTGCCCTCTGGATACCCGCTGCCAGCGGCATCTTTGCGGTGCT
>CAYXWW010000116.1:0-11594 GCA_964468905.1 uncultured Rhodoferax sp. | reverse complement strand
CCTTCAACGCCGACTTCGACGGTGACCAGATGGCCGTTCACGTGCCCTTGTCGGTAGAAGCACAAATGGAAGCCCGCACACTGATGCTGGCCTCCAACAACGTGCTGTTCCCTGCCAACGGCGAGCCTTCCATTGTTCCGTCGCAAGACGTGGTGCTGGGCCTGTACTACACAACTCGTGAGCGTATCAACGGCAAGGGCGAGGGCCTGATCTTCTCCGACACCGGCGAAGTGCAGCGCGCCTTTGACGCGGGTGAAGTCGAGCTGAACGCCCGTATCAACGTGCGTCTGACCGAGTACACCAAGGACAAGGAAACCGGTGAATTTACCGCGTCAACCAAGCTGTGGGAAACCACTGCCGGCCGTGCGTTGCTGTCCGAAATCTTGCCCAAGGGCCTGCCTTTCTCCAACATCAACAAGGCGTTGAAGAAGAAGGAAATTTCCAAACTCATCAATGTGTCTTTCCGCAAGTGCGGACTGAAAGAGACCGTGGTGTTCGCCGATAAGCTGCTGCAAAGCGGTTTCCGTCTGGCGACCAAGGCCGGTATCTCCATCTGTACCGACGACATGTTGGTGCCGCAGGAAAAGCACGGGATCATTGCCCGTGCCCAGAAGGAAGTCAAAGAGATCGAACAGCAGTATGTGTCCGGTCTAGTGACTTCTGGTGAGCGTTACAACAAGGTCGTGGATATCTGGGGCAAGTCGGGTGACGAAGTGTCCAAGGTCATGATGGCCAAGTTGTCCAAGGAAATGGTTACAGACCGCCATGGCAACCATCGACCGCCACGGCAAGGAAGGGGAGCAGGAATCGTTCAACTCCATCTACATGATGGCCGACTCGGGCGCCCGCGGTTCCGCAGCCCAGATTCGCCAGGTGGCTGGTATGCGGGGTCTGATGGCCAAGCCTGACGGCTCCATCATCGAGACACCCATTACCGCGAACTTCCGTGAAGGCTTGAACGTGTTGGAGTACTTCATCTCCACGCACGGTGCACGTAAGGGTCTGGCTGACACCGCTTTGAAAACCGCCAATTCGGGCTATTTGACACGTCGTTTGGTCGACGTGACGCAAGATCTGGTTGTGACAGAGCAGGATTGCGGCACACATGGTGGTTACCTGATGCGTGCGATTGTTGAAGGTGGTGAGGTCATTGAGTCACTGAGAGACCGCGTTCTGGGCCGCACGGCAGCTGAGGATGTGTTGCACCCTGAGAATCGTTCGGTGCTGGCTTCAGCTGGAGACATGTTGGATGAAGACATGATCGACGAGCTGGAGTTGGCCGGTGTTGACGAAGTGAAGGTTCGTACTGCACTCACGTGCGAAACACGTTTCGGCATTTGTGCGAAATGCTATGGCCGGGATCTGGGCCGTGGTGGCTTGATCAATGGCGGCGAAGCCGTCGGTGTTATCGCTGCGCAGTCGATTGGTGAGCCTGGAACCCAGCTGACCATGCGTACGTTCCACATCGGTGGTGCAGCGTCCCGCGCTGCGATCGCCTCTAGTGTGGAAGCAAAGTCCAACGGAAGCATTGGATTTAACGCAACGATGCGGTATGTGACCAATAGCAAGAAAGAATTGGTTGTCATTGCCCGTTCCGGTGAGATCATCATTCATGATGAACATGGTCGCGAGCGTGAGCGCCACAAGGTGCCATACGGATCCATACTGTCTGTCAAGGCAGATCAGGCTGTCAAGGCAGGCGCAATCCTTGCAAACTGGGATCCGTTGACACGCCCCATCATTACTGAATTTGCCGGTAAAGCGCATTTTGAGAATGTTGAGGAAGGGTTGACCGTTGCAAAGCAGGTTGACGAAGTGACTGGTCTGTCGACGATGGTAGTCATTGACCCCAAACGCCGGGGCGCGACAAAGGTGGTTCGTCCACAGGTCAAGCTCATCGATGCATCGGGCAATGAAGTCAAGATTCCCGGAACCGATCACTCTGTGACTATCGGGTTCCCTGTCGGTTCGTTGATTCAAGTGCGCGATGGTATGGATGTGGGGCCTGGCGAAGTGCTGGCACGTATTCCTATTGAAGGCCAGAAGACACGCGACATTACCGGGGGTCTGCCGCGGGTTGCAGAGTTGTTTGAAGCACGCACACCGAAAGACAAAGGCACGCTGGCCGAAATCACGGGTACCGTGTCGTTCGGCAAGGAGACAAAGGGCAAGATTCGCCTGCAAATTACGGATCCCGATGGCAAAGTCTGGGAAGACCTCGTGCCGAAGGAAAAGAATATGCTGGTGCACGAAGGCCAGGTGGTCAACAAGGGCGAGTCCGTGGTGGACGGCCCGGCCGACCCGCAAGACATCTTGCGCTTGCTGGGTTCCGAAGAATTGGCACGCTACATCGTCGACGAAGTGCAGGATGTGTACCGCTTGCAGGGCGTGAAGATTAACGACAAACACATTGAAGTGATTGTTCGCCAGATGCTGCGCCGTGTGGTGGTCGAGAACGCAGGTGACTCCAGCTACATCAACGGTGAACAGGTTGAGCGTTCCGAGATGCTGAATACCAATGATGCATTGCGAGCCGAAGGCAAAGTTCCAGTCACCTTCACCAACTTGCTCTTGGGTATCACCAAGGCATCTTTGTCGACCGACAGCTTCATTAGTGCTGCGTCGTTCCAGGAAACTCCGCGTGTTCTGACCGAAGCGGCCATTATGGGCAAGCGGGACGAGCTGCGCGGTCTAAAGGAAAACGTCATCGTTGGCCGTTTGATTCCTGCGGGAACAGGGTTGGCGTACCACGAGGCGCGCAAGGTTCGGGAGAACATGGACGATGCCGAGCGACGCGCCATTGCCGAAGCCGAAGCTGCTGAGCTGGCTGGCGATACTGAAGAGGTGAGCGAAGCCCAGACGTCTGAGGGCGAAGCGGGGCAATAAGTCAAAGTCGCTACTTAAAATGTAGCACCCCAAGTCCTGTTTGCGGGGCTTGGGGCTTTTTTTTGGCACCTTTGCATTGTTCAATTGAGCTGATCTGTCCGGAGATATATGGATCTTTCGCTGTTGGTGTGGGGGCTAAGTGCAATAGTCATCTTCTGGTGCGTGGGTTTGTACAACCGATTGATGCGCATGCGCGCAAGGAGCTTGGGTGCACTGGGTTCGGTTGAGAAACAGATGCGAGCCTATGCGTTACTCGCTCGCGAGCAGCTGGCGACGCGCAACGTAGGGGTAGCGTACGGCACCGGCCACCATGGAGTAGACGCAGACCGTGAGTGGGACGAATTGTCCACAAGACTGAACGCCCTTGAGAAGTGGTTTGCGGACGTTGGCGCGATGCATCTCGCGTCAGCATCGTCAGTGCACATTGCGAAGGCCTTTGATGATGTTCAGGAAGCATGGCGTCAACTAAACAATTTGCCAAGCGACCTGGCGGGCCCTTTGGTGCCTGCGCATCTGCATATGCAGCTGGATGCTATTGCGGACAAGGTCAAGACAGCGCGCGGGGGCTTCAATCAAATTATGAGGCTCTACCACGAGGCGCTCGGCCAATATCCGGCCAAGCTCGTGGTTGGGCTCATGGGATTTAAACGCGGCGAGTACTTGTGAACGGCATATGAATAGCAAAGACGAACAGATCCCACTATGGCGCCAGATAAGTGCCGCGGCGAGCGTGATCCAATGGGTTGGGCAGGGGAAGTCTGGGACGGCCGCCATTGAACAGGTGCCACCCAAAATACGACCAGGCGTGCAAGCCTTGGCTTTTCATGTTTGGCGCAATCTGGGTCGTGCCCAGGCACTGCGCAAAAAACTCGCGTCGCGTGCACCTCCACCGGCAGCAGACGCCCTACTGTGTGTCGCCCTTGCGCTAGTATGGAATGACGAAGACGCACCATATGATGCCTTTACCCTGGTCAATCAGACCGTTGAAGCTGCGAATCGAAACACTTCTACAAAGGCTCAGGCCGGGTTTGTCAACGGATGTTTGCGTCGATTTCTGCGTGAAAAGCAAGCACTTGTCGCCGCCACGGATGATGATCCGGTCGCGTATTGGAACCACCCCGCATGGTGGATTGCACGTGTACAAAAAGAATACCCCGCTCAATGGCGCGAGATTCTTCAAGCGGCAAATCAACATGCGCCCATGGCTTTACGCGCAAACGTACAAAAGTGCAGCCCTGCGGCCTATATTGAGCGTCTAGGACAAGTCGGCATTGCGGCTAGCCTCAATTCGATTGGATCCATAGTGTTGGATAGACCTGTTGCCGTACAGCAGCTTCCCGAATTTGACCGCGGGTGGGCATCTGTTCAAGATACTGCTGCACAGTTAGCAGCTCCTCTGTTGTTGCAAGGACTGCAGGCAAAGCCACCGCCGCGCGTACTCGATGCTTGCGCCGCACCGGGTGGAAAGACTGGACACCTGCTAGAACTGACCAATGCGGAGGTCGTGGCACTCGAGATCGACTCCGCGAGGGCGCTGCGAATCACTCAAAATCTGACAAGACTGGGCCTGCAAGCAAAAGTTTTGACTGGAGATGCCGCTGTCCCAGCGACCTGGTGGGACGGGGAGCCGTTTGATGCAATTTTGTTGGATGCACCCTGTACCGCGTCTGGTATTGTTCGACGGCATCCCGATGTACGATGGTTACGTCGCGAATCAGATGTCGCGCAATTGGCAGCCATTCAGAGAAATCTGCTCAATACCCTTTGGGGGCTATTGCGGCCCGGAGGTCGAATGCTCTACTGTACTTGTTCCATTTTTTCTGCTGAGGGTGATGGACAGGTCCAAACGTTTCTCGCACACAACACAGACGCCGTTTTGCGACCCTCGCCAGGTCATTTAACGCCCCAAAGTGGCGCAAAAGACGGTGACGTCCCGGACAATCGGTTGCGTGACCATGATGGCTTTTATTACGCGTTGCTGGAAAAACAGATGGCTTGATCGCGTCGTGCGGGAGCTTTGTGTCCTCACATTCTTAATGGCCGCTGGTTTGTGCCAGGCGCAAATCAGTACTGAAATCTCCCAATTTCAAGTTGAACGCCTGGAAGATGATGTGGTCGTTTCAGCCCAGGTCCTGTTTGAACTACCTACAGCAGTGGAAGACGCACTGGTCAAGGGAATTCCGATGTTTTTTGTCACCGAGGCCAACTTGCTGAAAGAGCGTTGGTATTGGTATGACAAAAAGGTTGTTGTGATGCAGCGGCACATGCGTCTGGCCTATCAACCGCTAACAAGGCGATGGCGTCTCAATGTGACGGCTGGAACGGGGCGCGACGCGAACCTTAGCTTTGCGCTCAATCAGACATTTGACTCTTTGTCTGAGGCGCTTTCCGCAATTAAGCGGATATCCCGTTGGAAAGTTTCCGACGTCGCGGATTTGGAGATGGGTGTTAAATACCGAGTGGACTTCAGTTTTAAGTTGGACCTGAGTCAACTCCCGCGACCGTTCCAAATTGGGGCTTTGGGGCAGTCTGACTGGGACCTTTCGGCAACTGTCAACACGACATTGACTCTACCCCCCGTCAAATGAAGGCGGGTCTTGAAAAGCGAGAAGTATCACCGCTATTGCGGAGCTCGCGTGCGTTGCGTTGGACCGTAGCAATCGGCGCACTTGCCATGGTCATCATTGGCATGGTCTTGCTATTTCTTTTGATGCAGGCAACCAACAACCGAGAAATGTACGAACGCAACTATGCGCGACTATTCACCGTCAATGTTGTAGTCGCGTCAGTACTATTTGGAGCGATCGTTTGGGTAGGCTATCGGTTGTACGTGCGATTGCGGCAAGGCAGGTTCGGAAGCCGGTTGCTTGTCAAACTAGCAACAATATTTGCACTCGTTGGCTTGGCACCAGGGCTGCTAATTTATGTTGTGTCTTATCAGTTCGTGTCGCGTTCCATCGAAACCTGGTTTGACGTCAAAGTTGAAGGTGCGTTGGAAGCTGGGTTGAACCTCGGCCGTGTGACGCTGGACACACTGTCCAACGATTTAAGTGCGAAGTCGCGCACGGCAGCTTGGCAAATTGCTGAAACGTCTGACGTGTCAGTTGGCCTGTTGCTAGACCGACAAGTGGAGCAATTGGGTGCTGCCGATATCGCAATCTGGAGCGGTGCCGGAAAATTGTTGGCAAGTGCCGGGACGTCGCGCTTCCAACTTGCCCCAGACAAACCAACACCCACTCAGTTTCGTACGGCCAAAGCAGAAAGATCACTTTCATGGGTGGAGGGCCTGGACGACACAGCGCCAAGTACCCAGGCAAGTGCGCGCATCAAAGTGCTGGTCCCCATTTCAAGTGCAATGTTGGGACTGACGCCAGAACTCAAATTCTTACTTGTAACGCGTGAATTGCCGCCCAACCTTGTCGCGAACGCGTTGGCCGTTGAAAGCGCCAACCGCGAATACCAAGAACGTGCTTTGGGTCGTGAAGGACTCAAACGTATGTACATCGGGACGCTTACGCTGAGCCTTTTTCTGGCCGTCTTCGGTGCAGTACTACTGGCAGTTATTTTGGGTGACCAGATTGCGCGCCCGTTACTGATGTTGGCGGAGGGCGTCAGTCAAGTGGCTGCAGGCGATCTGACACCAAAGCTGGTACTCAAAGGCAAAGATGAGTTGGGGGGGTTGACCCGGGCTTTCGCATCAATGACCCAGCAATTGGCCGATGCCCGCCACGCGGTACAGCAAAGTATGGAGCAAGTGGACGCAGCCCGTGCCAACTTGCAAACGATACTTGACAACTTGACGGCAGGCGTCATCGTCCTCGATGCGCGTGGCGTCATCCGCTCATCCAACCCGGGCGCCACGCGCATTCTAAAGGTGCCGCTCCTCAGCGGCGATGGAAAAACACTCGAAGATATCGAAGGGCTACAGGAATTTGGTCGTGCAGTACAAACGCAGTTTTCGGAATTTTTGGTTCAACGTGCTGAACAAGGTATGGACCATTGGCAACGATCGTTTGAGCTTGGTGCCAATGCGCATCCCATGCATTCTCCCTTTGACAGGACTTTGACACTGGTTGCACGCGGGGCCGAATTGCCAGGCGGTGAACGCCTGCTGGTTTTTGACGATATCTCAGACATCATTTCGGCGCAAAGGGCGCAGGCATGGGGTGAAGTTGCTCGCCGTCTGGCCCATGAAATTAAAAATCCTCTCACGCCGATTCAGTTGTCTGCTGAACGATTGGAAATGAAATTGACTGGAAAATTGGTACCGACCGACCAAGCGATCTTGACCAAATCTGTGAAGACGATTGTCGACCAGGTCGACGCCATGAAGCGATTGGTCAATGACTTCCGGGATTACGCGCGGTTGCCAGCCGCAGAGCTCAAACCACTGGATTTGAACGCGTTAGTCGTCGATATATTGCAGTTGTATGGCGAAGAAAGCTTGACTGTGCCGGTCCGTCATGAGTTGGATCCGAATATCCCGTTGGTCTTGGGAGACGCCCAGCAGTTGCGGCAAGTCATTCACAATTTGCTTCAGAATGCTCAAGACGCAAGTGAGACTGGATCCCATGTAGGTGGTGATCGAAGTGTGCTGCTGCGCACCCACTTTCAACGATCAGTCCAGCGGGTGCGATTGAGTGTGTTGGATTCCGGGGGCGGGTTTCCGGAGCAGATACTGAAGAGAGCGTTTGAGCCCTATGTCACTACCAAATCAAAAGGAACTGGTTTGGGCTTAGCAGTCGTGAAGAAAATTGCTGACGAACACGGCACCCGAGTGGACATTGTTAACCGTGTGGTGGACGGCGTGGTGGTGGGCGCCCAAGTATCGTTATCATTGGCGACTGAGAATTCTGTTCTTGCTTGAGCAATTGGTAACATCATTTAAGGAACACAGCAAACACCATGGCAAATATTCTGGTTGTTGATGACGAGCACGGCATTCGGGATTTGCTTTGGGAAATTCTGAATGACGAAGGTCACAACGTTGAGTTGGCAGAGAATGCAGCGCAAGCGCGGGCAGCTCGCTCACAAGAGCGCCCCGATTTGGTTTTGCTGGACATCTGGATGCCTGATACCGATGGTGTAACGCTGCTTAAAGAGTGGTCATCAACTGGGCTTTTGACCATGCCAGTCATCATGATGAGCGGTCATGCCACTATTGACACCGCGGTAGAAGCAACCAAGATAGGTGCACTGGCCTTCCTAGAGAAGCCCATCACTTTGCAAAAGCTTCTCAAGGCGGTCGAGCAAGGGTTGGCACGCAACAATGTTCCTAAAGCAGTGCCCACTGCTTTGACTCGCCCGCTGGTTTCTAGCGTTGAAGTTGCAGGATATATGCCGATTCAAATGGCAAGCGCGGTCGAGCCGGGTTTGCAGGCAACACAGAACTTTGTTCTTGACAAGCCGTTGCGGGAAGCCCGTGACGAATTTGAGAAGGCGTACTTTGAATACCATTTGGCGCGTGAAAACGGGTCGATGACACGTGTGGCAGAGAAGACGGGCCTTGAGCGTACGCATCTCTACCGCAAACTCAAGCAACTTGGGGTGGACTTAACACGCGGCAAGCGCACCGGAATTTGAAGCTGCTTGTGCAAGAAGCGTGAAATCTTCCTGCTATAATTCGAGGCTCAGGCCCGGTAGCTCAGTCGGTAGAGCAGAGGATTGAAAATCCTTGTGTCGGTGGTTCGATTCCGCCCCAGGCCACCAGAATTCATGCGCCCCAGTGCCCTTTAAGGGTCCTGGGGCGTTTCTACAATATGTGCCCGTTTTTTACAAAATGGACGTAGACTGCGAAATATTGGGATTCCCCCCTTCTTTTGTAGGGATGGGGTAAGGGCTCAGGTTGCACACTAGCCCTATGTGTACGATTGACTTGCGCACTGAGAACACAGCGAGCGCAGCAAAATGGAGTAACAGTGGATAAGACACAGTTAATGCTTGCGGCTTTGTCAACATCAGATGGCGAAGAGCTAACACCAGTACAGGTGCAAAAGCTTCTATTTTTGATTGATCGCAATATCGGGCAGGAGCTTGGCGGAACTGGATTCAAATTTGAGCCGTATGACTACGGGCCATTTGACGCGTCTATATACGAAGTTTTGCGCACTCTTGAGAGCAGTGGTCTCGCGAGCTCTACCTCCACCGCAAAAGGGTGGAAAAAGTACTCCTTAACCGCAACTGGTTCGGAGGCGGGAAAACAGTATCTCAACGCCTCGCCGGAGCGTGCGCGCGAATACATAGAGCGAGTGTCTGAGTTCGTTCGAAAGTCCAGCTTTTCCACCTTGCTGTCATCGATCTACAAGGCATACCCGGAGATGAAGGTCAATAGCGTATTCCGGGGATAGCTACGTGACCGTCTTGGTTGGTATTCTTTGCAAAGACGGCGTTGTAATTGGTTCCGATAGTTCGGTGACCTTCGGCGCAGCAGGTGGCAGCACTATCGAACAGCGCGCTCGCAAAATTGAAATCATCGAAGGCAGCATCATCCTTGCAGGCACGGGCCAAGTTGGATTTGGTCAGCGATTTCACCACCAGATTTCGCAAGGGTATACAGCGAAGCACTATTCGAACAAATCGCACATTGATATTGGCAAAACGATGTGCCAAGCGGCGGTTACCGATTTTGGAACGACTGGCGGAAAACAAGGTTCATACGGGGCGCTTGTCGCAGTCATTGCAAATAAGCGGCCGTGCCTCTGCGAATTCGCTTTAAGTGACTTTCAACCGGAATGGAAGACGGACCAAATTTGGTACGCCTCAATGGGTAGCGGGCAGATGATTGCAGACCCATTCTTAGGGTTGATGCGAAAGGTCTTTTGGAAGGACGGCATGCCGTCATTGGCTGATGGCGTTTTTGCCGCAGTTTGGACCCTACAGCACACCATCGATATCAATGCAGGGGGAGTTAATGGCCCAATGCATCTCGCTACCCTTCAATTGGTTGATGGTAAGGCTCAGGCGCGCATGCTTACGGAAGATGAAATTGCGCAACACGGTGAGAATGTCACGAATGCAGAAAGCTATTTAGCGGCGTATCCACAGCAGTTAATGGGCAATGCTGCGGATGCACAGCCTGTTCCATTGCCTAGTTGAGTTCGCACTATCGCAACGGGTTAACTCGCTCTCCCATACGTGCTTTAACGTAGTGCTCGGTCATTTCCCGATTTTTGTGTCCAAGTAGCTTTTGTGAGTGCGCCAGGTTGCCCGTATCCGTTGCTGCCTTCCCGCGGATGTCGCGAAACTGAAAGTCCACCTTTGCCAGCGTGCGTGCTTTGTCAAAGCGTGAGCGAAGGGCTCCTTGGGTCAGGGGTTGCCCGTTCTCATCTTGGATCAGAAAGGCGCTGATTGCCTTGTTGGGGAGCTCGTTGCTTTTTGTGATGAGGGTGCTTTTTTTATGCCCGAAATGGCCATGCGAGTGGTCCCTAGTTCGGTGTTCGGTTCGGTTGTTTTTGGTGCGCCTGGAAGCTGTCTTGATTTGCACCACAGACCTGTTTACTTTCCATTGCTTTTGAATATACTGTACAAACAAACAGTATTTGGAGAAGCTGCAATGGAAACGAATGAATGGGTCGCAAGGTGCTCCGCTCGCCTACATGCGCAATGGCCCCGCCTTCAGCGTGAACAGCGCGATGAAGTGGCTAGGGACCTCTGGAATGACCAACGGTGGCAGCAGAGCGAGCCTGAGGTAGCTGTCGTTGAATGGCTGAGCCAGGGGATTCCCGTGCCAGTGGGAAGTGAGCAATGAAACTCACCTACTGCCAGAAGCCGGACGGAAAGGTCCATTGGCGGATCCCTGAAGGAATGCCAGGGCGTCAGATTCTGGTGGCGATATGGCGCTGGATGTAGGAGGGGCTAAAAACGCGGGAATAGCTCAGTTGGTTGAGCGATACCTTGTAAACGTGAAAGTCGAGAGTTCAATCCAGTTATCCGCCTCGAAATGCTTCAGGATGCAACAAACCCATCCTTTGCAATGGGCTTTTTGACTTTTGGGGTCGCCGATTGGGCACACATAGGCCGGGCGTGGTTCGGCAGCGCTCCGTGGCGGTCGCTAATTTAGAGGGCCTTGCCCAGCGTATCTCGTACAAGCTCTCGGGATGGACCAGGCAACTGGCTGTATTGAATCCAAAGCTTCTCTGCTGTCGAGTAGGTGCGTTTTCCAACAAGCATCCATTGCGCGAGTTGCCTCTTGTCCTCACGGCCTAGTTCAAGGACTTGTCGTTTCAGCAACTCGACGTCAACTGCAGTTCCGGTGAGGTTGCGAGCTGTCTCGTTGCACAAATGGCACTCGGGACGCAAATTGTCAAGGTCATCAGTTCCGCCGCGCTCCTTTGGCGTGATGTGACCTATCGTAGGTCGTGCAACAACACCCGGTCGGTCAGGATACTCCTCTCCAAAGACTATGCCGCACGCCAAACAGTGTGGCCCATCTCGGTCAAAGACTTTGCGCCGTGTACCGGCAGTCAGGCCTTCTGTTGGCCACTTATAGCCGTCTTCCCAAATACTATCGCCGATTTTTTCGAGGAACAGCTCGTTGGGCTTCAACGTCGCTTTGTCCTTGTAGTTTCGGATTACCCAACCGACTTTCCGAAGGTCGCGCATGCGTCGGTCAACTTGCTCGGTGTCTGGGATGATGCTTCGAAGTGTGGACTTCTTGTTGATTGCAGTTGAAAACTGAGCCACTTTAAGGCGGATTCCAATCCAAAACT
>CAYXWW010000115.1:3775-11631 GCA_964468905.1 uncultured Rhodoferax sp. | reverse complement strand
AGCGCGTGGGCATTGCACGTGCGCTGGCCATGGAACCCAAAGTGTTGTTGATGGACGAGCCCTTTGGAGCCCTTGACGCTTTGACCCGCGCCAAGCTGCAAGACGAATTGCTGGAAATTGTGGCCCGCACCAAGAGCACTGTCGTGATGGTGACGCACGATGTGGACGCAGCCGTGCTGCTGTCCGACAAGATTGTGATGCTGACCAACGGGCCCGCAGCCACTATCGGCGAAGTGCTCAGCGTTGACCTGCCCCGCCCCCGCAACCGCGTGGATTTGGCCGACAACGTGCAGTACCTGGCATACCGCAAAGCGGTGATCGACTTTTTGTATACGCGCCAGGCACACGTCGAAAAGCTCAGCGCCTAACCTAACTTCTGCCAGCCCCTTGCATCTTGCCCCACGAAGAAGCCCATGCCGACTGCGCCCCCCCCAAAAAACCAAAACGCTACCAAATCAATAGCAAATAGCGTCCGTTCTACGAGGGCCAATGGGTCTTTTTCCTTCGGAAAATACCGCGAAATCATCATTGCAGTCGGCTTCTTTTTGCTGTTTGATTTGGGCGTTCTGGTTCTCAACTTCTACACGTCCTACCAAATCGCGCAAGACGCCGTTGGCATCAATTTGTCGGGGCGCCAGCGTATGTTGTCGCAGCGTACCGCCAAGGCCATGCTATCGGTCGAAGCAGCGCGCCTACGCAACAAACCGGCTGAGCGAGAAATTGAAGAACTGAAAAGTGCGGCTGCGCTGTTCGACATTTCACTTAAAGCGTTTCAACACGGCGGAACCGTTCCGGGTGGAACCGGCAAGCCTGTTCATCTGCAGGCCGCAGAAGGTGCCAAGGCAACGGAAGTGCTGCAAAGCGCACAAGCCATCTGGACACCCTATCAGCAAAAGCTCGCACCGGTTTTGCTGGGTACCAGTAGCGATGAAGAGCTTCAAGCCGCGGGTGACTATGCGCGCGCCAACAACGTCAAACTGTTGGGTTTGATGAACGATTTGACGACCGCGCTGGAAGCGGTTGCATCGGATCGGGCCAACACGCTGCGACAGGTGCAAACCGGCGGTATTGTTTTGGCCTTGCTGAACTTTGCATTTATCTTGTTCAAATTTTTGCGGCGGTTGCGTACATCGGACGCGGCGATCGAAGCTGTCAATGAAGAGAACCGCGAGATTTTGACGAGCGTGCGAGAGGGCTTGTTCCTGATCAATCCAGACGGCACACTGGGCTCCCAGCTGTCCCAATCAGCCCACAGTCTGTTTGGCCAGGATTTGACACCGGGCGAGGACTTCTTCAAACTGCTCGCTCCACTCGTCACCGAAAAGGCGCTGGGCGACGCGCGTGACTATGTGGGGCTGCTGTTTTTACCGCATGTGAAAGAGTCACTGATTCAGGGCATCAATCCGTTGTCAGAAGTCGCATTGAACGTCAAGAACCGACTCGGCCACGACACGCAACGCCACCTATCTTTCCACTTCAATCGGGTCCAGGAAAGTGGTGCTGTGCGGCACTTGCTGGTCACCGTGCAGGATATTTCAGAGCGCGTGGGCCTGGAACTGACGCTCAAGGCAGAGCGATTCCGGTCACAACGGGAGTTTTCTACGCTGCTGGCGGCCTTTGATGCAGATCCAGCCATGTTGCGACAATTTGTGTCGCGCTCTGAAATCAGCTTGCTCGAAATCAATGACATCTTGCGCAGTACATCCGGCGTACATGGCGAGCGAGCCGTTCTGCAGGTGATCGACCAGGCATTTCGTCGCGTCCATGCGCTCAAGGGTGATGCTGCAGCGCTGGGGCTGGACTCGCTTGCGGCACAGGCCCACCATTTTGAGAGTGAATTGCAGCGCATCAAGGAATCGGGTGGCACCACCGGCAATGTGGGTGACGCGCTATTGGCGCTGCCCGTGCCCCTTGAAGATTTATTGGGCAAAGTTGCGGCCTTGAAGAGCGTCGTTGGCCTCCAGCGCAACAACATTTCCAATGGCGCTGCAGGCTCCATCAACGACACGTTGACCAAATTGGCGCTGACTGTCGCTACAGACACGGGCAAAAGAGTCACGCCAGACATGCGCATGGGCAGCCACACTGACCTGACGGGTGAAGCAAGCGACCTGGTGCGGGAAATCGCCATCCAGCTCGTCCGCAATGCGGTAACCCACGGTATTGAGTCCGCGCCCACGCGCATTGCGGCAGGCAAAGCGGCCGAAGGCAAAGTGGAAGTGACCCTGGTACGTGGTGAATCGGAATGGTGCTTGAGCGTACGCGACGACGGAGCGGGACTAAGTGCCGCGCGCATTCGCCAAAAGTTGCTCGACAAAGGCTGGTATACGGAACTGCAGCTCGACAGCTTCAGCGACAAACAAATCGTGGCCCACATTTTCAAACCAGGTTTTTCGACGGCTGACGCAGATTCCCTGCATGCCGGTCGCGGTGTCGGTTTGGACATTGTGCAATCCAACGTGCAGCAACTTGGTGCCCGCATGTTGCTGACATCGACGCATGGAAAGTTCACCACATTCAAAATTCACTTTGCGATATGACGCAACCCCTCACACGGATTGGAAGTAGTTCATGCGCTTGATGGTTGTCGATGATTCCAACATGATCCGTACACGGATTGCACGCATTGTGCAAAGTGGCAGTCTTGGCGGCATCTCCCGTGTATGGCAGGCGCGTGACGGGAACGAGGCCTTGCGGCTCGCCCGCGCCACCCAGCCGGATGTTGTCACCATGGACCTGACCATGCCTGAAATGGACGGGATTGCATGTATCCGCGAGCTGATCCGCCTGCAACCAACGATCAATATTCTGGTGGTCAGTGCGTTGGATGACAAAACCACCGCGATTGCGGCGCTGCGCCTCGGCGCGCGCGGTTTTGTTGCCAAACCATTCACAGATGATCAGTTAAAGGTTGCATTGCTTGAAGTCATGGAGGCGCAATGACCATGGGCGCGCTCGACGACACCGAACTCAAGCTTTTCGTCCATTCGGTCTGCCGCTATTTCAGTGTCACCACATCCCAAGAGCCACAGATCACATCCGCCTACTTGGGCACAACCAGTATCGAGGGGCACGAATTCAATGGCTTGGTATCCTTCACGGGGTCTTACAGGGGCCACGTCATGGTCTCGATGCCCGGCAAGCTTTTGCGTGAACTGCTGCTACTCCAACGTGAAACTGACCTCAACGACGCCAATCTGCTCGATGCAGTAGGTGAAATTGCCAACACCCTGGCAGGCAATGCGCGGAAGTCTTTGGGCGCGGGGCTGGATATTTCTGTACCGGTGCGGCTGCAAGGTGCCGCCGGGTTTGCTGCACGGGTGCGGCATCGGCCCTACGTCATCACCTTGCGATGGAATCATCAACCAGCATTGGTTGTGGTCGATATGGAGCGATCCCTATAAATACCCTGCGGCGACAATGCTTTCCAGCGCAGGTGACCCACCTCGACGCTGCTTAAAGCCAATTTTTCACAAAATATAGACACGCCATAATGGGGCGTTATGCAGAAAACCCACCAAGGGCCCTCCCAACTCCTTTCACAAGAGCGTCTTGAACTGATCCTGCGCAGCATCGACGGCGCGCCATGGGATTGGGATCTTCTCACCAGTGAAGTCTATTTCTCTCCCGCATGGTGGAATATGCTGGGTTACATCGATGGAGAGCTTCCAGCCACATCCATCTTGATGGCGAGTTTCTTTCACCCTGATGAAGCCCACGCGATCGACAAAAGCTTCACCGCTGCCCTGCAAAGCAGTGGAGACATCTGGCAAATTGAATGCCAGCTGCGCCACAAGCAAGGCCACTACGTTCACGTGCTGTTGCGAGCCCACATTCAGCGCGACAAAGAAGGCAGGGCCAGACGCCTTTCAGGAACCAATACGGACCTGACAGCAAAGCGGGATGTCGAAGTCAAACTGCACGATAGCGAAGCCCGCTACCGTGCGCTGGTAGAGTGGTCGCCCATCGGCATTGGTGTACACCAACACGGTCGCGTGGTCTATGCAAATCCGGCTGCCGTGGCAATGTTGGGCGCAACACAAGAATCTGAATTGATTGGCTTGCCGGTTCGGGAACTGATAGACCCACGCTACCAAAGCAAGGTTGCCGCCCGCATCGCAGAGGGTTATGCCAAGGGCGTCCCCCTCCCGGTGGAAATCGAGAAGTTTTTGCGCCGGGATGGCAAAACCATTGACGTCGAAATCCAAGCCACGCCCATTACCCATGGCGGTGAGCCTGCCATCCAGGTCAACTTTATTGATGTCACCGAGCGCAACAAAAATGAAGCCCGCCTGCGCGAAAGTGAAGCACGGTTTCGAACCCTCATTGAACTCTCATCCGACTGGTACTGGGAGCAAGACGAAAATTTCCGCTTCACCCTCATTGGTGGTCAGGTCTACAACAGCACGGGGATGAACGCCAGCCAGCATATGGGCAAGACACGCTGGGAAATAGCATCTGTCAATATGACCGAGGCAGATTGGGATGCCCACCGCAAGGTCATTGGCGCGCACCAAGCCTTTCGTGACCTTGAAATTCAGCGACCCAGTACCGGATCAACCATGCACTGGGCCTGCATCAGCGGGTCTCCTATGTTCGATACCAATGGCGAGTTTCGGGGCTACCACGGGATTGGTCGGGATATTTCGGTGCAAAAGCAGTCAGCCGAAGAGATCCACCGCTTGGCGTTTTACGATGCGCTTACGGGCTTGCCCAACCGCCGGCTCCTGCTGGAACAGCTCAAAAAAGCCCTGCACTCCAACTCCCGCCACCACCAGCACGGTGCCTTGCTGTTTATTGACCTGGATAACTTCAAGACGCTCAACGACACCATGGGGCATGACGTGGGTGACTTGTTGTTGCAGCAAGTGGCGCATCGGCTGGTCGGTTGTGTGCGCGAATCCGACACTGTGGCACGCTTGGGCGGGGACGAGTTTGTCATCGTGCTCGAGGACCTGGAACCTGCGCTGCACAGTGCTGCAGCGCAAGCCGACAGCGCGGGCAAGAAGATTCTTTTTACCCTGAACCAGCCCTACGATTTGGCCGGCCGTGAACACCATAGCTCACCCAGCATGGGCATCACCTTGTTTGACTCCCACTCTTCCAGCGTGGATGAACTCCTGAAGCAGGCCGATTTGGCCATGTACCAAGCCAAAGCTGCGGGTCGCAACACACTGCGTTTCTTCGACTTCAGCATGCAAACCGAGCTGGAAAGCTGGGTCGCCATGGAATTCGATCTGCGCGATGGCTTGCAGGGCGGAGAAGAGTTGGTTCTGTACTTTCAACCCACTGTTGGTGCGGATGGTCTGATCACCGGCGCAGAAGCATTGGTGCGCTGGCAACAACCGGACCGCGGCTTGGTGATGCCTGAACACTTTATTGCCCTTGCGGAATCGACTGGCTTGATTGTTCCCCTGGGCCGCTGGGTGATGACCATGGCATGCGAACAACTCGCGCAGTGGGCCAAGCGCCCAGAAACCGCGCACCTGAGCCTTGCAGTCAATGTCAGCGCCCGCGAGCTCCGTGAACCCACCTTTGTGCCCCAAGTATTGAAGTGTCTCGAACAATGGGCGATTGCGCCTAACCGCCTGCGCATAGAACTCACGGAAAGCGTTCTCGCCCATCGGGTAGACGACATCATCGTCAAAATGAATGCCCTCAAAGCGCATGGCATTGGCTTCTCGCTGGATGATTTTGGTACTGGCTATTCCTCATTGAGCTACCTCAAGCTGTTGCCATTGGATTTACTCAAGATTGACCGCTCCTTTGTCCGTGACGTGCTGAATGACCCAAACGATGCGGCCATTGCACGCACCATTGTTGCGCTAGGCACCAGTTTGGGGTTGTCCGTCGTCGCAGAAGGTGTCGAGACTGAAGATCAACGCGACTTTTTAGCCGGCATAGGTTGCTTCGCGTACCAGGGTTTCCTGTTTGGAAGTCCGGTTCCGATCGATCAATTCGAAGAATTTCTAGATTTGCCGACAGATCCCATACCATTTGCACCAAATTGAAGAAGAGTTGGCACGGGTTTCGCTTTGGTGCATGGGTTAACCCCATTTTTAGGATCTGTGCACCATGTCGGGATTCCGTACTTTCTTGAAAGCTGGCCACGCGCCCACGCTTTTTGCCTCGTTTTTGTATTTTGATTTTTGCTTTGCCGTGTGGGTGCTCAACGGCGCCATGGCACCGTTCATTTCAGAGGCCTACCAACTGACCGCAGCCCAAAAGGGCTTCATGATATCGGTGCCCATTTTGGCGGGCGCGTTGATGCGTTTCCCCTTGGGTATTCTGGCGCAGTACATTGGCCGCAAGAATGCCGCCCTGGTGGAAATGAGTCTCATCATGGCCGCCCTGGCCTATGGCTATTTGTTTATCAGCAGTTACGACCATGTCCTGGCCATGGGTGTCTTGCTAGGAATTGCGGGTGCCAGCTTTGGCGTAGCGCTGAGCCTGGGTAGTGGATCGTTCCCGCCCAAATACAAAGGCCTTGCTATGGGTATTGCGGGTGCTGGCAATTCTGGCACGGTGCTGGCCGTACTCTTTGCCCCCCCACTGGCGGTCGCCTACGGATGGCAAACCGTGTATGGCTTGGCCGGCCTTTGCATGCTGCTACCTTTCTTCGTCATGGTCTTTTTGGCCAAAGAGCCGCCAGACGTCGAACACCAAACCTTTCGTCAGCACATCGCCTGCTTGTTCGAGAAAGACGGTTGGGCTTTCAGCCTGATTTACATCATCACATTTGGCGGTTTTATTGGGCTTGCGAGCTTCTTGCCCACCTATTTCCACGACCAGTTTGGTGTGACCAAAGTGGAGGCTGGACAACTGACGATGCTGGCTGCCGTAATGGGCTCCGCGGTGCGCGTCGTTGGGGGTTATATCTCCGATCGTGTTGGCGGCATCAACACGCTAAGCGGTGTGTTGGTATTGGTTGCCATTACGCTGGTTGCATGTGGATTGGCGGGAACGTCGCTTTCGGTAACGACCCTGTTGTTCATGTTGTGTTTTGCTGCGCTGGGCGCGGGCAATGGCGCATTGTTCCAGTTGGTGCCGCTGCGCTGGCCGCTCAGCACGGCTGTGGCAGGCTCCATGATTGGTGAGATCGGTGCTTTGGGCGGCGGCTTTTTGCCCAACGCCATGGGCCTGTCCAAACAATACCTGGGAACTTACCTGTGGGGGTTTGTGGCCTTCGCGGTCTTGGCCATCGTGATGTTGGTTATGCTGCGGGTCATGCAGTTGCGCTGGACCCGCACATGGGCTGAAAAAGGTGGCCGCGCACGCGTTGCGTAACCCGTGGTAGTCTGACTCGAAAAGGTCTATTGCTGAAGCTTGGCTATGGCAACAGACCTTGCATCCTTCTCTTTCGCGCAAGACCAAGGCGTGAGCGCCCTGTGGCAGCACCAACTCAATTTGCTGCTCAACTCCACGGGAGAAGGCATCTTCGGGATTGACTTGTCGGGTTGCTGTGTCTTTATCAATCGAGCGGGTGCGACCATGCTGGGTTGGGAAGCTGCTGATGTACTGGGCCACAACATGCACGAGTTGACCCACCACTCGCATGCGGATGGCTCCCACTACCCCGACACAGCATGCCCCATCTTCAACGCCTTTCGGCAGGGGTTGGCGTGCCGCATCGATACTGAAGTCTTTTGGCGCAAAGACCATACGTCGTTCGCAGTGGAGTACTCCAGCTACCCCATCATTGACGGGGCCGAGGTACGTGGCGCCGTCATTACCTTTGTCGACATCACGGCCCGCAAAAAAGCCGACCAAGACTTGCAGCACGCCAATGCCAGCCTGGCCCGCGCCAATGATGAGTTGGAACTGCGGGTTGCGGAACGCACCAGCGCCTTGTCGGC
>CAYXWW010000115.1:0-3765 GCA_964468905.1 uncultured Rhodoferax sp. | reverse complement strand
ATGGAGGCGGCGAGCATCAGTGCGCCCAGGGGAACCAGCGCCTTGTCGGCTGCACTGGTGCAACTGCGTGAGCTAGCAGCCTATTCCGAAAAAATCCGGGAGGAAGAACGCACTCGAATTGCGCGTGAGGTGCATGACGAGCTGGGCAGCTTGTTGGTTGCCCTCAAAATGGATGTGAACTGGATGGACAAGCGCCTTGCGGAACAGCAACAGCGGGACTCCACGGAAGCGCAGTCCATGCGCGACCGGCTTCGCAGCAAGTGCAAGGGCATGAGTCAACAAATCGAAAGTGCCGTGGTGAATGTAGGGCGCATCATCACAGACTTGCGCCCCAGCATCTTGGACCACCAGGGTTTGTGGGCCGCGCTGGAATGGCAGGCGCATGAGTTTGCCCAATCCGCAGAAATTGCTCTGGCGTGGAACATGCAGGGCACCGCACAGGTTGAGCTGCCGGAGAATGTTGCGATGGCCGTGTTTCGGATTTTTCAGGAAATGCTTAGCAACGTGGCACGCCATGCGCGTGCCACAGAGGTCCACGTGCATGTTGAAGTGGACAACGCCGTTCTACACATCGTGGTTCAAGACAATGGTTGTGGTGCCCCTGCCGCGGCATTTGAGGCGGCAACGGCCTATGGCGTTATGGGGATGCGCGAGCGTGCGCGCCACCATGGTGGGCACCTGGGCATCCACAGCGTCGTCGGGCAGGGTTCGCGGTTTCAGCTGGACATTCCGTTAAACAGCACCAAAACTGGGCACACCCAATGATCCGCTTGCTCATTGGCGACGACCACCGCATCGTCCGTGAAGGCCTCAAGCAGATCGTGGCCGATGCACCGGACATGTGCATCAGCGCAGAGGCACACAATGGCCAGGATGTGTTGGACCAGGTCAACCTGTTGGGCGGAAGCCTTGGTTTGGATGTGGTTTTGCTAGACATTGCCATGCCCGGGCGCGACGGGCTCGAAGTGCTGCAACTATTGCAAAAAGAGCACCCCTCGTTACCCGTACTCATGCTCAGCACCTACCCCGAGACGCAATATGCCGTGCGCTGCATCAAGCTGGGTGCTGGTGGCTACCTGAACAAAAGTGCGGACCCCGACGACATGCTGGCAGCCATTCGCAAAGTTGCAGGTGGCGGGCGGTATGTGACTCCCGCCACAGCCGAGGCATTGGCAGCGGCCGTGGGGGCAGCAACCACCCGCAACGGCACCATGGGCGTGGACGCGCTCTCGCACCGCGAGCACCAAGTGTTCCGATTGCTCGCCACGGGCCACTCGGTGAGCCAAATTGGTGCACAGCTCAAGCTGGCATCCAACACAGTCAGCACCTACCGCGCGCGCATTCTGGAAAAGACCGGTGCCAAGAACGATGTAGAGCTCGCTTTGATTGCCGAGCGCCAGGCTAAAACAACACCGATTGCGCCAAAACCCAGCCCTTTGTAGGGCCAGCCCTACGCAACGTCATTGCAAGCGGCACGACTTGCAGCAGACCTTGCCAGACTCGGCCAAATAGCGCGGAAATGGCGCACCAGTGGCCCACACCTTGCATAGAGTGCTGCATCACTTCAACGAGGTACTCCATGTCTGAATTCTTCTCTCCCTATGATGCCGATCGTCCCCTGATGCTCAAATGCAGCTGTGGCCGAGAACACTCGGTGGCTGACCACCAAGCGGAAGTCGCGGCCAGCGCTGCTGCCATCGAACTGCGCCGCCGTAGCCTGACCAGCACGTTTGAAGCCTATAGCAATGAATTCATTGAGGCCACTCTGGTGAAGGCGATATTTCCGCACGAGCCCGTGCGCCGCCGCTTCCTGAAGGCCGTTGGCAAGAACACCGCCATGGCGGCCATCGCCAGCGTATTGCCCGTGGCCAGCATGCAGGCCATGGCGCAGGAAAAAGGCGCACTGGAGAAAACCAATCTCAAGATCGGCTTCATCCCCATCACCTGTGCCACACCCCTCATCATGGCGCACCCATTGGGCTTTTACCAAAAGCAGGGCCTCACCGTAGAGGTCACAAAGACCGCAGGCTGGGCGCTGATACGCGACAAGATGAGCAACAGGGAGTACGACGCCACGGACTTCCTATCGCCCATGCCGTTGGCCATCTCGCTGGGATTGGGCGCGACCGCCACACCCATGAATGTGGCCACCATTCAGAACATCAACGGCCAAGCCATCACCCTGGCGCTCAAACACAAAAACAACCGCGACCCCAAGAACTGGAAGGGCTTTAAGTTTGCGGTGCCGTTTGACTACTCCATGCACAACTTCCTGTTGCGCTATTACTTGGCAGAGGCAGGCATTAACCCCGACACCGATGTGCAAATCCGCGTGGTACCACCACCAGAAATGGTTGCCAACCTGAAAGCGGGCAATATTGACGGCTTCCTCGGGCCAGACCCGTTCAACCAACGTGCGGTGTACGAAGAAGCAGGCTTCATCCACTTACTGACCAAAGACCTGTGGAATGGCCATCCTTGCTGTGCCTTTGGTACCAGCACCGAGTTCATTCAAAAGAACCCCAATACGTTTGCCGCGCTGTACCGCGCGGTGCTCACCTCGGCTGCCATGGCGCGCGACCCCAGCAACCGCGAACTCATCTCCAAGGTGATCGCGCCAGCACAGTACCTTAACCAACCAGAAGCCGTGGTCGCCCAGGTTCTGACAGGCAAGTTTGCCGACGGCTTGGGCAACATCAAAAATGTGCCTGACCGTGCAGACTTTGACCCGATGCCGTGGCAGAGCATGGCCGTGTGGATGCTCACGCAAATGCAACGCTGGGGCTACATCAAGGGTGACGTCAACTACAAGCAGATTGCCGAAAAGGTTTTCTTGTTGACCGACGCGAAGAAGCACATGAAGTCGCTCGATCAAAAGGTGCCGGATGGGGCCTACCCCAAGTTCAAAATTATGGGCAAGGAGTTTGATGCTGACAAGGCAGCTGCTTACGCCAAGAGTTTTGCCATCAGCAAGGCTGTCTGATATGGGTATGTGGCGTTCCCTGAATTTCCGCGCAGGGCTGCTCTCCGTCATGATCTTGCTGGTGCTGCTTGGCACCTGGTATGCCGCTACGGGCGCAACCAGTAGCCAGCCCAGTGCGGCAGGCATGACGGCGGAGCAAATTGAGTACGCCAAGATGATGGGCAAAGACCCGGGCAGCGCCAAAGCAACGGGCTTCCCCACGCTGGGTCAAATGGGCCAGACGGTGTGGACCCATTTGTCCAACCCGATTTATGACAACGGCCCCAACGACAAAGGCATTGCCATCCAACTGGCGCACTCCCTGGGCCGCGTGGGGTTGGGGTTTGGCTTGGCCATGCTGGTGGCCATTCCTCTGGGCTTTGTGATTGGCATGTCGCCACTGCTGCGCAAGGCGTTCGATCCTTTCATTCAAGTGCTCAAGCCCATCAGCCCACTGGCGTGGATGCCCTTGGCGCTGTACACCATCAAAGACTCGTCGATCAGCGGCATTTTTGTGATCTTCATTTGCTCCATTTGGCCCATGCTGGTCAATACCGCATTTGGCGTGGCGTCCGTCAAGCGTGAATGGCTCAACGTGGCCAGCACCCTCGAGGTGAACCCGTTGCGCAAAGCGTTCCAGGTCATCCTGCCTGCAGCTGCGCCCACTATCCTGACGGGCATGCGCATCAGCATGGGGATTGCCTGGCTGGTCATTGTGGCGGCAGAGATGTTGGTCGGTGGAACGGGCATTGGCTACTTCGTCGGGAACGAGAGGAACAACCTGTAGCTCAACATCGACACCT
>CAYXWW010000114.1:0-11687 GCA_964468905.1 uncultured Rhodoferax sp. | reverse complement strand
CCGCCGACGGCCGCTTCACCGCCATGATGCCGCACCCCGAGCGCGTGTTCCGCAATATCCAGCTGAGCTGGAATGGCTTGGACGCTAACGACCACAGCCCGTGGATGCAGCTGTGGCACAACGCGCGGCGGTGGGTGGGGTAGGGCCGCAGGCTAACTCACAGCCCATTGGGCAGCAATCTTGCCCACTTCAGCGAGGACGGCTTCGTGCCTTGCTTCAATCTGAGCCGTGTATTCGCCGCTATCGAAATAGGCCGCAATGATGATGGGGTTCTTGCCGGGCGGAAATGTAATAGCCACGTCATTGCACTTGTTGGTCGTCCCCTCGTCGCGCCCAGTCCCAGTCCTGTTCCCAGTGCGCCAGTCGGCGGGGAGGCCGGCGCGCAGCCGACTGGCACCCGTGACGGTGCTTCGCATCCACCCTAAAAGTCGTTCCCGCGATCCATGCGACAAAACACGGCCGGTTGTGAGTCGACGGACAAGCTGCGCATAAGCAAGGGGCGTGGTGGTGTCGCGCATATCGGCTGACAGAACCAAATCCAAGTCCGGCTCATAGCGATCCAGGCGCGTCACCGTATCGCCCATTTCGCGGAACTTTGCGGTGACAGCCTTAGGGCCACCCAGTCGTTTGACCAACAGGTTAGAGGCAACACTATCGCTCGTTTCTTGCGCCGCTTGCGCCAGAGCGGCAATACTCAGACCGCCTTTGGCGAGGTGCTTGCGCGTGACTGGCGCCCAAGGAAGAAGATCGGACTCTGAATAGGGCAGTATCTCTTCCAGGTTCAATCGCCCATGGTCTGCCTCGCGCAGGCAGGCGGCAGCCACTGCCAGCTTGAACGTGGAGCACATTGCAAAGCGCTCGTCGATTCGGTTACCGCTGATTTCCCCGGTAACTGTATCGAGCAAGCAAACGCCCAGGCGCGCCTGGCCTACTTCAAGCGACTGGAGCTTTGCTAATGCGTCAAAGCGACGCGAGGGAACTTTTGCGGTGGCGGGAAAAGTTAGAAGTGGGGTTGTTGCCGCTGAAGCAATTAAGAAATCTCGCCTTGTAACCACTGGGATATCCTTTAATGAATGATTGTTTGAGAACATTAAAATGTGACGTGAAGGTGTCGGTTAGAGCGCTGGCTGCAGGTGCACTGGCTCACGGCCACCCCATCCGTAGCAAATTGAATGACCGCCATCATCAATGTCGATGTAGGCGTAGTCATAAGCATCGTCTCCCTCCCGCTTCGGGATACGCCAGAAGTGAGCGCGCCCCTGATCATCGGTTTGTATCCCAAGATAAGTTAAGTCCGCGGCCTTCAAACCGTCATCGACCCCAACTTCTCCGAATTCCCTACGGAGATACCGGGTAAGTTCACGCTCGTTTTCTTCAGACAGTCCGGTCTTGCCGAACCACGGCGCTGTTTCGACGAGGTTCTTATCGGCCTCCCACCGTTGGTTCACTTCAGCGGAAGCTACTGCATAGGTTGTTTTCCAGAATCGGACGAAACGCCAGGCGGCGTATGCAAGTAGCACGGCAATGGTGGCGAGTACGTAGCCCATTTTTTTCCTCTAACGCTGGCGCTGACGGGAACACAACAGACGCCGCGAAGCCGCAGCTTTCAGTTGTGTTTCCGTGTCGAGCAAACTGTCGCGGCTTCGCACGATCTAACTTTATTCGTTAGGCATGTTCATCCCTGCTCCAGGCTTCGTAACCTGCACTCAACAGGCGTGTTTGAACATTCGATAGGGCATCTGAAGGAGGTCGGTCTGTGGTTACTGCTTTCGCAATGTCGTTGTAGGTAACAAAGTAGTCTCTACCAAAGACCCGAGATACAACTTCGGCGAGATTGCGGTCGGATAAATGGTCGTAGAGCAAAGCAAGTACGGCGTAATAGTCGGATTCTACTAAGCCATCTGGATAGGCTGCTGTGAGTAGTTCGCCAGTCGAACGTAGATGTTCTGGAAGCATGTTTTCGATATGCCTAACGCAATGTAGATTGAAAAACCCAGTTGATACATCCGGGCCTCGACGATACAACTATTCTGAAAAAGTCCTGCGTGTCGCTTGCAGCCTTGGTTTCTTCGAATTCATTCATTCTTTTGTAGGTATAAAAATTCCGACAAACACCGTCGATCGACGGTGGGCCTGATTCTAGGTCTAGGCGGCAAGCAGAAGTTTCCCCGTATACGTGCCAAACGATTGCAGTCATCCCATAATGCAGGCATGAAACACACAACCCTTTTAACAGCTGTCGTAGGCTTGCAGTGCGCTCTGAGCGCCGGAGTGCATGCACAAACTCCAGTCGACAAGACCAAGCAGGGTGCTTCGAATGCAGCGTTGGCCAGGGCCGCAACGGCAAGCACGTGCCCCGCCATCCTGCAACATACATTTCCCCGCCTGCAAGACGACGCGCCGCAAAACCTCTGCCAGTACGCTGGCAAGGTGCTGCTGGTGGTAAATACGGCCAGCTACTGCGGCTTCACCTACCAGTACGAGGGGCTTGAGGCGCTATACGCCAAGTACCAAGGCCGCGGGCTGGTGGTGCTGGGCTTTCCGTCTAACCAGTTTGGCACGCAGGAGCCGGGTGCATCCAAGGAGATTGCAGACTTTTGCTTCAACACCTACGGCGTGAAGTTCCCCATGTTTGCCAAGTCCGAGGTGATGGGTGCAGGGCGCAATACGCTCTACAGCGATTTGTTCAAGGCGACCAAGGCAGAGCCCAAGTGGAACTTTCACAAGTACCTGGTCGACCGCAGTGGCAAGGTGCTTGCAAACTATGCCAGCACCGTGGAGCCTGGTGATGCTCAGTTACTGGCAGCGGTTGAGAACGCGTTGGGTGTCAAACCTTAGTGGATTGTCAATCTGTATAGAAGCGGACAGCCGCACAGCGCAGTCAGACCACAATGTGTGGGAATTCCTGTGTGCTGATGACACCGCACTGTAGCCGTTGAACCAATAGGCGGCAGTGTGGTCATAGGCATGCAGGTGTGCTTTGCATACCGCTCTGGGACTCAGCTTTTGCAGGTTGATCCCGGTTTTACGGCTGCTTAATTTATAGAAAGAAGTGAAATGGGCAATACGCGAAATATGGTTGATAGGGCGCTCAAGCTTGGATTTTTGGCATGTTTGGTGGCGGGCTCCGCTGTGTGGGCTGCCGACGATACTGGTACTCCACTGCGCCGGTACCTGAATCCGGTATTTGCGGACTATATCCGCACCGGCGACGTCGTTTACGCTGAAAACGTGAACAACCTCAGCGGCAAGTCCGAAAAGTTGGCCATGCGTGTGTTTGAACCCAAGGGCGACAAAGAGACAAAGCGCCCCTTGCTGGTTTTGACCCCAGGCGGCGGCTTTGTCAGAACCGAAGACTTCTGGATGGACGATTTTGGCGAAGAGCTGGCGCGGGCGGGTTATGTGGTTGCCATTAACCGGTACCGTCTCTCCAGTTCGATTGATTCGCCAGAAAAATACTTTGATGCCTTGTTCAAGGCCGCATCAGACCAGAAAGCCGCTATTCGTTATTTTGTGAAAGACGCCAAGGGTGCCAACCGCTTCAAAATTGATGTGGACAATATTTTCATTGGTGGCCACTCAGCGGGGGCAATTACGTCGATGAATGTTGCCTACCTGGATGCCAATAACAAGATCCCCGACGTAATGGCGACCGCCATGAAAAATAATGGTGGCATTGAGGGCAATAGTGGCAATGAAAAATTGCCTTTCAAAATTCGCGGCGTGATCAATTTGTCAGGCTTGGTGACGGAGCTTGAAATGATCGACGCCAAAGAACCTGCGCTGATGAGTATCCACGGTGACAAGGACGATGTGGTGTTGATTGGCTCCACCCCCACGGGGCTGCACGGTTCCGTACCGATCCATCGGCGTGCGGAGGCCGTGGGGCTGAATAACCAGCTACATATCATTCAAGGTGCTGATCACATTGAACCTTCGGACCCCAAACGATGCCTTGAATGCATACCGTTGATCAAACGATTTATGTTTAACACCATGGTGCTGCCCACCGCAGCGAAATAGGTGCAACGCATGGACGCTTGGCGTGCAAGGCTGTTAGTTAGGTGGGGTCAATACCGATCATCTCTGCCAAACCGGCGGTTGCCATGGCACCGCTTTTGGCAATGGTTTGGCCCGTTACTGCATTTTTAACGACGACAAATGGAACCGACTCGGCCCCCATGCTGTTGAGCAGCTTGGTATTGGCTTTGATGGATTGTTCGATGTCAGGCGAAACAGTTGCTGGGGCAGAGATACCGCCTTGGCCTGCTAATAGCGACGCCTCGTGCTCGGACATCAGCTTGGTGGCATCGCCAGAGGTCAACAGTGCAGCACCCTGCGTCAGGCTGGATGCATTGATCCATGCCACGGGAATCCATACAAATTTGACCTTTTTATGCAATGGCGTTGAGGCTTGCCACAGGTGACCACAGTGTGGGCATTGGGGGTCAAAAAACACATAGACGGTGTGGGCGCTCATGACTGCGCCGACGGTAAACCCTTTGGCCTGTGCCGCAATGGTTTGAACAGATGCTTCTTGCTTGGCAGGTTGTTCGGCTTTGGGTGCTTCTTGTTTGGAGCAAGCGCTGAGTGCTAAGGCAATGGCAGTGGATGCCAGTATGCGCCGTCGATTCAATGGGAGAGGCATCAAGTGGTCTTTTTGGGTGGTGTGGTGAGCGTGGCCAGATCGCCAAGCGATGCAGGCACGGTCTCTGGAAAATCTGCTTCTTGCGGAGACAACGAATCCGAAAACATGGCCCAGCTGGACTCGGAGTTGGCTTCAACGGCCTCGGCAGCAGGTATCGGGTCGCCTGGCATGTAGCGCTCGGCTAGTGGCTCTTTGCGGGCGTTGGGGTCGGTTGGCTTTGCACTCACGGCGGGGTCCTCGTTTGATGCGTTGACTGGCACTTTATCGCATTAGCCGACGCCCTGCAACGTGCCAGGGCGCTGCGACTAATTGCCAATGTTGCATTCGCGACGCAGCAGGGACACCGCATCACCCAAGGTATGGTCAAAATCACTCAGCAAGGTCGAGCGCGCATCGGTGACAAAACCTTCCCACAGCGCAATGTAATCCGCTTGGTGATGCTCAGGCGCGTTGTTGTAAACGAATTGGTTGGCCAGATCCGGATCGAATCCATTTTTTCGGAGCTTGCGAACCAGTGCCGTGGCGGACTTTTCGGTCAATATAGTCTTGCGTGGGCTTGCAGTTGCAATGCACAGAAACAGCGTGAGGAGGGAGCCGTCGTCAGCGTGCCCACCCGTGGCCTTGGCCCAGGCGGCGGATACGCTGCGGTCAAAATGGTCGACTTCACTGACGGCATCTTCCAGCCAGAAGTACCGGCCCATGTACGCAGGTGTTTGGTCAAGCAGTTTGCGCACGGTTACCGTCGTATCCAAAATCTTGGGCAAGTCCGCCAATATGGTTTCCCGTACCGCGTCGACAACGGGTTTGAAAGCCACGGGCAGATCTTTAGGCACAGGGATGGTGATGGTTTGCGTGGTGGATGCACCCGTCGCCGCATGCTTCTTGCGAAATGCCGCAATTATTTTTTCAAAAGCGACCCAGTCTGGCATTTCTGTGCGCCGGGCATAGAGGGCCAGTAGTGCAGTGCGAATGACTGCTTCTGCGTCTTTGCCTGCTTCCTCCAGATCAGTGGCTTCCAGCCCCAAGCGCTCTGCCATCCAGGTAGCGGCATCAACCAGCAGCGCAATTTGTTGGCGCTGCGCCAGTTCTACTTGGTATTCGGGCAAAGTTCGCATGGACCACTTGGCAAGCACAGGGATTTGATCGTCTGTAAACCCGCCGCCTTCGTGCATGCCGAAGTGGCTGTTTTGTGGCATGGCGATCAAGGCTTTGAGCATGTCCGAGCCACCTTTGGAGCGCGACAGAAACGAATGGTCTCGCAAGGATTCTGCAGCCAGACGCAGGTCGCCACCACAGGTTTTTTCGAGGTAGATACTGACCAGATTGACCATGCGGTCCCGGGCCTTTTCCAGTTCGGGGCGCAAGAACTCGGTGCCGAAATAGCGTGCAATTTGCACCATGCCTTTGGGTGCATCCTGGCAAATGTTGTCGAGTTTGGCTTGGTCGATGATGCCATTTTGCACGCCGTAGACCAATGCTTTCTCAAAAAATGGTCGCCCGTCGAAAAGCGATACTGCGTGGGGCGTCAAATGGCGGATTCCTCGTCATCATCACGGGCAGCAGGCGTGGCCTTGCCACGGTCGGTATCACCGGTTTCAACCTTGCCGTCGTCTTCCTCGGCTTCTTCCGCTTCCTCTTCACTCAGTCCCAAATCATGGGCTCGGGCCTTGGCGCGCAGAACCATCACGGTTTCCGTAAACAGATCGGGGCATTGGTGGCGCAGTAACCAAGCCAGTTGCATCCAGTCCTGGTCGGTTACTTCATCCAGTTCCACCTTGGGTGGCGCGTAGGCGAGGGACAGCAGGGCGGTTTCGGAAAGCATCTCGCCATCGTCTTCCACAGCATCAAACGTGCCGGTACGGGCAAACGCCTCAATGCGGCTCCATTTTTCAGAGAAGTAGTCGGCCAGCGCGTCGCTACCGCCTTCTAGATCGCCAATGGCAGTGAGGAATTCAACCGGGTCTGCATCTTCCCGAAAGATCACAGAGTTCACCATGCCACGCAAGTGGGTGCGGGTAAGGTCTTTGTACTGCTTTTCAATGACCACTGCGCGGGCAAACATTTCCGGCGTGACCAGCAGGTTGATAACGGATTCTTTGGAGTTGTCATACTCGCGGATCACGGCGAGGATGTCTTTGGGTGGTAATTGCTCCAGCACAACCATCAAGGCACCATCACCCTCGGCGTCTGCTAATTCAACCAGTGCCGACTCGGCACCAACGATGTCACCTGCGGCAATGAGGCTTTGGGTTTTGGCAATGAGGGCTAGCGTGTTCATGCCATCATTCCTTGCGGTCAAAGCCTTGCTCAACCATCCAGTTGGCAGCTTCTTCTTCCCGTGTGCGGGCTTCCATTTCTTCTGCGTCTTCTGGATCTTCGTCTTCCTCTTCCACCTCGGGAGCCTGGGCGTGCTCGGGTCGGTTGTACATGTACTCCAGTGCGGCGGCAACGGTCAAAAACCACTCACCCATGGGCTGCTTTTTCAAGGTACGCACCAACTCGTGCGTCCACGGAGCCATTTCAATTGCGTGTGCCAAGCTGTCCCATTCGGGCAACTCGTCAGATTCCAGCGAAAGAATATGGTCCATAGCTGGCAGTGACGTAAAGCGAAACCCTTTGTGAAAAACAACCGCCACCATTTCAGGGCTGATTTCCATCATGTGGATCAAAAACTCCATTTCTTTGCGCCGCTGGGCCAGGCGCTTGTCCAAGACGTGCACACCCTCGGAGTCGGTGGCCAGGTCGTCCAATTCGGCGAAATAGGCCGCGCGCAAATTACGGAAATAGGGGGAAATATTCATGCAGGGTGGACTCTAGATGATGCGGTTGAAATAAGCTTGCCAAATGTCTCTGGCGGTATCAATAGGGCTATCCAGCAAATTGCGGCGACGGTTATCGTCATACGCTTGGCGCTTGCTGTCGTCAGACAGAACTTCATAGGCTTCCTGCACTGCACGAAATCGTGCCGGTGCGCCAGGGTCGTCGTTACGGTCGGGATGGTGAAGCGATGCCTGCTGGCGAAATGCTTTCTTGATATCGGCAAGAGAAGCTGCGCTGCTGACACCGAGGGACGCGTAATGGTCTTTCACCTCAATTGCTGCACCGGGCGGCTCGCAAGGCACGTGCGGCTTGAACAGACATGAAACGACTCCAAAAAATGTGCGTCGACTATTTTACCCAGTATCGCTGCAGTCCGCGGTCAGTAGCGTCTATCGTGAAGGCATCAGACGGATTTGTCCAGCAGGGCACCCGCCATCTGGTTGCTGGTTTTGAAGACTGCCAAATTGGCGAGAAAAGCGTTCTTGGACTGCAGTTGTGCCACCATGTCATCGGCCAGCGCGGCACCTTCAGTGGATGATTGTTTCAATGCGGTGGATACGCCACCAGCTTGCTGTTCGGTCTGGACGACTTCTTGCCGGTGAAATTCTGGCGTGCTGTTGTTGGCAATGTTGTGCGCAGACGAATCCAGGCGCGTCTGCGCTGCGTTCATGCCAGAGAGTGTGATGGAAGAGATTGACGACACGGAAAGCCTCCTGTGCGTAGAAGTCCAAAGTTCCGTTGAACCTTAGTCTAATTTGGGTGAAATGACAAACGCGATAAAACCAAGCGACACCACGGCGGCGGACTATTGGCTTGATTGTTACATTTACTTACAAAATAATTGTACGCAGTGTGGCGAGAAGCGTAGAGTGAAGACGGGTCAGCGATGCCCCACCTGCATTTAGTTCCCTGGTGCAGGCCCATGAGGGTTACGCCCGGCCTCCGTGCCGGGTTTCTTTTGCCATGACGTCTTTTGCCATGGCTACAGTCATCGACACGATGGCCGGCCCAACAAACAAGCCGACTGGCCCCAGCAATTGCAGGCCTCCGATAAGCCCCAATAGCACCAGAAACGGGTTGACTTTCACCGCATTGCTGATGAGGCCAGGTTTGACGATGTTTTCAAATACAACCCAGACCAATAGCAGATCCACTGCCATCACGATCGAATAGGTAACTGCCCCAGAAAGGTACAGATAGATGATCGCGGGGACAATGATGGCTGGCATGACCAAGGGAATCACACCCAGCAGGCCCGCAGTCAGCCCCAGTAGCAGACCCGACTTCACGCCACCCAGGACCAATGGGCCCGCGAGCAAAACACCCTCCACCAAGCCAATCAGAATGACACCATTGATGGTTCCCCGCAGCGCGGCTACGCCTTTGTCGACAACACTTAAACTTTTCTCACTGAACCAGTGCGTGACAGTCGCCGCATAGTGGGTTTTGATGTAGTTGCCGTGCTTCAACATGTAGTAGAGCGAGACCAACATGCACAGTGCAGTGACCAGGCCGGATGACAGCTGGAGCGCTGCAGTGGACAGCCAGTTGGTGAGGCGGTTGTCGCTGAGCTGATTGAGGATATCCAAAAGCCCGTCGCTGTGACCAACATAGCGCACCCACAAGTCGCGCACCGCATCCGAAAACGGCATATGTTCAATGAAGGCGGGAACCGGAACAATACCTTCGGCATTCTTGGCAAGGTAGCCAGCCCCCGCTTGGTATGCGCCAACCACGTCGTAGACGACATAGGCCAGCGGCAGGACAAACACAAACAGGAATAGGATCGAAAACAGCAGTGCGGGATTCTTGAAGCCCGAACCAAACCCAAGCGTGACCCGCTCAAACAAAGGCCATAGCGAAATGGCAATTACCGCACCCCAGGCAATACCTGGAATAAACGCCTTGAGCATCCAAGCGGTCAGGACAATAAAGCTCGCAGCAAATGCCAAATAGCGGTTCGGGTTCATATGCACTGCATGTTACCTATAAGTTGTTTGTTCAAGCTGGTTTCAGCAACACCTACGCGGTACGATTCTCGTATGTGCTATTCCGCAAAAATATCCGCCGACTACAAGAGCTATGTTCGCGCCTTTGGTGCCGCGATCGACATTGAGGCTTTTGCGGTGCTATTTTGGAGCAGGTTGGAAAGCGATCGCATCAAAGTTCCCAAAGGCGTGGAACGCATGTTCTCTAGCCCAGAGTTGGCGTCAAACCAGCCGATTGCAGAGGCCATTGAACAGTACAAAACCCAGCTGGCGCAGAAGCTGGAACAAGAGGTATTCAAGCAACGCAAACGGCAGGCTGATGCGCAGCGGTCATTGCAAACCAAATCCACCAAAGCGGCATCTGAGGCCTTGCGGATTTCTGGCAACAAAATTGAATGGGCATTGTCCAAGCTGACCGATTTGCGCCGCACCCATGCACGGGAAGAGGATGGCCGCATCTACCCAGGGTACTACGCGCCGGTCATCGTGTCGGAGAACGGCACACGCGTTATCAAACCCATGCGCTACCAATGCCGCCCCATAGGCAAACCAGCAAGTTATGACACCAAGTACCCTGGAACCTACAACGCCCGCCGAGACAATTTGGAAGGGTTTTGGAAGGGGCAGTTTGGCTATACCCATGGAGTGATGGTCGTCAATGCGTTTTACGAGCATGTCACGCGCGTTCCGACACATGATGGAACTCCCGACACAGTTGGTTCCGGTGAAAAGCTCATTCTTGAATTCAAACCACGCCCCGAACAGGACATGCTGGTTGCCTGCGTATGGTCCCACTGGAAAGGTAATGGTGAGCCTGACCTGCTTTCGTTCGCAGCCATAACCGATACACCACCGCCTGAGATTGCCGCTGCTGGACACGATCGTTGTGTCATTCCCCTCAAGCCAGAACATCTTGACGCGTGGCTCAATCCGGACCCTAATAATCTTGCGGCGCTGTATGCGATTCTGGATGACCGGGAGCGCCCCTATTTCGAAAACCGATTGGCGGCGTGATCCATCAACGCGATCGATTGTTCACGCCAGTGCCCCGAAGCAAGGCCATCCAGCGTATACGGCCCGATGGCAGAGCGGATCAGCCGAAGGGTGGGAAAGCCCACCGCCGCTGTCATGCGCCGGACCTGGCGATTGCGGCCTTCACGAATCGTCAGTTCCAACCATGTGGTGGGTTTTGACTGGCGCACACGAATAGGTGGATCGCGCACCCACAAGCTGGCAGGTGCTTCTATCAATTGGGCACGGGCCGCAAGAGTGGGGCCATCATTGAGTTGGACACCGCGGCGCAAAGAATCCAGAGCGCTTTCAGTTGGCGCACCTTCTACTTGCACCCAGTAGGTTTTTTCCATTTTGAAGCGCGGATCGGCAATGCGGGCTTGGAGTTGACCATCGTTCGTCAGCAACAGCAGGCCTTCGCTGTCCGCATCCAGTCGGCCGGCGACATAGACGTCTGGAATCGCGATGAAATCTTTGAGCCCGCGCCATTTACCTTCAGCTGTGAACTGGCTCAGTACGCCGTACGGTTTGTTAAAACTGATCACGCCAACCGCTTCAGTACCGTCGACCGTAAAAGTGACTGGCCAAGGCTTTAGGCTTGCTTGAGCACTTCTTCAAATTCTGCGAGCTCTTGCGCGATGGCCGCATATTTCTTGGACTTGGCTTTGTTGTCGATCCATTGCAGTGTCGCGGCTTCCAAATTTTCTTTGAAATGCGCGAAGGCTGAATCCTTCAGGCTTGGCATAGCCGATTCGGAAGACCACAGCTCGATCAGATCGGATAGGCCGTTGTCAAAATCGTCATACGTCTCAAGGTGTATCCATTTTCCGCTAGGGTCGAACATGTTTGCTTTCGGTGTTTGCATGGGTGCCAGTTTAGCGATGCAATGGACTAGGGTGCAACCACAGCGGCTTTGCAATTCCATCGGCTGTGTCCAGTGCCCATTGTTGCCATCGCTCTGCATCTTGCCGCATGTCATCTGTCGATTGACCGGAGAGTGTGCCCATGGTCGCAGCGACCATGCCCCGTATATGTTCTGCGATGTGTTCTTCGTTGGTCTCGACACGCAGTGCCGCAATTTGCTCCATTCCGGTTTGGATGCGTGTGGAGGTGGAGGCGTTATCGTCAGTGCGCATGGGGGACCCGGAAAAGAAAAAACCCACCATCTTTCGACGGTGGGCTTTTCAAATTTGGCTCCTCGACCTGGGCTCGAACTAGGG
>CAYXWW010000113.1:4560-11696 GCA_964468905.1 uncultured Rhodoferax sp. | reverse complement strand
TGGGCAGCAAGCCGCTGGGTAGACTGGCCGGTGCCGATGTGCCGCTGGAGCCGCCGCCGCAGGCGCTGAGGGTCAGGAGCAGGATGCTTAGTAATGGGCCAATAAAATTTTTCATAGCGATCAAGGAGGCATGGACGACTTCAAGCCATCTTCATTGATGGGGGAGGGACACTGGATGTGCGATGCAGTTGTTAACGATACACGCCGCCCGCGTTCGCAACAATCCATGAAATCATTAGAAAGTTTTCTGCTCTCACTTAAAGGATTTCCTCAATACATGTTGCAGTGCAACACGTCGTTGTTTGGATGATGCGAAATTGTCAATCTATGATGTGATCACATCTACTCCAAACATAATTGGGGCTAAAGGAGCGCCAGCAACCAAGAAACGTTGGCAAGGAGACACCGGTGTCAGTTGATCGTCATGAGTCATCTCGTTTGAATATGCTCAAGCTCGCGCCGACCTGCGCGATTGCGCATTCGATTGCGCGTTTGAACTTAAGTCCTTTGATTGGCAACTCCACCGCTACCCTGGTTTTGATCACCGCGCCGGCTGGCTTTGGCAAGACCACCGCCATGAGCCAAGTTTTTCGCGAGATGAAGGAGCAGGCATTGCCTGTCGCGTGGCTGACGATTGACCCGGCAGACAACGATGTAAGCCGTATTTGCACGTACATCACGGCTGCACTGCGCGGGCTTTTTGGGCCACAGGCGATTGATACCAGCCGGATGAATGACACACCAAACGCCAGATCAGGCATGTACATGCTTCTCGACGAGTTGTCGCTGATTGATGCACCATTTCTCCTGTTTCTTGATGAATGCGAACACATTGCTGAACCCGAAGTACTGAGCTTCCTGGAGAAGCTAATTTCGCTTTTGGGCACGGGCCAGAGACTTGTCATTGGCAGTCGCCATCAACCCAATATCCAACTGGGGAAGCTAAGGGTGCAAAGCCGACTCACCGAGCTGGGCACAGATATGCTCCGTTTTTCGGAAGAGGAAACGCGCATGTTTGTGCGTGACAGCATGCAGGTCAAGATCGATGATGTCGACCTGCGGCTATTGCACCAACAAACCGAGGGGTGGGCAGCGGCACTTCAATTGGCTACCACGGCCAACAGACTCGGCAAGCCAAGTAAGATTTCCCTACCCGCCGGGAACTTAGGGACCATTGCTGAGTATCTTGCGGAGGACGTGCTGGACCGACTGCCCAAAAAGCAGCGCAACTTTCTGTTGCAGTCCAGCATCCTGGACACCTTCTGTCCCGCGATGTGTGACGAAGTTTTCAAAACAAACGATAGCCACACATGGATCACTAAAACAGTCGAAGAAAACCTGTTCACGAACAGAATCGATGTTGAAGGGGAATGGTATCGATATCACCCCTTATTCAGAGAGTTTCTTCAGCGCGAGTGTGCGTCAGTGTTTAGGCAGCAGATACCGCAGTTGCACATACGCGCCGCGCATTGGTTGAACCTTGCTGGCAAGACGACAACTGCAATTGCCCATGCATTTGCAGCCCAAGACTTTGACCTGGCGGCTGCACTGGTTGAGCAAATCGCTATGCGCTTTATCCGGGCTGGGTCCATCCAGGCTGTACGCGAATGGGTAGCGCAATTGCCCGAAGCCTGTCTTGACAAACATCCTCAGCTAATTGTGGCTGCTGCTTATGCCAACACATTCCTTCACCGAAACAGCGAAGCGGCTGTATTGATCGCCAAACTCGATACTCTTGAAAAAATCGAACCGAACACCTCCGATGATTTATTGACCATCAGAATCATGCTGGCAAGCTGGTCTGATGAGCTCAACAAAGCATTCGAGATCGCTATTGAAAATCAAGGACAACTGGTCGGGTCGGGTCCATACGTCAGTGGCAATATTCTGAATGTCATTTCGTACCGGCATATTTGCCACGGAAACCAGCAGTTGTATTTCCAGTCTATTGCAGCGGCGAAGCGCGATTTGGCTTCCATCGATGCCTCGCACGGATTGTCCTATGCAACCGCTTTGGAAGCTACAACTGCCTTGTGCCACGGGGATGCAGTAGGGGCACGTGCGCGCGCCTTTCTGTCCTTCAGCAAAGTGGCAGGAAAAAAATACTCCAGTACCAATCCTGTTGCGGCCTCCATCTTGCTGGAGACGCATTATGAGCTGGATGATTTCGAATGGATGGGTACGATGGCGGACGACTATCTGCCAATGATTCGGGAGATTTGCATTCCAGATCAGATCATTCTTTCACATCGCGTCGTCGCGCGCATGCATGTATTGCAGAACCATCCGGCAAAGGCGCTGGAATTGCTGAATATTCTGCAAGATATGGGAGATTCCAGAGGCATCCCCCGTTTTTCAGCGGCAGCCCGGATGGATCGAATCTGGATCGCTGCAACGCAGCGTGACCTAGCAACCATGGGCCGACTGCTTCCCATGGTGAACATGGACAGCATCTGGAAACCGTTTCGAGGTTTCTGCACATTTGCCGAAGATATTGAGGATCCGTTCATTGCCACCTGTCGGTATGCAGTCCTTTCTAGGGAAGTCGCGCAAGCCATTATTCAGATTCAGGCAGCCATTGGTCTCGCTGAGGCCACGAGCCGCAGACGCAGGGCTTTGCGGCTCCAGTGTTTGTTGGCGCAATGTTACGAAGTTTCACGTCGACGCCAACGGGCAGTCGAGATACTTGAGCCCGTACTCGCCGCCGCACAATCCTCAGGAATGGTTCGCGTTTTTACCGATGAAGCGTGGGAACTGATGCCGATCCTGCAAGCCATTTCATTGCGCAAGTCGGCTGTATCGCAAGACTATTTATCAAAACTTATGGGAAGCATCAAAAGTCAATCGTGCGCACTTGCAGAGGAAGATAATGGGCAACAACCGATTGCAGTGGCAGGACTGACCCCACGTGAGCGCCAGATCCTCAAACTATTGGCGGATGGATTTTCCAATAAGGAGCTTGCTGTTCAGATTGCAGTTTCGGAAAGCACGATCGAAGCACATTTGCATCGAATCAATGGCAAGCTGGGTACGCGCAATCGCACGCAAGCGGTGGCGCGCGGACGGGAATTGGGTCTTGTCTATTGAGGGCAAACTCTGTTGGGTCTGCGTACAACCAAAGTGATTTACTGGGACTTGGGTAAATCGGCTGATGCAGGTGAATGAGAAGTTGTTGTTGCCATTGCCGGACCGAGGCGTTCCATAGTCCAGCGCAACAGATCCGCCCACATTTGGCGCATTTCGCTCTCGTTAGGCGTCTTGGTAGCGCTGGGCAATTCAATGGTGACGACGGGTACACCTTTGTGGATGCCGCCGTAATTCCCCAACGAGCCTGGAAAAATTCCAACCTGATCCAGGTAGAGCCGCCCTAGGCGACTGGGGGGGTCTGATGGCCCATCAAAATCAAGCACGCCATATGGCGCATGCACACTCACAATCAGGTTTGGCTTAAAACTATCCATCTGCTCCAATAAAAATCGTGACTCCGGCTCTGACAGAGGCTTGTTGCCTGGCCAGCGGCGCGGATCACGCTTAGTCCTTAATTCCCAATAGTGGCGGGCGTCACGCGCCCAGTTTGGCGTTGGAAAGTTACGATTCAGATCTACACCGCGTGCATTGACGCGCCGCGCAGGTCGTGAAAACATGCCATCCGGATTCAAGGTGGGAATGAAGCGCCAGTGAATCGGTAACGGCGCGTCTGGCGTTGGTGATTGCGCCATGGCAATCCAATGAAAGACCAACGAACTCGAAGACATTTCATCACCATGAATGCCACCCAAAACCAAAATTTTTAATTGGGTGTCGATCGCCGCCACATCACGGCTCCAGATAGGTCGCCCTAAGACAGAACGCGCTTGGGTGTCCTGCAGTTGGGCCGCATCACACAATTGCACCTTCACGTTTGGCATTTTCGCCGAATAATCTCCACAAGACCTCATGGGTATTGCATGGGCCACTATGCAATTGATAGCAAATATCGCAAACAAAGCAAATCGTAAAAACATGCAACGATTGTATGGGCGCGACTGTTACGCTACGGTTGTTGTGTCGCTCGCCGACAAATGCCATGAATATAGGGTAAATTGCCACCATGCAATCGACCGCGCGCATGGCTCAGGCCGTTCCCCCCAGTTTTTCTCCCACCGAATTCCGAGCTGCGCTTGGTATGTTTGCCACTGGCGTGACCATCGTCACGGCACGCACGCAGCAGGGTGCCTTTGTTGGGCTCACCGCCAACTCATTCAATTCAGTTTCGATGTCACCGCCATTGGTGTTGTGGAGTCTTGCCCGATCTGCAGGATCCATGGCTATATTCAGTACCGGTTCACACTACGCGATTAATATTTTGTCCGCCGAACAACATGATCTGGCGCTCAAATTTTCGGCACGGGAAGGCGACCGATTCTCTGGTGTTGAAGTTGAAGTGGGTATCAGCGGAGCGCCACTCATCAAAGGATCAGCGGCAACATTCGAGTGCTACAACCGTAGCCGCTACGAAGAAGGCGATCACGTGATTTTTGTGGGTGAGGTCGAACGATGCGCCTACCGCCCTGGAGCGTCACCACTCCTATTTCACGGTGGTAAGTTCTACGCGGAGCATCCGCTCTAACGGATCAAATCAGCGTATTCACGCTATTTCGCATGGCCATTTGTGCGACAACATTCAAGGCACCTTCCACGACTGGTCTACCCGAAATCAGGCGCAGCTGACCGGCCGCCAGCAATTTATCGCGCGAGCGACGGGTCATGGACTGCGGCGTCCCTGTGGCGCTGGTAAACAGGAATAGCGTGCCGTGCGGGCTGGCCCAGGTAAGCTGGGTGCGTAGCCACTGGTCGTTCACGAGCAGTTCTACCCAGGTTCCCAACTCAAAGCTTGATCCGTCAACCTGCACCGATTCTGTAGGATTGGAAGTCGTCGATAGTTTGGCCTGAACTTCCTGCCCAAACGCCAGAACATCTTTTGAATCGACAGGGGCATCGGGCAATTCAATAAAATTCGAGGCTTGTGCCTCTGAAGGGGCCACCCAGGGATTGCCATCGTCCACCAAATGAACCCTTGTCGGTGCATCAATCGTAGGTTGTGGTTTGACTGGAGGAACTGGCGCTGATTCTGCCCGGAATGCTCGTTGATGCAAACCCATCAGCGCTTCAAAAAAGGCGCTTGTCTTGATTGAAGGATAGTGGATGGTGTCCAAGCCTTCACGCAATGTACCCAAGAGGGGTGGAACCAATCGTGTTAACTTGGGTGCATCTTTGCGCGTGATGTTTGGATGTGTGCTCCAAAGCAACGCTGAAATCAATGCATGGTATTTCTCGGCATTAGCAGATGACGCTACCCCTGCGAGACGCGCCTGCGCGACCACCTGCACCCATGGGCCGCACAAGAAGTCAGTGATGACAGCGGGTACTGCAGCTGCATCCGGGTGATTCATGATTTCTCGCGCTATTTTCTCGGCCAACACGTTGCGCGCTTCCGCCTGCTCAAGTGCTTGCACGGCTTCTTCCATGCTGCGCCGTCCTTTGCGAGTCATTTCCTGCCACTCATCGCGCAAAACACCCAAAACACGTTCAAACGGCTCGGCACTCTCAATGGGCACCTGTGTCAAATGCAAAAAGGCTTCCTCAATGGCGGAAGTGAATTCAACGAATCCAGGCGCAGAAGGGGATGCGTAGGCCAAACTATGGTCGGCTATTTCCTGAACGAGAACGCGTGCTGGATGTTGCTTGTCCGTAAAGAGGCGGGGGTCGACCAGTGCGAGCCGAAGGAGCGGCGGTTCAAGCTGCCGGATCAACTGCTGAATAGGTTCCAACAATCGCGCGTCATTCGCAATGTTGTCAACCATGAGAGTGATGACTTCTAGGCTCAACGATTGAGCAATACCGCGGGACTGGGCCCTTAATTGGGCACGGATAGCTTGTACCGATGTGTCACCCGTCTCCCCGGGCGCTGTTTTTCCACCTTGGCGAGACTGTAACCGCTGCACCACCTCATCGACCTGCTTCATTTCCTTGAGCGCTTCCAATGCAGCAGGCACGGTCGCATCAAATTCCGTACTCGCACTCTCGACGACGGGACGTCGATCCTCAAACTGCCGGGAAAACTGTTGCGCGAATGACTCCAGCGGAGTCATCGGTTGGACGGGTTCGAGTTCCCCTGCCAAAAGTCGCCGCAACATATCAAGCGTCAACAGCGTTGCATCCGAAGCCCGTTGCAGGGGTGCGCCAGACGACGAACCCGGCGCAATAGCCGCCGGACGGGGGTGGGCAGCGTGATGGGCATCCCCGTGGGGGGTCATTGAATTGGGAGTAGGAATCGTTTGCGATGTATTAATCTCTTGCGCTAAAGCGCGCCCAACACCTTGGGAACTCGGTGTCTGCAAAACCGCATAACCTGCAGCCACAACACCTTGGTCCCGCAAACGCCTGCACATCAACTCGTACATATTGCGCAATTCCTGCCCGAGCGTGGCACCCATCGCAGCCAACCAGTCCAATTGGGTGGAAGTTGGTACGTTGGTCTGCTCGACGACGGCCTTTAACGCATTGACATAGATCTGGGGACGCAATGGGTTTCGTTCCGCATGGACCGATTTCAAGCCAAGTGTCGTGCATATCAATGTATTGAGCTCGGTCAAACTGGCCTCAGCGGCAAGCATCGCGATTTGCTGTGCACGCGCCATGGTGACGCTGGTCAGGACCTGCACCTCGTCCATCAACTCTAACTCACCAAATTCGACGTCTGCTTTGGCCACCGATCCCACGGCTTTGCCAACCCCAGGGCTGTCAAAAGCCGCTAATAGGGCCTGCGGATACCGTTTGCATAGTTCTGACTCCCAAGTTGCCAAATACTTAGACGACTGGGCAAGGGCATCCCGCTCTCGCAAATCGCGGCATGCCGCTTCACGGGCCTGCAACGCCGTGCGGGCAGCCGCAACGAGCTTGCCCATCAACACGCTGCCCCCTGCAGCAGCCTCTTGCACTGTCTTTAGGTACAAGCCCTGGTAGTACTGTGCGGATTGCGGGGGTGCAGTTGGCATAGTGCGGCCTTAAAGATGCGCTACTTCAACGCCTTGAAACGCATACGGTGGGGCCGCGCACCTTCTTCGCCCAAGCGCTTCTTCTTGTCGGCCTCGTAC
>CAYXWW010000113.1:0-4550 GCA_964468905.1 uncultured Rhodoferax sp. | reverse complement strand
CTCTTGGTAGTTGCCGTCAAAGAACTTCCATTGGCTGTCACCTTCGCACGCCAAAATATGGGTTGCAATACGATCAAGGAACCAACGATCGTGGCTAATTACCAGCAGTGATCCTGCAAATTCCAGCAAAGCATCTTCCAGCGCACGCAGGGTTTCCACATCCAAATCATTGGAGGGCTCATCCAACATCAGCACATTTCCGCCAGCGATCAGAGTCTTGGCAAGGTGCAAGCGCCCACGTTCACCGCCAGACAGGGTTCCAACGCGCTTTTGCTGATCGCCACCATTGAAGTTGAAACGGCCGCAATATGCGCGGCTGGCCATTTGAAATTTACCCACGTTGAGGATATCCAATCCACCGGAAACGTCTTCCCAAACTGTTTTGTCGTTGGCAAGGTCATCACGGTTTTGATCAACGAAAGCCATCTTGACGGTGGAACCAATCTTGACATCGCCTGAATCCGGCTTTTCACGGCCTGCAATCATTTTGAACAGTGTCGATTTACCCGCGCCGTTGGGACCAATAATGCCAACAATGGCGCCCGCCGGTATCTTGAAGCTCAGGTTGTCGATCAACACCCGATTGCCAAAAGACTTGGTCACATTGACAAATTCAATGACTTCATTGCCCAGACGATCTGCCACGGGAATAAAAATTTCATTCGTTTCGTTGCGCTTTTGGTATTCAAAATCGCTTAACTCTTCGAATCTGGCCAGGCGGGCCTTGCTCTTGGCCTGACGCGCTTTGGGATTTTGACGCGACCACTCCAACTCCTTCTTCAACGCTTTAGCGCGGGATTCTTCACCCTTTTGCTCGGACTCCAGGCGCGCCTGCTTCTGACTTAGCCAGTCACTGTAATTGCCTTTGTACGGGATACCAGATCCCCGATCGAGTTCCAGAATCCATTCTGCAGCGTTGTCCAAGAAATAGCGATCATGCGTGATCGCGACCACTGTGCCTGAGTAGCGTTGAAGGAACTGCTCGAGCCAGTCAACTGACTCGGCATCCAAGTGATTGGTAGGCTCGTCCAGCAACAACATGTCAGGCTTGGACAAGAGCAATCGGCACAAGGCTACACGACGCTTCTCACCGCCGGACAAGACACCAATATTGGCATCCCAGGGAGGCAATCGCAGCGCATCTGCGGCAATCTCGAGCTGGTGCTCTGAATCAGTCCCAGCCGTAGCAATAATGGCCTCGAGTTCCGCTTGTTCGGCAGCCAACGCATCAAAATCCGCGTCTTCTGCCCCGTACGCTGTGTAGACTTCCTCCAGACGGGCTTTGGCGGCAAAGACATTGCCCATACCTGCCTCTACACTTTCACGCACAGTTTGCGTTGGGTCGAGCTGCGGTTCTTGTGGCAAATAGCCGATATTCAACCCAGGCATGGGTGTGGCCTCGCCCTCAATCTCTTTGTCCACACCCGCCATAATCTTCAGCAGGGTTGACTTGCCGGAGCCATTGGTCCCCAAGACACCGATTTTGGCGCCCGGGAAAAAACTCAGCGAAATGTCTTTGAGAATATGCCGCTTCGGCGGCACGATCTTGCCGACGCGGTTCATGGTGAAAACGTATTGAGCCATCGTGAATCTAATTATTGGTTTGGAAATATCATATTATCGACTGCGCGACCCACTCCCAACCGCCGGCGGCGACAATTAAGAACCGCTACTGGCTTTTCCCAGGTCATTGCGCAATGCCGCTTGTGCCACTGCGTCAAGAGCGTGATCAATCACCCTGCCATCAGACACCAAACGAATCAAACCAAGTCCGCGCAGTCGGTCCATGGTACGACGCGACATGGAATGTGCCATGCCTCCAGAAGAAATAAACATAAACAAGGTTTTGTGCGGGCTCGCCCATGTAAGTTGGGCACGTACCCACACACCGCCCAAAGCCAAGTCGACCCAAGACCCGGTAATCAAATTCTGAGCACTCCAGGCCTGCTGTGCAACAGGATCTGGCACTTCGTCCTCTTCAACTTCGGGAATCCGCTCGTGCGCATCTTGCATGTAGCCTGAATCGGCAGCCTCGTCTTCGGCCATCCAAAATTCATCGACAGGCAATCCCACGCTGTCCACCGCGGATATATCTGCCACGACCGATTGATCAGTTGCTCCCGGTGCCGGAGCCGGACGCGCACCTTCAAATGCCTGCTCGTGAAACGTGATCAAGGCGTCAAAGAACAAGGGAATGCGCTCCTCAGGGTATGAAATCAACCCCAAGCCTTGTCGCATTTTGACCAGCATTCCGGGAACGATATCGACCAAACGCGCCCGGTTGCGCCTCGCAAGACGCAATTGCACACTCCAAATCAAATCATCAACCAGGCCCAGGTAACCATCGGTATCGGCAGCCCCATCGGCACATGAAAGCTGCGATTCAGCCACGACCTGTGCCCATGGGCCTTGCAAGAATACCGACACAATTTCTGGAACCTTTTTGTTCTTGAGCCGCTCTGCAAAATCCACAGACAACTTTTGGGCCAGCAAGTTACGTTGCTCAGCATGCAAAAGGCCGCGCGCAGCCTCTTCTGCGCGTTGACGCTGCAATTGCTCGTCCTTAGCCCAACCTTCTTCCAATTTTCGCACCACACGGGAGAAGGTTGCCGCGTCTCCCGCACCATTGGTCAAAAGACTGACTGAGTTTTCAAGCGTCTTTTGGAAATAGGCGAACCCCGGCTGATCTTCTGAACTAAAGGCCAGACTGCGGCTTGTGATTTTGTCCATGAACTGCCGCGCAGGGTGCTGTCGTTCACTGAAAAAGCGGGGGTCTGTTTGCGACAGGGCAATCAACACCGGCTCCATGAGCTTCAGATTTTTGCGAACACCAGCCAGCAAGCGATGGTCTTGGGTCAGGTTCTCCAGCATCATGCGGACAACTTCTTCACCCAACTCCCGCCCCAGCTTTTTGCTCTTGGTTTTCTCCCGGCGAACGAGTGCATCCGAATCACTAGGCTTTTTTGTCGCTGATCCTGATGTAGAAGTCTGACTAGCGCGTTCCGCCAGCCGCTTCATCATGGGCTCCATCAACTTCATGTCTTCCAATGCGACGAAGGAAGCCGGAACAGTATGGGTAAAGTCCTTGATATTCCCGTTCAACGGACTAGGATCTAATTCGCCGGACAATAAGCGGCGCAACTTGTCCAACGTCAACAAGGTTCGCGTCACTGTGTTTTCTGCTGGCTTTTGCATGCCCCCAGGCTGCTGAACCGGCCCCACGGGTTCCACACCTTGCGAACGTAGCCATTCGGAAACTTCCCGATACAGCTGGCGCATGGCAATGCCCAGCATCCCGGCGATGGGGGCCATTAACGTATTGCGTGCTTCGTCGCTACGGATGTGTTTTTGCAAAGACTCGCGCAAAGCAAAGACAAATGACTCCGGTTTGAGCGGATTCAGATGGGGCTGAACTGTCAGCCAACCCAGCATACTGCTCATCAAAGAATTAAGCGTTGGCAAAACATCATCCACCGCCATGGAGATTTCTTGCTGCGTCAATGCGAATTCAATATTGGCGTCAATCTGCTCTTCTTCAAGGAATTGAAAATCATCGAACCGCAAAGGCTGTGTTTGCGTACGTTGGTTGTCCCCCCCATACAGCGCAGCACGCAGGCCTTCGGCAAAGCTTGCCTTAAACGCGTCAGCATGAATCACCAATTGTGCAATCGCTGCTTTACTCGCAGCGCTCTGAACGACTTGCATCGACTTGCCGCGCGTCTGCGTCTGGGACAACGTCAAACCGGTCAAGACCTCATCGACCAACGCGTCGCTTTGCTCTAAAACCGCTTCCAAGCAATCTGGCAGGGATGGCTTGAAGCTCCCTGGCTCGTGGGCCACGCCCAGCCTTCGCAACATGAACTTTTTCATTGTCTGCCGATTCTCCCAGTTGCCAGGCGCAATGACTAGCCTTTTGGCAGCATTGTCACCACTATGAAACACTATCGAAACACTCTGTTGCAGCTTTTTTCCCGCCTTTACATACAACATGCGACAATGCGGGCAGTTGCGGTGCTTCAGTTGCCCGCAACCACAGCACATTGCTGGGGACACGATTGACACTCAACGTCCTACTTTTGAATCTATCTGCCTTTGACTGATCCGACGCTTCGGCAACGGGACAGGCCGATATCCCAAGCGCCCTGGATGGGCGCCACAACTCATGACATTCGAAGAATTGAACCTGGCTGCTGCCATCGTTAAAGCTGTGCGCGAGCAAGGCTACGAAACACCAACCGCCATTCAGGCCCAAGCGATCCCTCTGATCCTTGAAGGTCGCGACCTCCTCGGCGGGGCCCAAACCGGTACCGGCAAGACCGCTGCATTCACCCTTCCCCTGCTGCACCGCCTCACCATGAGCCGCAGCGCGCAAAACAAATTTGGCGGCACCGGCATCCGAGCCCTCGTCTTGACACCGACGCGCGAACTGGCAGCCCAAGTCGAAGAGTCCATCCGCACGTACGGCAAATATCTACAACTCAGTTCCACCGTCATTTTCGGTGGTGTGGGTATGAACCCGCAAATCGCCAAACTCAAAAAAGGTGTGGACA
>CAYXWW010000112.1:0-11716 GCA_964468905.1 uncultured Rhodoferax sp. | reverse complement strand
GTTTTGGATTGGAATCCGCCTTAAAGTGGCTCAGTTTTCAACTGCAATCAACAGTGGAGTCGGTCCGCGAACGGCTCCATGTCAAAAATGCGTCTGGAGATATCTTGATAGGGGCCCCCGCTCTTGCGGCGTTGTGGATCAAGACACCAGGTCAGAAGTTCTTTGGACGCATAGCGAATTGGCCCGCTATTCGTCACCTCCTCGCCATAGTCTACAACGCCTTTGCAAAGGCGCTCTACCGATGGAATCGATGGAAGAAACACTGGTAGCCATCTCCGCAGTTTGAAAGGAAAAATCAAGTGACCATTTCTCAAAGCAACTTTGACCCAACGGAGCTGGCTAAATTTTCTGCGTTAGCCGACCGCTGGTGGGACCCGAAGCAAGTGTGAAATACCAGGCCATTAGTGCAGAAGATCTAGCTGAAAAGGAACGCTCGGCCTACAGCGTAGTTACTTGCATGGAAATGCTCGAGCAGGTGCCGCGCCCAGAGCTGGTGGTACAGGCCTGCGCACAGCTGGTTGAACCAGGTGGCTGGGTATTCTTTTCAACTATCAACCGGAGTGCGTTGAGTTGGGTTGTGGCGATCTTTGGTGTGGAGTATGTGCTGCGCATATTGCCCAAGGGGACTCACACCTACAGCAAGCTCATTCGATCCGATGAACTCAAAACATGGGCAACTTCTACGGGTCTGCGCTTGCACGATCAGCGTGGGCTTGGGTACAACCCCTTCACGAAGCGATTCCGACTGCACAGATTTATGGGCGTAGGATATTTGCTTGCGATGCAGAAGATCTAGATCACTGCTCATTACTGGCTCTAAACCTAATTGAAAATCTGTTCATGAGGCAAACTTCGATGTACAGCGCAGTAATGGGAGACGCATTCGACCATTTAGACGCATCAGTACGACGCTTTCACACCTTTTCCGGGCGGCATGAGTTCTATGGAGCTGTTGAAGTTGATGCTCCCGAGTCATTCATCGCCAAAATGCTTGCGCGTACCTTGGGCGCACCATTGCGAGCCATCCGTGGGCCAATTCGTTTTGAGCTCTTGGCGAAGCCAGACACCGAGGTCTGGACGCGTTTCTTTCCAGGCAAGACGATGCGCTCAACGATGGCGAAGTCTGGTAGTCGCGTCACGGAACGACTGGGCGCTTCATTTCTTACGTTTGCACTCTTGGAGGTCGGGGGCGCATTGGAAATGGGATTAGAGAAGATGAATTTCTTGGGTATCCCATGCCCCAATTGGCTCATCCCCAAAGTGACTGCCAGGGAGACCGGCGCAGGCAATAGACTCAACTTCAAGGTCCGTGCTGTTGTTCCCTTCGTCGGCTTAGTCACCAGCTATAGCGGCTACCTAGACATTGCTGGCGAGGATGCCGAATGATTGTCGTATTTGACGCAACGTGTCTCTTATGCAACGGGTGGGTTCAGTTCCTGCTGAAGCATGACCATAAGCGCGTATTTCAGTTTGCATCCATACAGGGTGCTACTGGGCAGGCGTTGCTCAGCAATGCCGGGTTGCGGGTGGAAGGGTTGCAGACGCTGCTTCTAGTCGATGGAGTCGACACCTGGCAGCACACGGCAGCCATTTTTCGGGTGCTCAGTGGCCTGGGTTGGCCATGGCGCGCTGCTTGGCTCGGTTGGCTCGTGCCATCACCGTTGCGCGATGCGCTTTACCGTTGGATCGCAAGAAACCGCTATCGGATTTTTGGGTATTCGCAAGTTTGTCTTCTTCCGCCGTCAGATTTCCAGAGTAGATTTCTAGACTAGGTGGGACAAGTTAAAAACGGCTGAGTCCAAATGCTGGATGGCAGACGTCCGAATTATGGTCTTTCAACCATTGCTTCCAATGATGGTTGCAGCCCACTGTTGATGCGCGAACGCAGGGCTACAAAGCGGTCGTTGATCAACGACCGCAACTGGGTCGTAACCGGACATTTGAGTCGTGTACAAATGCCGTACATGACGGCCAAAACTTCTGGGTCGATCAGATGAATTTCGGTAGATTCATGATCCTGTGTGGCAAATTTTCCGTGCGAGGACACTAGAAGTTACGTAGCGGCTTCGTGTTGCTCGCTAGTTCATTCCAGCGGTTCAGGTAGAACAAATTGAAAGTAGTCCCAGAGTTGATCCAAAACCTCCAATTCGATCCGCTTGGACGTTTCGTTGGGTCCGTGACCATTGGTAACCCAGCTGCAGGTAAGTTTCGGTGGCAGTGTTGATTCCAGAGACGGACTGATCCGAAAATACGTTCCTCTCAGCTTGCAGGCAGAGGATTCATAACTGGGCGGGCAACGGCCAAGTAACTATGCAGTCTCTATTGTTGCATCCTCGGCCAAGATGCAGCGGTTGCGTCCAGTTTCTTTCGCCCGGTACAGCGCTGCATCTGCGCGGCCCAGAGCGCCTTCGATGCTTTCGCCTGCTGCAATTTGACTCACCCCCATACTCACCGTGACAGTGTGGCAACCTTCTATCGGAGTCTTCTCTATTTCGAGACGAATGCTCTCGGCCAACGCCAAGCCTTGGGCGGCATCGGTGTTGGGTGCCACCACCAAAAACTCCTCGCCACCCCAACGCACCAGCAAATCGGATGTGCGCATCATATCCTTAGCAACCCGTGTAATGACCTTGAGCACCTGGTCTCCCTGCTCATGTCCATAGGTGTCGTTGATCTTTTTGAACTTGTCCACGTCCATCATGATCAGGGTTAGCGGAGCACCCTCGTTCTGACTGCGGTCATACTCTCTGTACATGAACTCGTTGGCACTCCGCCGGTTGGCAGCACCCGTCAGGGTATCGGTCATGGCCATATCGCGCAGTTGGCGCATGAGATCGGCTTTTTCATGGTTCCACTCGATGATGTTCAAGCCGAAACTTGCAAGAGCGCCAAGCTCTGACATGACCTCAAGCCACTCGCGCGGAAAGTTTCGCCGACGATCAAGCATCAAACACAAGGCACCCAAGGTGTTGGCGGCCTCATCAAACATAATGGATTCTGCCAAAATGGGTGATCCAACGATGGTACGCACTCCCATGGCATGGAAGAACCGATTTTCCTTCTGGCCGCCTATTTTTGCCAGCGAATCTGCGATGACGAACTCGCCACGGACTAGGGCTGACAGCACGCCATCCGTTGCACTTCGGGCGAACTGCAACATTGCCTCGCACCCCTGCACAAAATTGGCGCGCTCTTCGTCATCGCTTGCCATGCAGGCATCAAGCTGCATGACATCGTCCGCATCTTTACGCAAGAACGCCACGCCCACAATACCCGGACACTTGCGCAGTTCGTGGCACATCAAAAATGACAGCTCGCTCACGTCTTTAATGCCCATTAGCGCTTGCTGTAACTTGGAGCGCGCCTGCAGCAGGACCTTGAGCTCGCGCTCCACTTGCAGTAGGCTTTCTGACTTTCGCTTTTCGGCCAAAAAATAGTTGACGCCACGTAGCTCGCAGCGCGTTTGCAGATGCTCGCCATGGGTGTTGTACGTTGCCACACCGTTGAGCGCGACGTCCAAAATCGAACCATTCTTTCGGATCATCTGGCAGACGACCGGATCGGTGATAGGGTTGCTGCTCGTTGTCACCAATGCCTGTGCGACGGCGTGGCGACTTTCCAGATTCAGGTAGCCCTCAAATGGGGTGCCAATGACTTCATCGTTGGTGTATCCCATCGTGTCAAGCCAGGCCGAGTTGACGTCGACAATGTCACCCCGGTCATCTATTCGCTGTGCCATGTCAAACGCCTCTACCTTGCGCGCCATGTCTTCCAGGCGACGCGACAGCTCCGCTGACAGGTAAGGACTTAGGCAGTAGTGCTTGAGTCCATGCGGCATCAAGTCCAAAAGCCAAGCAGCCGCGCTGGCGGGGCACAAGGCCAGAGTCTCCATGCTCCCACGCGAACCGATCAACTCACCCAAAGCCCGCACATCTGTGGGCCGCGTGAAACTCTCTAGATCGAGAACTAACAGGTCGATGGGCTTTTGTTTGAGCAGAGCGACAGCATCCTCCGTCGTGCTTACGAAGTGTCGTCGCCCAATTTGTGTTTTGCATTCGGCATCGAACTGTTTGCTGCGGGCCGAGTCCGCTCCAACAAACAGGACTTCGCGGGCGTTTTTCTGATCTTTGCTATGCATGTTCATCGTATGTTGATAGATTGGATCTTCTCCATGAAGGCTTTTAGACGATGTTTGACGTCTCGTCAATACTAAAAAAGGTATTCTGGTGCGCAGCGCTACGCACCCCGCCCTCAAATACCTGACTTATTTTCACAAAGAAAACATGGGGAAATTGGATTCCTCAATTCCGGCGTGGTTTGTGTATTAGCACACAGCCACAACATGCTACTCCCTGTAATGTTGGTCCAGTCGGCGGGCATCCAGACGTTTCGCGACAAAAGCCCCGACAAGGATGAAGAATATGAACCCGTTGAAAGCAATTGCAGGAGTATTGATGGCCGCTACAGGCTCCGCCCACGCGATTGAACAGCCCAAATTCACAGTCCTGCAAAAAGCAGAAGTGTTTGAAGTTCGCAAATACGAGCCGTATGTGGTGGCCGAGGTGGCCAGTCTACTCGCGCTACAACGCTCCGTTTACGCCCTGGTTCCTGCGAACCAATGAGATCTGGTTGACGACACCTTGAGCTCTCCAAGCGGGGGCGGGAGGGTGAGCAGATTCGACCTCACAGACAGTGGAGAAAAACACTAAGTCTTGCTTGCCAAGCCTCGCACCTGCGTCTCAGGAACACAGGATGGACCGAATGTCACGGGGCGTTCACCCGCACCTATTTGCGTGCCAGATATACCCCGAACACCGTAAGTGCCATGCCACCCAAAGCCAAACCCGTGAGAGCCTCGTCAAACAATAGCCACGCAAACATCGCCGTGCACGGAGGGACCAGGTAGAACAGGCTGGCGATGTTGACCGCATTGCTGTGGCGGATCAACCAATTGAGCAGACTGATTGCACCGATAGACAACACCAGCACAAGCCAACCAAGGGCAAACACAAACTCGCCAGTCCATTCAACGCGAAAGCTTTCGGTCAACGAAGCAAGCGTAAGAGTCGCCGCTGCCGTTGGCAGGAACTGCGCAATTGCACCGGTGCGCCAGTCAAATGGTGGGCAGAACCGCTTTTGGTACAGCGTCCCTGCAGTGATGCCAATCAGGGCAGCGGTGGCTGGCCACAGGGCGCTTGACCCAAAGTCTGCACCGACCTTGTCAAAGACCACAAGCCCAACTCCAACCAGTCCCAAAAGCAAGCCGATCCATTGGCGTTTCAGAACGATTTCATTCAGCAGCCAGCCAGCGCCCACCGCGGTGAGCAAGGGCTGTAAGCCAACTACCAAGCTGGTCACTCCGGCAGGCAGACCCTTTGAAATGGCTATGAAGACCCCACCCAGATACACACCGTGCAGCAGACAGCCAGCAACGCCAATGTGAAACCACATTGCTGGAGTAGTTGGCCACGGCGCGCGCGTGATCACAGCGACCAAGGTCATGCAGCCAATGACCGCAACATAGCGGATGAGCAGAAAAGTCAGGGGCTCCGTGTGCGGCAGGCCTAGCCTGGCACCAATGAAACCGGTGGACCATAAGAGCACAAAGACTAGCGGAAACGCTCGGGAAAAACGTGTGGTCATTTGCTCTTGGTTGATGTCAGCTTCTACACAGGCATTTGTACTGTGTACAAAAGCGTTCTATAGCTGGAATAGCCTCGCCGTTGATCTTACATCCCGACTGATGCAAGCCAATGTTCAGCAATCAAATGCGGCAGGCAACAAATGGAAGCTGGACGCGGTTTGTCATACCAATGAAACGCTTTGTAAAAGAGTGTACAAGTCACCATAAACGTGAAATACAGAGACCAAAATGTTGCACACCATGCAGAACACTTTGGCACTCTTCTTATTTGCGGGCCTTTCCATTGCACTTGCGCTTTTCGCCTGGTATTTGGTTGTGCGCCAGCGGCGCATGCTGGCTAAGCATGCAAGGCTTAAAAAGTATTTGGTCAAGTTGAAAGATGCGGAGCGCACGCTCCGCAAGAACGCCTTCCTGGACCCCTTGACCGGGTTGGCAAACAGGTTCCTGCTAATGGATCGGTTTGAAGTGGCCATGCGCCACACACGCCGCAGCCGCAAGAAATTTGCAGTGCTCATGCTGGATCTGAACAAGTTCAAGGCCATCAACGACACCTATGGCCATGCGGCTGGCGACAAGGTCCTTGTGACTGTTGCGCAGCGTTTGGTGTCTATCGTCCGGGAATCCGACACCGTGGCGCGCTTAGGGGGTGATGAGTTTGTGCTGATCGTTGAGTCGATTAGTGATCGCGCCCAGCTGGAGGCGCTGGGCCACAAACTGGTAGACGTTGTGTCCGAGAGTCTGCTTTTGGATTCCGGCGAAACAGTGTCCGTTGGCGCAAGTGTGGGCTACGCCTGGTACCCCCGAGACGGCGACAACTTGCGCGACATTCTGGACGTGGCTGACCAGGCCATGTACACCTGCAAAACGTCGGGCCTGATGCCGCTGGCCTAGCACTGCATGCGTTGACAGGCGGCGCCCTCACCTCGATCGCACGTCCACCGCTCCCTCCGATCGCGAAAAACATGGCATTCATTTTGCTAAACCATCTTGGATACAAGATTGGATTCCCAAAATGGTGCACGCTACAGTACACGACTCAGACAAGTCTTTGACGCCAACCGGCCCCGCAGCTTGGGCGCCGCAGGCGTGGATTTCGCAATGTACGCCTCCCCTCCAAACGGGTGTGGCTGGTGCCCTCAGCGGAAAGCGCTTTGCGGTGAAAGACAACATCGACGCCTTGGGGCTTCCCACCACGGCAGCCTGTGCGGAGTACAGCTACGCGCCGACCCGACACGCCGTTGTGGTGCAGAAACTGCTCGATTCTGGTGCGCAACTGCTCGGCAAGACTAACCTGGACCAGTTTGCTTGCGGCCTGAATGGAACACGATCACCCTACGGTGCGGTTCCCAATGCATTCAATGCCGCCTACGTATCGGGCGGTTCCAGCTCAGGCTCTGCCTATACGGTCGCCACTGGGCAAGTGGACTTTGCGCTGGGTACGGATACGGCAGGCTCGGGCCGCGTACCGGCAGGCTTGAACAACATCGTTGGCCTCAAACCCAGCAAGGGGTTGATCAGCGCGCGGGGTGTGGTCCCAGCCGCTCAAAGCGTGGACTGTGTTTCCATCTTTGCACGCACCGTCAGTGTTGCTGCGCAAGTCCTGAAGGTTGCCATGGGCTATGACGCCCACGACCCTTACTCACGCGCCATCACCATGGCCAGTCAGCCATTGCCAGCGGCATTCCGCTTTGGCGTGCCCACAGAGCCGGAGTTTTGTGGCGATGCAGCTGCGCAGGCTGCATTTGCCCAAGCCATAGAACGGCTCACGGCAATGGGCGGTACCGCTGTCGTCATAGACTACAAACCGCTGGCGGATGCGGCTGCTCTACTCTATGAGAGCGCCTTGGTGGCCGAGCGCTACGCGGCCATCCGTACCTTCTTCGATGCGCATGAAGACGCGGTCATGGAGCCTGTGCGCTCCATCATCGCCAAGGGGCGAAGCTACGACGCGGCAGACCTCGTGGATGCGCAGACCACACTGCGTGGCTATGGCCAACAAGCCGCTGCCATGTGGAGTTCCATCGATGTGCTGCTGGTGCCCACGGCGCCTACGCACTACACCATTGCTGCCATGCAGGCAGACCCTGTTGCACTCAATCGCAACCTCGGGGCTTATACCAACTTCGTCAACCTGTTGGACTACGCGGCCCTCTCCGTGCCCAGTTCGATCCGGCCCGATGGCTTGCCGTTTGGCATTACGTTGATAGGCCCCTGCGGCAGTGATTGGCAACTTGCCGAACTGGGGCAGCGATACCACCATGCAACCGGCCTGACGCAGGGCGCAACAGGCGAGCCGTTGCCCGCACCGCAAGCGCTGCCCGGTCTGGTCATGCCGGCGAACGCGACAACTGTCAAAGTAGCAGTCGTTGGCGCGCACCTCTCAGGCATGCCGTTAAACAAGCAGCTCATTGAACGCAACGCGCAGTTGGTTGCCACTACCGAAACTGCGCCAGACTATGCCTTCTACGCCTTGCCTGGCACGGTGCCGCCCAAGCCCGGGTTGGTGCGCGTTGCCAGCGGCGCGGGTACACGGATCGCGGTAGAAGTGTGGGAGATGCCAACCCAGCACTACGGCTCCTTTGTCGCCATGATTCCGTCGCCGCTGGGCATTGGTACCTTGCAGCTTGTGGATGGCGCTACGGTGCAAGGCTTCATTTGCGAAGCCCAGGCACTGCAGGGTGCCACCGACATTTCCCATTTTGGTGGCTGGCGCGCCTACATAGCGTCGCTCACCTGAATTCCCTCACCCCAACCCTCATTCCACTTGAAAGACAGCACTATGAACCAACCCATCAATACCCGTCGTCGCCAACTGGTCGCAACCGCTGCACTGGGCCTTGCGGCTCCGGCATTTGTGCGCGCACAAGCCGGCCCCAAAATCCGCATTGGCTACTGGCCTGTAGCGGCAGGATTGCCATTTTTTGCAGCAGTAGAAAAGGGCTACTTCAAGGAAGCCGGGCTCGACGTGGAGCCCCTCAAATTTGCCGGCGCACAACAAGTCATGGAGGCCATGCTTTCCGGCCGCAGCGACGGCAGCTCCAACGGCACTGGCTCCGGCAATCTGGGTGTGGGTGAACTGGCATCGCCCGGCCTGTTCAAGATCATTGCAACCAATCCCAGCAATGCCAAATACGTGTTGGATGAATTTCTGGTTCCAAAAGACAGTCCGGTCAAAAGCATTGCCGAACTCAAGGGCAAGCGGGTGGCATCGGGCCCCGGCATCCAAAACAAAACACTCGCCATGGTCGTGCTAGAGCGCGCCGGTGCCACGGGTGCCACGGTCATGGAGTTGCCCATCGGCCAGCACGTGGCTGCTCTTGCTGCGGGCCAAGTTGACGCGGTCTACACGCTGGAGCCTACGGGCACGGTGGGTCGACTCAACGGCACCACACGCATGCTGGAAGCGGGGGTCATTGCCAAATACATTCTGGGTGACGCATTGGCCCCGTGGCATGGTGGCTCTGCCACGTTGACCACTGAGTTCATTAAAAAGCATCCGGCCGAAGCCAAGAAGTACATCGCCGCCTACGCCAAAGGCATCGAGCTCGTGCGCACCAAGCCCGACGAAGCGCGCCAGTACCTCAAAGGCTACACCGCCATCGAAGGCCCGTTGACCAGCGAAGTACCCCTGGCCTCCTACATGCTTTACAACGAGTTCAAGCCCGCTGACATAGCCGCGTTTCAGAAGTTCTTCGACCTGTTCACCGAAAAAGGCGTGTTCGAGAAAATGCTCGACGTGGCCTCCATGCTCTTCAAGGGCTAAGCCATGTCCGACGCGGCCCCTCCAACCACCACCAAACCCTGGGCCGCTGGTGACACGGCGTCGCCAGCAGCAGCACCTTCGCGCATCAACTGGGGTCGCCTGCTCCCCTTCATCGGGCCCTTGGCACTGTTCATCGTGTGGGACATCGTGGTCCGCGCCGGTTTGATTCGCCCCATCCTGCTCCCACCGCCATCTGCCACTGTTGCAACCCTGGTGACCGGCTTGCTGGGCGGCCCGCTGCTGACCGACTTCGCAGTTACCGTCTGGCGCACGGTACAGGCTTTTGTTATTGCTTCGGTCATTGGCGTGCCCTTGGGCGTGCTGCTGGGCAGCAATGAGAAGGCCTACCGCAGCGTGGAGTTCCTGCTCGACTTCTTTCGCTCCCCGCCCAGCTCGGCGTTGATTCCACTCTTTCTGTTGATCTTTGGTGTGTCCGACATCAACAAGGTGGCCATTGCTGCCTTTGGTGCGTTTTTGATCGTCATTTTCAACAGCGCCTATGGCGTCATCAATGCGCGCAAGCAGCGGGTTATGGCGGCCAAGGTTATGGGCGCATCCAACTGGCAAATCTTTCGCGATGTACTGGTGTGGGAGAGCCTGCAACCCACCTTTGTGGGCCTCCGATCGGCCGTGTCTATGGCCTTGGTCATCGTCATCGTGGCGGAAATGTTCATTGGCTCCGACGCGGGGCTGGGTCACCGCATCATCGACGCACAACAGGTGCTGAATGTAAAGACCATGTACGCCGCCATTTTGGCTGCGGGTGCGCTGGGTTACGCACTCAATATTCTTTTCCTGGTGGCCGAGCGCCGCATCGTGCATTGGAGTGGAAGATGACCGAAGTAATCAACGGCCCGGTGTACGCCGACGTGCCCGCCCCGGTGTTCAAACCCGGGCCGGCAGGCACGCACATCACCATTCGTGGCCTGACCAAGTATTTCGCCGGTTGGCCGCTCTACGAAAACTTTGACCTGGATATCCCCAAGCACAAGATCGTGTCGGTGTTCGGGCCCAATGGCTGCGGCAAGTCCACTCTCATCAACATGATTGCCGGTTTGATCCCTATCGACAGTGGCGAGATTCTGTTCGACGGCAAGTCGCTCAAAGACACCAAGATCGGCTACGTGTTCCAGAACTACCGCGAGGCCATGTTCCCGTGGATGCGCACCATCGACAACATTGCCTACCCGCTCAAGCTCGAAGGCAAGTCCAAGGCGGAGGTAGACCGCCGCATGGCCGAGCTGGTAGCGTCGTTTGACGTGAAGTTCGACCTGAACCGTTACCCCTACGAGCTCTCGGGTGGGCAGCAGCAAACCGCCTCCATCATGCGGGCACTAGCCCCCAACCCCGAGGTGCTGTTTCTGGACGAGCCCTTCTCGGCGCTGGACTTCGAGATGACGTTGTTCATCCGCGAGAAGCTGCAAGAGGTATTCATGCAAACCGGCACCACCATGCTGCTGGTCTCGCACGATCTGGAAGAAGCGGTCTACCTGGCCGACGAGGTGCTGCTGCTCACCAAACGCCCCACCAAGGTTGCCGAGATTTTGCGCTACACAGACCCCCGGCCCCGCACGGTGGACACGCTGAGCGAACCCAGCTTTGTGCAGATGAAAAAGCAAAGCCTGGAGATATTCCAACGCGAGGTGCGCCGATGACCGAATTCGATGTTGTCGCTTTTGTCAAAGCCAGTGCCGCCGCGCAAGGCGTGCCCATGGACGAGGCGCGTGCACAGCGCGTGGCCGTTCACATGGCGCGCACGGCGCAGCTTGCCGACCTGCTGGCGTCTGCGCCTCTGGCTGTAGAAGATGAGCTGGCGGAGATCTATAAGCCAAAACCCTTTCCAGCCATCGAATAACCTGCGTAACCAGCTATGAAAACAATAGCAGACAAAATCCTCGCACTGAAGAGTTTTGAGCTGGCACGGGCCATCAAAGCGGGTGACATCAGTGCGGCCGAGGCTACCGAGTCGGCCATCAGCCGTATCGAACACACCGATGGGGCAGTCAACGCGTTTACCGGCAAGAGCTACGCCCGCGCGCGCCAGGAAGCCGCCGCCGTTGATGCCCAGCGCATTCGCGGCGAGGTGCTGCCTGCGCTTGCGGGTGTGCCCTATGCAGTGAAAAACTTGTTTGACGTGGCTGGCGAGGTCACGCTGGCTGGTTCCAAAATCAACCGTAGCCACGCACCGGCCACAACAGATGCCTACTTGGTGGACCGTATGCATGCCGCAGGTGGTGTGCTGGTGGGCTCACTGAACATGGACGAATACGCCTACGGCTTCACCACCGAGAACACCCACTACGGTCCCT
>CAYXWW010000111.1:11331-11756 GCA_964468905.1 uncultured Rhodoferax sp. | reverse complement strand
GTTTGCCCGCTTGCTTGGGGTGGCCAAAACCGCCACGCCCCATGGCCAGCGCGATCTTGGGCAGCTGCGTGGTTTTGCCTGAACCGGTTTCGCCACACACGATGATGACCTGATGGGCCGCCAGGGCGGCCATGATTTCTTCGCGTTTGCCAGAGACGGGGAGCGATTCGGGGAATTCGATGATCAGAGAACTGGTGGTCAAGGTACAAACTTCGTAGAGAATCGGGGATTATCCCAGTCCCGCCATCCATTGCTGCCACAACCCGAGTGCCATGACCACTGTCTTCAACTTCACCTTCGTCCCCTGGTTCCGCTCGGTCGCGCCCTACATCCACAAGTTTCGCAACCAAACGTTTGTGGTGGGCATTGCAGGCGAGGCCATTGCGGCGGGCAAGTTGCCCCATATCGCGCAAGACCTGGCCATG
>CAYXWW010000111.1:10187-11321 GCA_964468905.1 uncultured Rhodoferax sp. | reverse complement strand
ATTGTGCTGGTGCACGGCTTTAGGCCGCAGGTCAATGAACAACTAGCGGCCAAAGGCCATGCTGCCAAATATTCCCACGGCATGCGCATTACCGACGAAATTGCGCTGGACTGCGCGCAAGAGGCAGCGGGCCAACTGCGTTATGAGATTGAAGCGGCATTTAGCCAAGGCCTGCCCAATACGCCCATGGCCGACTCCACGGTGCGGGTCATCTCGGGTAACTTCATCACAGCGCGGCCCGTGGGCATTGTGGATGGCGTGGATTTTCAGCATTCAGGGCTAGTGCGCAAAGTCGATATTGCCGGCATCAGCCGTGTACTGGACATGGGTGCCATGTTGCTGGTGTCGCCATTCGGCTTCTCTCCGACTGGCGAAGCGTTTAACCTGACTATGGAAGAAGTAGCCACCTCGGTGGCCACAGCGTTGCAGGCCGACAAGCTGATTTTTGTGACCGAAGTACCTGGCATTCGCATGCGGCCTACTGAAGCTGCCAGCGAAGACAATCCCATTGACACCGAACTGCCGCTGGCAGCCGCAGAGAAGTTATTGGCCCAACTACCCGCCGCCAACCAGCCCACCGATACCGCGTTTTACCTGCAGCACTGTGTGAAAGCATGCAAGAACGGTGTGGAGCGCAGCCACATCATTCCGTTTGCGGTCGATGGCTCGATCTTGCTGGAGGTTTACGTGCACGACGGAATCGGCACCATGGTCGTGGACGAAAAACTCGAAGAACTGCGCGAAGCCACAGTGGACGATGTGGGCGGCATCCTGCAGCTGATTGAACCGTTTGAACAGGATGGAACATTGGTTAAACGCAGCCGCACCGAGATTGAACGCGACGTGGGCAACTACACCATCATCGAGCACGATGGCGTGATCTTCGGCTGCGCCGCGCTGTATCCGTATCCGGATGAAGGCATCGCCGAGATGGCCTGCCTGGCGGTGAACCCGCAGGTGCAGAGCAAGGGAGACGGCGAAAGGCTTCTGAAGCGCATCGAGCAGCGCGCTCGCGCCGTCCGTGAGCGGCGACGCGTTGCCGGCCGTGATGGATCCGTGCCGCTTGTCGAACACCGGCGGCAGCTTCGCGAGCGCCGGCAGGTCTTCGGTGTCGACCACGTGGCGCAGCGCCAT
>CAYXWW010000111.1:993-10177 GCA_964468905.1 uncultured Rhodoferax sp. | reverse complement strand
CGTGATCTTCGCCTGCGCTGCGCTCTACCCCTACCCAGAGTCACGCACTGCGGAAATGGCCGCGCTAACTGTATCGCCTGACGTGCAAGGTCAGGGCGATGGAGAGCGTGTCTTGAAACGTGTGGAGCAGCGTGCACGGGCTGCAGGCCTGGACAGCATTTTTGTGCTGACCACGCGCACCATGCACTGGTTCATCAAACGCGGTTTTGCCCAGGTTGACCCAGAATGGCTGCCCGAGGCCCGTAAGCGCAAGTACAACTGGGACCGCAAGAGCCAGGTGCTCGTAAAGAAACTGGGTTAAGTCCAGAGTTTGGCGCAGAATCGGCGCACGAAGTGTCAGGCCTTGCGCGCCCGACGCCACACCAGCAAGGCACCCACTAGCGCCATGGCGCAGAACCACAGGAACGACCAGTTGGCGATGGAGCCGCCCAGAAAGGTCCAATCCACCTTGGAGCAATCACCACCGCCCCTGAAAATCATAGGGATTGCACGTTGCAGAGGAAAGTTCTCGATCATTCCGTAAAAGTCACGGCCGCAAGATGTAACCTCCGGCGGATACCACTGCAACCAGGTCTGCCGAGCGGCCACATAGGCACCAAACACGGCCAGCGCTGCCATCAAGCCACCGCCCACAATGTGTACACGTTTCTTGCCACTAGCCCCCGTCAATGCTGCACAAACAGCTATCAAAACAAGAGCATAGCGCTGCACAATACACATCGGACACGGCTCCAGCCCAACGACATGCTGCAAGTACATTCCAAAACCCAGCAGCGCAAAGCAGGCCAGACAGACCGCCACCAGCAAGCGCCGTGGCGCGTTGTCCAACACATTCAATACGAAGTTCAAAACGAGTTTCCTGTCCAAAAGTAGTACGCCCGGGCGGCGCGTCAGGGCAATGGAGTCCCATTTTGCCTGCGAAGTTCCCGGGGTTTTCCGATTCGCATAAGATTGACCCCAAGGGGCTCCAGTTGAGCCCGATTTTTTTACACAGAGGTTTTTTCTATGGCACGCACCGTCAACTGCATCAAACTCGGCAAGGAAGCCGAAGGCATGGATTTTCCACCCTACCCCGGCGAGTTAGGCAAGCGCATTTGGGAGGGCGTGAGCAAGGAAGCTTGGGCTGCCTGGTTAAAGCACCAGACCATGCTGGTCAATGAAAACCGCCTGAACCTGGCCGATGCCCGTGCCCGCCAATACCTGGCACGCCAGATGGAAAACCACTTCTTTGGCGAAGGGGCCGATGCGGCACAGGGCTACGTCCCACCTTCCGCCTGAATACGTCCTTCCCCGGCACTGCGGTGCAACCACACCCAGTGACTTTGGCGTCTGTCGACTTGCTGCGCAGTTGGGCAGGCCAGAACGCGTGGACTGTTCTGGATGCCAATTTTCAGAATGGGCAGCGCTTTTTGGAAATCTGGGGCGCATGGCTGCGCGACCCCAAGCGGCCGCGCATCTTGCACTACGTAGGCATTGCCAACGCGCTGCCAAATACAACAGCCTCCGCCGCCGCCATTGAAGGCGCCCTCACGGCTCAGAGCCTCCAGAGTTTCAACAGTGCATTGCATGATCGTGGCCCCGGCTTTCAACGCATACTGTTGAGTGATGGGCAGGTGTCACTCACGCTATGCATTGGCGATCTCCATGACATGCTGGGCGAACAGTTTTTTATAGCGGACACCCTATTTGCCGCCGCGCCGCCCGACAAGTGGGCTGTGCAATTATTGGCCCGCCGCTGCAAGCGCGGCACCCGATTCGCCTTCGAAGCGCTGCTGGGTGATAAGACCGTCCCCGACAGCGTGGAACTGGCAGATATGGTTCGCGTTGCCGGTTTCGAGGTGAACGCAACCGCATCTCAGCATCGGGCATTGTGCGGCGCATTCAACCCCCGTTGGGACATTCCCACCAGCCGCACGCCCACTCTGCATGTCACCCGCAACCCAGGGCGCTGTGCCGTGGTTGGCGCAGGCATAGCGGGTGCCAGTGTGGCGCATGCGCTAGCTCTGCGCGGTTGGCAAGTGACTGTGTTTGACAAAGAAGCAAGCCCGGCAGGTGGTGCGTCTGGCTTGCCAGCGGGCTTGGCCGTACCGCATGTCTCGGCCGATGACAACCCCCGTTCGCGACTGTCACGCACCGGCATACGAGTACTGACTCAACATGCCGAACGCCTATTGCACAGCAGCCAAGACTGGGCACCCACTGGCGTGCGCGAAACCTGTGCCGACGCAAGCCACCGCTGGCACCCGCAAGCCTGCTGGATCAAACCGACGCGCCTGGTACAGGCCTGGTTATCGCATTCCAGTATTGTGTTTGTAGGCAACACCACGGTTGCAAGCATCCATCCAGCGGGCAGCCAATGGACCGTGAGAGACGCGATGGAGCAAGACCGCGGCCAGTTTGACATCGTGGTGCTGGCCAATGCCATGGGAGGGGCCGCGCTATTGCACGAGCAGCAGGCTGGTGCGCCTATCGACGCAGCCCTGCGCAACAAGCTGCATGCCCTGCAGAGCATGCACGGCACTCTGAGCCATGGAACCTATGCCGAGCTATTGCCGGGTTTGCCAGACTTTCCTGTCAATGGTCGCGGCGCATTCATTCCCCATGTACCCGGTGCAGCGGGAGAACAGTGGTTTGCAGGCTCTACATTTGAAACGGATGCACTGGCTGCGGCTGATGTAGCCACCCAGCACGGCATGAACATGGAGCGCCTGCGTCACCTTGTGCCAACGGACGGGTTTGACTTGGCTGATACGCTGAATCGGGGGCCAGTCGCCCAGTGGACATCCACACGCTGCGTCACACGTGACCGTTTGCCCCTCGTGGGGCCAGTCCACGCCGACGCCAATCTGGGAGTGGAAGCGGGATTGTGGTTGTGCATCGGCATGGGCTCGCGCGGCCTGAGCTTTTCTGCGCTCTGTGCCGAGCTCCTCGTTGCACGCCTCCATGCAGAACCCTTGCCGATGGAATTCAGCCTCAGCAAAAGCCTGGATGTGAACCGGCCACAGCGCCAATCGCCTCTGAAGGAGGCTTCGGGAGCGGAGATGGACTGAAACAGTGTTAACTAAAACAGCCTCTAGCCCTCGAATGCATTGAGCTAGCAGCTATTGTTTTTGTAGCAATTCGCACGTCGCAACATCAGGTCGGTGGATGGGCGTCACAAAACAATGGTGTGCGCTGGCACTAACCCCATCACATTTTTTGCAAAAGCCCGATGACCTGCGGTGGGAGAAATGGAATTTCCAGCACTCCCACGCAGCCCTCATGCTCCGCGCGCTGGTCTACGGACGGGGATGGGTTCTCGGTCACCACAATGACCGATGGAGTCCCGGTAGGCAAGCTCTTGATCATCTGCACCAAGTTCCACGGATCGCTGCCATCGGTCTCCAGGCTCACAATCACCACGTCATAGTGACGCTGGGCGAAGCAGGCGGTGGCGGCATCGGAGTTGTCGGCCTCGTCCACGTCTCCAAATCCGGCCAATGCCAAACGGGCCCGCAAGTACATGCGTTGATCGGGCAGCAATCCCACGACCAGTGTGGAACGCAGGCCGGGTGGCAGGATGTCGTCTTCCAAACCACCAAAACCCGTAGTCTCAACCGGGAGGCGCTGGGCCCCATACAAGGCATCTAGCGCCGTCACGACGGCACTCCAATCGACCGGTCGCGAAAATATACGCCACGCCTTGCTGTTGGAACCACTGCCAACACAAATTAACTTCAGATCAGGATTAAAGCTAGGCGATGCCAGCTCGATCACGCCTTCATGGCTTTCCATGTCCACCAAGATGACTTGGGGAGAAACCGGGGCGTTGCGCGTCCAAAGGCAGTACGCCGGTGTCTGGCGCACCGACAGGCGAAACAGGGTGTTGAGGGAGTGGCGTTCATTGGCGTTAAAACCAACCACCTTGATCCAAACAATGGGAGTCATGCTGATAAAAAAACGCTACTGGACAAGGGCTCAGAATCAGGGCTTTCACTGCACAATGGGAACCCCATTGCTGACGCGAAAGACTTCATGATACTGGTCGCTGGCTCCTCCAACCTGGACTTCGTGGTGCAGGCCCCCCATATCCCCGCTCCCGGAGAGACAGTATTGGGCCGTGGATTCAAGACATTCCCGGGCGGCAAGGGTGCTAATCAGGCAGTCGCCTGCGCGCGCGCAGGGGGTGTTGCCACCACGTTGCTGACGGCGCTTGGCCAAGACCCCTATGCCGCGGCAATTGAATTGTCATTACACAGCGCCAACGTAACACTGAACGCCGTGTGCGTGGCAGGCGAACAGACCGGGGTCGCCTTTATTTGCGTGTCAGATGACGCGGAAAACGCCATCACCGTTGCACCAGGCGCCAACGCGTGCTTGCAACCAGAACATCTGCCCACACTCCATGGCGTAAGCCATCTGTTGATGCAATTGGAAGTACCGCTGGCCACGGTCTGCGCCTATGCCCGCGCGGCGCGCAGGCACAACGTTGCCATTGTCCTGAACGCTGCGCCAGCACAGGCATTGCCGGCCGAGCTTTTGGCCGATGTGGACGTATTGGTGGTCAATGAAGGCGAGCTTACCGCGATCTTGCGTGGAATCAACGCCGAAGCCAATGGCACCGTGGTGCAGTGCCTTGAGCACTCTGCGTTGGAGCATGTTCCCTGCGTGGTCGTGACACTGGGCCACCGAGGCTGCTGCGCCCGGGTAGGCAAACAACTGCTTTTTCAGCCTGCTTTCGCAGTCAACCCGGTGGACACCACTGCTGCCGGCGACAGCTTTTGTGGCACGCTGGTAGCAGCCTTAAGCCAAGGCCTCACCATGCAGCAGGCATTGGCCCTGGCAAGCGCTGCAGGTGCGTTGGCATGCACCCTGGCCGGCGCACAATCCAGCATTCCATCTGCCCAGGATGTGGCCTCGTTCTTGGCACAACAACCACAACCCAACGCCGCTGAACTGGACGCACTGCGCCGCTTTTGCGGTTCACCTGCCGGCACCCCCTTTTGACGGACACGCTATGACCACCCCAACACCCCGCAAAGTCATATACGACACCGACCCCGGCGTAGACGACGCCATGGCCCTGTACTTCGCGCTAGCCCATCCCGGCATTGATGTACTAGGCATCACGACCACCTTTGGCAATGTGACGGTCCAACAGGCTGCCACCAATGCCCTGTACCTCACCGCCCTTGCCAACCGCACAATCCCGGTTACGCAGGGTGTGGGTGCACCGTTGGTCAAAACAGGCGAGACCCCTCCCGCACACATCCACGGAGCCGATGGCTTGGGCAATTTGAGCCACCGTGTGCCGACCAGTGGCACGGTGGACCCGCGTTCGTCCGCCCAATTTATCGTGGACATGGCACGCGCACAGCCCGGCGAAATTACGCTGGTCGCAGTCGGCCCGTTGGGTAACCTCGCCATGGCGCTTAGCCTGGAGCCCGCGCTACCCGCACTGCTGCGCGAGGTCATCATCATGGGTGGCACGATCGATGAGCCGGGCAATGTGTCCCCCGTGGCCGAAGCGAATGTCTGGAACGACCCACATGCCGCAGACGCCGTCTTTACCGCGCCCTGGAAGCTCACTATGGTGGGGTTGGATGTAACCCACCGCGTGGTGACCGGGCTTGCATTGTTCAAGAAAATTGCGGACCACCACCACCACGTTGCCGCCGACACACTGCACCACGCCGTGGCGTTCTACTCCACGTTCTACAGCGGCCTGCACAAGCATCTGGCGTTGGACGCTGGCTGCTTTGCGCATGATTTGTTGGCTTTCATGTACCTGGTTGCACCGGAACTGTTCACATTGGAAAGCGGCTGCATCCGTGTGGCGACCGATGGCCTTGCGCAGGGTCAGACCATGCTCGACCGACGTCCATACATCGACTACGCACAAGCCGGCTGGGGCGGCCATTTGCCGCGCACCGATGTGTGTATGGGCGTTGACGCACCAGCATGTCTGGCCCTCTTTGAGCAAACCATGCTCTCCGATTGGCTTACCACTTAGTAGGCATCGCATGCACTTGCCCATTGTTGATTACGGCAGCCCCAATGCGGCCCAAGACTTTTGTCACAGCCTGCACACTACCGGCTTTGGCGTGTTACGCGACCATCCGTTGGAACAATCCCTTGTTGAAACCATCTACGCCGAATGGCTGGCATTTTTTCAGTCAGACGCCAAGCACCAGTACCTGAGCAACCCGACCACGCAGGACGGGTACTTTCCGCCGTCCGTTTCCGAAATCGCCAAGAACCACACGCTGCGTGATCTCAAAGAGTTTTTCCACATCTTTCCGTGGGGCCGCTACCCGACGGAAGTGTCAGACGCCGCACAGCGCTACTACACACACGGTAGCCAGCTAGCCGCTACCCTACTGAATTGGGTAGAAGAATATTCCCCTGCCGCGGTGAAAGCACGGTACTCCATGCCACTGCCCAGCATGCTCAACGGCAGCGACCACACCTTGCTGCGCGTGCTGCACTACCCGCCTCTCCTAGGCGACGAAGCGCCCGGAGCCATGCGTGCCGCAGCCCATGGTGACATCAACTTGCTCACCATACTGCCCGCAGCCACCGAGCCCGGCCTGCAGGTGCTGGGACAGGACAACACCTGGTTTGACGTGCCGTGCGACTTTGGGCTGTTGATCGTCAACATTGGTGACATGCTGGCGGAAGCCTCGGGGGGCTACTACCCGTCCACCGTGCACCGTGTGCTCAATCCGGCGGGCGCGGCGGCCACCAAGTCGCGCATTGCCCTGCCCCTGTTTTTGCATCCACGACGGGATGTGGTGCTGTCGGAGCGCTACACGGTGGGGAGCTACTTTGATGAACGGATGCGGGAGTTGCGCGGGGAGATCAAGGTGTCCACCCCCATGCAACCTTTTTTAAACCCTTAGCCGTTCGCCAAAAGCGGGGCTATCGAGTGGCCTAGGGCTTGGCCTAAAACGAGGTGCTCAGGCGCATCAAGGTGCACACCGTCCACAACGCTGGGCGAAATAATCTGTGATGCATCAAAAAAATGACAGCCTAGACTGGTGGCAACGTCATGCAGCGCCTTCGCCCACCCTTTGCAGCGAACTTCTCCGCCGTCAAACTTCAAGGCCATACTGCCTTTTGGCTGGGACATTTCTGGTGGGGCAACAACCAGGATAGGTGGTACGGGCATGTCGGGTTCAATGGGGGCTTGACGGATCGCCGTCACCAATGCGCCCACGCCTTGGGCACTTAACCAAGCGTTGTTTTGGTGGGTGTTTTGAAAATCATTCACCCCCAGCATCAGCACCACCAGAGCCAAAGGCGATTGGGCTTCAATGCGTTGCCCAATACCTTCTATGCCCTTGCGTCCGCTTTTGAATGGATCATCCCAAACAGTGCGTCGGCCATTCAGACAGTCTTCGATCACCCGAACCGATTTTCCAACGGACAGCAAAGAACGCTCCAGCACGCCCGGCCAACGCTGTTCAAATGCAAGGCGTTTGCGGGTTCCCGGAACAATACCCCAAGACATGGAATCACCGTAGACAAAAATCTGGTGCATGCGACGCTCTCCGACAGTGTTGAATCCAGGTATTAGCCAAGCAACTTCACGATCATCCAAATAAACAGCGTCAACTGCGCAGCCCAAAAGGACGCACGAATCAGCACTTGCACCTGACCCACACCCGTCAAATGCGCAACCGACTGGCCAATGCGGGCGTACAACACACATGGTGCAAGCGTTGCAATGGCATCGAGACGTCCCATCGCAAAGGCTGCCAACACAATCGCGGCGAAGACGGGCAAGTTTTCCAGGCAATTAGCATGGGCATCTTCCATGCGTTTGACCAAAGGCGCATCATTTGCAGGTTTCGCGGAACGGGGCCAGTTGTTGATGGGTGTACCTGTTACAAAACGCAGCCCCCGATACAGAAAAACGCCCAGTACCAAAAGGACGGTCCATGCGGTAAATCCGAGAAGGGCTTGAAGTGCTGTCATGCTGTAGTTCCTGTTGAAATTGAAAGACGCATACGGTAACCGATCCGCAGCCAACCCATGCGGTGTTGCTTCATCGGTTGCATCTTCGGTGCTTCCGCGCAAGTGCGGACTTCGTTGCCCACGCGATCAATCAAGCGGATCCACTCTGACGACGCGTTGCTTCCAGTCAAACTCTGTTCGTTCAGCGCGAACAACACTTACCTGTGTGGGCGCGTATTGCAGGATGCCGTTGCATGCTTGCACTTGCATGTTTTTAGGAAATGACTCAATCATCACCCACGCGCCATCGGGTGATTTACCGATGCCCAATTTGGACGCTTGTATCAGCGAAAGCGCATCGTAATGCTCCCGCTTTAAAAAAACCAATAGTACGTTGCGCGAATAACTACGTTCACCAGTTTCAATTTCTTTCAACTTTTGCGTCAGAACTATACGTTCGACATGACTCCACGGAAAATGAATCAACGGCGCACTCATTCCGTGCATTCTCGAGATACCCGATTTTGAAACCTCCCACTCCCGCAAACCGTTCTGCCCAGATATTTTTTTCAATACGGCCGGCGAAGTGACCAAGACCCACACACCAACACAAGTAAAAATTCCACCAAAAATTTTGAGTCCCATTACCGGAACAAACAAAAAACCAATTCCCACTCCAAAGCATGCTGCCAGACCGCAAAAATGCATCGCATAGGCCGCCCATTTGCTACGACGAACAATCATTTCGTTGCCAGCAAATTCAATTTGCAGTGACATGCTGGAATTCTTTCTGAACGTAAAAGGAGATCAATTTCTTGTTTTAATTTCGGAAGATGTCAGCCGCGTGAATCCTGACAAATCTGCCAGCCTGGTTAGCAGCTGGAGCACTGACTGGAATGCCAAAGATTTCAATGCGCTTGTATCTATCTCCCAGTATCGCAGCCGAAAATGTCACTCAAACTCTGGCAACCCTCTGACCGCACCTATCAGAACGCTGCCACGTGTGGCCAATAGAGTGGCCCCATATGTCATAGAAGAATATAGAAATAGCAAAAATGTAGTTTTCAATCTAAACCGCGCGCCTTACAGTCGACCCCATGCAAGAAATAGCGTTTGTCGTTGCCGGTTTTGTCGTGGGAAGCATCGTGGGGCTCACCGGGGTGGGCGGCGGTTCGCTGATGACCCCCATTCTGATTTTTGTCTTTGGGATCAAGCCCTATCTTGCCGTCGGTACTGACTTACTGTT
>CAYXWW010000111.1:0-943 GCA_964468905.1 uncultured Rhodoferax sp. | reverse complement strand
GGGCCTGGCCCTGTTGCTCACCGCCGCGGCCACGCTGTACAAGGTCTTGCGTGGCAAGGCCACCCCCACCACGATCGCCAAAGGCGAAGAAGCCGCTGCCGCACGCCCCCGCCACTGGAGCCTGCCGCTGCTGTTTGGTGCCGTCATTGGCACACTGGTTACCCTCACGTCGGTAGGCGCAGGTGCCATCGGCGTGACCGTGTTGATGCTGCTGTACCCCAAGCTGCCCCTGTCCCGCATTGTTGCGGCCGACATTGCCTATGCCGTACCGCTCACGCTGGTGGCAGGCTTTGGCCATGCATCGTTAGGCTCGGTCGACTGGTCGATGCTGGGCTACTTGCTTCTGGGATCTTTGCCCGGCATTTGGGTGGGGTCTCACCTGATGTTTAAGACGCCAGAACGCATAATTCGCTCTTTGCTCTCCGTATTGCTGGCCTACGCTGGCCTCAAGCTCTTAGCCTTATAAAAATTTTGCGGGACAATCCGCAGTTCCCCACCGGCACGCACTGTCCCCGTCCAATTACCATGTATCAATATACCGACTTCGACCGCCAATTCATCCGCAGCCGCGCTGCCCAGCACCGCGACCAGTTGGAGCGCAACCTGGCTGGCACGCTGAGCGACGATGAGTTCCGCCCCCGGCGCCTGCAAAACGGCTGGTACATCCAGCGTTATGCGCCCATGCTGCGGGTAGCAGTGCCGTACGGCGAGCTCTCTGCCAAGCAGCTGCGCGCGTTGGCCAAAATCGCCCGTGAATTCGACCACCCTAGTAAAGAGGTGTTTGACAAAGCCATTGGCACGCAAGCCACCTGGGGCACCACGCACCTGCCCGTGGGCTACGGCCACTTCACCACCCGCCAAAACGTGCAGTTCAACTGGATTCCCCTGGACAAAAGCGCCGATGTCATGGATTTGCTGGCCACGGTAGACATGCATGGCATCC
>CAYXWW010000110.1:3858-11874 GCA_964468905.1 uncultured Rhodoferax sp. | reverse complement strand
CCAGGGTTTTTGACGGCAGCCGTGCCGATGATGACGTAGCGCAGGCCGGCATCCAGATAGCGCTCAATGGTGTCCAGGTCGCGAATGCCGCCGCCCAGTTGCACGTCGACCTCGGTGCCCACTTCCTTCAATATCTTGCGGATAGCGATTTCGTTTTTGGGGTGTCCCGCAAAAGCGCCATTCAAATCCACCAGGTGCAGGCGGCGTGCGCCCTTGTTGACCCAGTTGCGGGCCATCACGGCGGGGTCTTCGCCGAAGGTGGTGGATTGGTCCATGTCGCCTTGTTTGAGGCGAACGCAGTGGCCGTCTTTTAAGTCAATTGCGGGGATTAAAAGCATGATGCTTCAAAAGTGGGTGGAAAAAGAAAACGCAGAGAGTCCCAGGGCGGGATTATTGATCAAGGGTTCCAGTGCAGGAAGTTGCGGTAGAGCGATAGACCGTGGTCAGCACTTTTTTCAGGGTGGAATTGGGTTGCAAAAATATTATCGCGCGCTATGGCCGCTGAAAAGCGTTGACCATACTCGGTTTCGCCCACGCTGTGGCGCGCATCCGACGGTCGGGCATAGTAACTGTGCACGAAATAGAAGTAGCTGCCATCCGGCACATCGCCCCAAACGGGGTGCGGGCGGGGATGGCCCAGGTCGCTGTGCCAGACCTGATTCCAGCCCATTTGCGGCACTTTGTAGCGACTACCGTCGGGCTGAATTTGGCCCGCCAGTTCAAATTTAACGACTTCGCCAGGAATTAGGCCCAGGCAGGGTGTATCCAACTCGGCACTATGGTCCAGCAGCATTTGCATGCCCACGCACACGCCCATCAGCGGCTTGTGCTGCGCGGCGTGCATCACCGCACCGTACATTCCGCTTTCGTGCAGTTCGCGCATGCAGTCGCGCATGGCACCCTGCCCTGGCAGCACCACCCTGTCAGCGGCCATGACTTCGGCGGGTGTGCGGGCCCAGACCACGTCGACACCGGTATCGGTGGCCGCATGGATGACCGCCTGCGTGACTGAGCGCAGGTTGCCCATGCCGTAATCCACCACTGCAACTTTTTTCTTCATGCTATCTTTTTAGTAGCTGCTTGCGCACCTTCTACGAGGGCCACAGCCCCAAAATGTTTTGAACCCTAGAGCGAACCCTTGGTGGATGGAATGATACCCGCTGCGCGGGGGTCGCGCTCCAGCGCAGCACGCAGCGCGCGTGCAAAGGCTTTGAATACGGTCTCGGCCTGGTGGTGGGCGTTGTCACCCTTCAAGTTGTCAATGTGCAGCGTGACCAGCGCATGGTTCACGAAGCCTTGAAAAAACTCGTGCGCCAGCTGGCTGTCAAAGGTGCCGATCATGCCGCTCTTGAACGGCACGTCCATCACCAGCCCGGGGCGCCCCGAAAAGTCGATCACCACGCGGGACAAGGCTTCGTCCAGCGGCACATAGGCGTGTCCATAGCGGCGAATGCCCTTCTTGTCGCCCACGGCCTGATAGACAGCCTGGCCCAACGTGATGCCCACGTCTTCCACCGTGTGGTGGCCGTCAATGTGCAGGTCTCCATCGGCCTCAATATCCAGATCAATCATGCCGTGGCGTGCAATCTGGTCCAGCATGTGGTCAAAAAAACCGATGCCAGTGGACAGCCTGGACTGGCCCGTGCCATCCAGATTGAACTTGACGCGGATGCGCGTCTCGGCGGTGTTGCGGGTGACCTCGGCTATGCGGTCAGGTGTTCCCGTTTGGGGGATTTCGATCAGCGAGTTGTTGGTCATAAGGATTCCAATAGGGCGGCCAATAGGCGGGTGTTCTCATCGGCCGTGCCTACAGTGAGACGCAAACACTGGGCCAGCAATGGGTGCATTTTAGAAACGTTCTTGACCAGTACCCCACGGGCTTTCAAGCTATCGAAGACTTTTTGCGCCCGGTCGGTATCGGCAGTGCTACCTTGCAGGGCTTCGATGCGCACCAAAATCATGTTGGCATCACTGTCAAAAACGGCAAGCCCTGGCATGGCACGCAGCGCTTCCATCACGCGGCTGCGCTGGGCGCAAATGTCATGGGCTTGCGCTGCAAACACGTCTTGATGGGCCAAGGCAAAGAGCGCACACTCGTAGTTGAGCACGCTGATGTTGTACGGCGGGCGCACCTTGTCTACCTGGGAGATCAGGTCTTTGGCACCCATCATGTAACCCAGCCGCACGCCCGCCAGGCCAAACTTGCTCATGGTGCGCATCAAGAGCACATGTGCATGTGCAGCGGGGTTGGCCCGGATCACGTCTAAATAGGTGCGGCTGGAAAATGGCTGGTAGGCCTCGTCAATCGCGACAATGCTGCCGGCCAACTGCGCCGCAGCAATGACCTGGGCCATATCTGCCGCGTCCCACAAATTAGCTGTTGGATTATTGGGGTACGCAAGGTACACAATGGCTGGCTGTCGGGTTTGAATGGCGTGCACCATGGCCGGCACGTCCAGGCCGAAATTGGCCGTAAGTGGCACGCCGATAAAGTCCAGCCCCTGCAGTTGTGCACTCATCGCGTACATGACAAACCCGGGCACTGGCGCAAGGATGGCCGGTTTGACCGCGTCAGCTTGACCAGGCGCAGGTGGCACATCACACGCCAGGGCCAGGAGCGAAATCAACTCGTCCGAACCATTGCCCAGCATAATGTCGAAACCCCGCGGCATGTCGGCGTGTGCGGCCAAGGCGCGGCGCAAATCATTCACGCGGCCGTCCGGATAGCGGTTAAAGGCCAGCGCGCCCAGGCGCTGCCCCAGTTCAGCCTGCAGTGCCGGTGGCAGACGGTGTGGGTTCTCCATAGCGTCGAGCTTGACCATGCCCACCGAATCCTGAATGGCATAGGCGTGCATGGACTGCACGTCTTGGCGAATGCGGCACGCAATCAAAGCCTGCACGTCGAGCGCCTGTATTTCGGCGCTGGTAGAAAGTGATGCGGTGTCGTTACTCATTGCACAGAATCCAATATTGCCAGCGATGCGCTGAACGGGTTGATGACTTGCACGGCGCCGTAGTGCTGCCCATGCACTAGGTCTTCGCTGAGTAGCACAGTACAGCCCAGGTGCTGCGCGCTGGCAACCACCAGACTGTCGGCGTACTGCAGGCCGTAGCGGCTCTCCACTGCCCAGGCCGATTCGACCGTAGCCTGGTCAATTTGCCATGGCTGCCACAGTGCGTAACGCCGCACCTCTGCCCGCGCATCACCCGGCGCCATGGGCGGTGTGAGCTTGCAAGTAGCGGTGACGTAAAAATCGTTCAGCACCTGCGTGCTGATGCGGCCTATGCCACGCTGCCACAGCACGGAAAGCCACTGCAAAGCCATGTCGCGCTTGGCCAGATGGGCTCCGTCTTCGCTGCAGATCAGAATGTTGGTATCCACAAAAACGCCGCTCATGGCGTGCCGCCTGTTTTGTTGTTTAGCTCGGCACGCTGGGGGTACGCATTGCCGTCAGACGCCCACAAGCGGTCTTTGGTGCGCCAATCGTGCGCCGCACGGGCGTAGGCATCGGTGCGCTGCATCTTCTCGGCCAGCATCTCGCCCACCAGCTTGGAGACGCTGGTGTTGCGCTTGGCCGCCTCAATGCGCGCCCACTCCAAGGCGGCATCGTCCACGGTGATCGTGACATTCTTCATGCCATCGATATTACACGAATTTCGTGTAACACGAAATTCGTGTACTTATGCCAACACGACTCACCACCAATACATCGGATACCGTCGCCGACTTGCGCGGTGGTACACCAGCGCGACCACAACCATGGACAACGCGCCCAGCAAGGTGGGAAACAGCAAGAAACCCCACTGCGGCATGGCCAGAAATACGATGATGGGGTTGGAGCCTGCGGGTGGGTGGAGCGTGCGGGTTATCATCATCAAAGCAACCGCTACCGCGGCTGCGCTGGCCAGCGACCACCAAGTCGGCCCAACGATAGCCAGTGTTGCCAGCCCCACGCCGGTACACACAAAATGCCCGCCAATGACGCTGCGGGGCTGCGAGAAATGCAGGTCCGGAAATACAAACACCAGTACCGCACTGGAACCGAATGACCCCAGCAAAAGCATGGTGCCCAGGTTGAAACTGCCAAATGCCAATAACGCAATGACCGCAAACACCCCAGCACACCCCACCGCGCCGGTACGCAGGCCGTACCGCGGTGCTCTGGATGGCGCGTACAAACCGCTCAGGCCGGCGTAGAGGCCGGGCTGCCGCCTATGGCGTCGAGTTCGCCGCTTTCACGCGCCTTGCGGCCATAGACCAACTCGAATACTGGGCTTGCCATCATGGTCGTCACCACAGCCATCAGCACAAGGATAGAGAACAAGGCCGGCCCGATGATGCCTTTTTGCAGACCAATGTTGATAATGATGAGCTCCATCAGACCACGCGAATTCATCAGCGCGCCAATGCCCAAGGCCGTGCGATTGTCTTCACCCGCCAAGCGCGCCGCAAGGTAACAGGCACCGAACTTTGCCAACACCGAAGCCACCAGGATGCCCGCAGCAATAAAGATGAGTTCGGTCGAATTAATCATGTCCAAGCGGGTGTTCAGGCCCGAATACGTGAAAAACATGGGCAGCAGCAAAATGACCGCCAGTGGTTCGACTTTCTTTTTCAACTCAGCGGCAAACAGGCCACGGGGCATGACCACGCCAATGATGAAACCGCCAAAGATGGCATGAATGCCCACGGCGTCCATCACGAACGCTGACACGCAAAACGCGATCAGTGTGAAACCCAACACGGTGTGACTCATCTCCCCGTCGCGCTCCACCATGCGACCCAGTGGTGCCAATAACTTGCGTCCAAACATCAAGACAAAAGTACCCCAAATAATGCCGCCGCCAATGGCCAACACGGCCACGCCTGCGCCAGCGCCAAATGCGGCCAACACGATCGCTAGCACACACCAAGATGCTGCGTCGTCAAAAGCACCAGCTGTCAGGGTCAAGGTACCCAGCGAAGTATTGGCAAGGCCGCGCTCATTGATGATGCGGGCCAGCATGGGGAAAGCTGTCAGCGCAATGCAGGCACCCATGAACAGAGTCGCATTGGTCTGCGAGATGCCGACAGCGAACAAGCCCGGAATGTCAATCAATAAGGGCGTGATCAGGAAGGCGATGAAGAACGGCGCAGCAATACCGGCGAATGAGACGCCCATGGCGCTGCGGCCCTTGGTGGCAAAGTGATCCAGCCGCAGCGTCGTGCCAACCAAAAACATATAGAGGCCGACGCCCAGTTGCGCGCCTGTGTACAAAACATTCTTCATTTCCTTGGGGAATATGGCGGCTTGCAGGTCGGGGAAAAACATGCCGAGCAGCGAAGGGCCAAGAACCACACCTGCAATCATTTCGCCCACCACCTGAGGCTGCCCTAGAAACTTGCGGCCAAACCAGCCGACCACACGGCAGGCCAGCATGATGATGGCTAGTTGCAAAAAGAAATGAACGCTGAAGTCGGCTGGTGAATACGTCTGTGCGACTGCCGGGCTCGCTGGCCCGTGCTTGGCAAACACGTCGCCCAGCAGGGCGAAAAGGTCAATATTGTCGAAATTCATGCAACGTCCAAAAGAAATTGGTGGATATTTGTAAGTGGGGCGGATTGTGCAAGTGTCGTATGGCCGCGTCTATCGGCACAAACCTTTTTGAACCTATGTACCTACATATACTTTTCTTTTATGTAGGTACATAGGTACAATCAAGCCAACCATGAAATTCATCACCAGCCGTGAATTCAACCGCGATGTGAGCCTTGCCAAGCGCGAGGCGCGCTCTGAGCCGGTCCTGATTACGGACCGTGGCCAGCCCACCCATGTGCTGATGAGTATTGAAGACTTCCGCCGTTTTACCGGGGAAGGCGAGAGCATTTTGGACCTGTTGGCCATGCCCCCTGCAGCGACACTGGGCACTGAAAGCCCTCCGGACCTGGACGCGACTGACGCATCCGATGGCGCGTGGGACCACCGCGAGGGCATAGACTGATGTACCTCTTAGACACCGGCATCGTGCTCGAACTGCGCAAGGCCAAAACGGCGCAGTCCGACCCTGGTCTCGCGGCATGGGCCACCGGCATTGCACGGCACAAGCTGTTTATCTCTGCACTCACATTATTGGAAATTGAAAACGCCGCCGCCCGCCTGGGCAAAAAGGACCGCACCGCGGGCCTGACCGTGCGCACATGGATAGACAGCCACTTGATACCAGCCTTTGACGGACGCGTGCTGCCGGTTGATGCCACGGTTGTGCGCCGCCGGGCCCAACTGCCCTACGCCAATACACGCGACGGCCTGCTGGCAGCAACGGCGCTGGAGCATGGGTTAACTTTCGTCACGCGCAAGGTCGCTTCATTCCGCGCGGGCCGCGTAAAGCTGCTCAACCCATCAGGCCACAACCTGCTGCCACCGGATGAAGACGAAGATTGGGGCCAGGGTACGCAGACTGGGCACTTATGGTTAAAGAATTTATACGTCAGAGCATAGGCATTTCGTGTAAAAATATGGCTAGCCATAATTAGCCGGAGTTTCATGATGCAAGCCATTGCCGTTTACGAAGCCAAGAATCGTTTTTCCGAAATGATCGCAGCCGTCGAGCATGGCGAAGAAATCACCATCACCCGGCACGGTATGCCGGTGGCGCGGTTGGTGGCCATAGGCACCAACGAACCACCCGCGCTGGCGCAGCGCCAACGCGTAGTCAGCGCCATGCAGCAACTGCGCGCAGTTGCCACCGACAGCGAGCTGGGCTGCACCGTCCAACAGGCCATACAGGCTGGGCGCGACTAATGACCTTTGTGCTCGACAACTCGGTGATCACGGGCTGGTACCTACCCAGCCAGGCCACCGACTACACGGACGCCATAGCGACCCGCCTTGAGGTAGAGAAGGCCCTGGTGCCTGCGCTGTGGCAACTGGAACTGGCCAATGTTCTCAAAACTGCCTGCACCAAAGGGCGACTGACCCAAGCCCAAGCGCGACAAATTTTGGACACCCTGAACCAGCTGCCGATTGAGGTGGACACGGGTGCACCACCCGGGCAGCGCCCCCTGTTTGAATTGGCAATGCGCTATAACTTAAGCAGCTACGACGCTGCATACTTGGAGCTTGCCATGCGCCATGGCTTGCCGCTGGCAACGCAAGATGAACAACTCAAACTGGCCGCACAAGTGGCAGGTGTTGATGTGATTCAAAGCGCAAGCTGAGATGCCAACGTTTGAATGACAAAAGACTTATGACAAGCAAGCGACGCATCCTGATCGTCGGCGGCGGCACAGCGGGCTGGCTCACCGCCGCATACCTGGCCAAGTTTTTGGGCCTGTCTGAGCGCAGCCATTTAGAAGTGACCGTGCTGGAGTCGCCCGACATTGGCGTGATCGGCGTGGGCGAGGGCACGTTTCCCACCATTCGCAGCACGCTGCAGTTTCTGGGCATTGACGAGCGGCGCTTCATCCGCGAAACGTCTGCCACCTTCAAGCAGGGCATTCGATTTACAGACTGGGCCCACACGCCTGTGGGCGACCAGCACCACCACTTCTTCCATCCTTTTGAAGCGCCGTTTTATACCGAAGGCACCAACCTCGTGCCCTACTGGCTGCTGCAAGACGCGGCCACGCGTGCCCCCTTTGCGCAGGCGGTGACGATTCAAGACCGGGTGGCGCAGGCCCGGCGTGCGCCCAAGCGCGGGCATGAAGACGCCTACACCGGGCCGCTGAACTACGCCTACCACTTCGACGCGATCAAACTGGCCAAGTTGCTCGCACACCGCGCGCGAGAGCTGGGTGTGCAACACGTGGAGGCCACACTCTCCAGCGTGGCGCTGGACGCAACGGGTGCGATTGACCACATCAACACACTACAGCATGGCCGCTTTCAGGCAGACCTTTACATTGACTGCTCAGGCTTTCGCGCCGAGTTGATCGGGCAAGCCATGGGCACCGGCTTCAAGTCCGTCCGCCAGCAGCTCTTTACCGACAGGGCACTGACCTGCAAGCTGCCACTGGATCCGCGTGGGACAGACGAC
>CAYXWW010000110.1:0-3848 GCA_964468905.1 uncultured Rhodoferax sp. | reverse complement strand
TGCGGGCACCGGGCGCGCAGACCGTTGGCCGTGCGCGCCGCCCGATCCCGCGGGTAAAGACGCGAACAAGCCAAAGGTCTCGCCAAGCACGACTCTGCCGAAGCCGCCATGGAAAGCTGCACCATTGCCACCGCGCACGAGGCTGGCTGGACGTGGGACATTGGCCTCAACGGTTCGCGCGGCATTGGTTGCATCTACTCCAGCGACCACATGAGTGACGACCGCGCGGCCGACATCCTTCACGCCTACCTGGGGTCCAGGCATCAAGACGTGGTACCCCACCGCATTGCATTTGCAGCCGGCTACCGCGAGCAGCAGTGGGTCAAAAACTGTGTGGCCGTGGGTTTGTCGGCGGGCTTTTTGGAGCCACTGGAATCCACGGGTCTGGTACTCATTGAAGCCGCCGTTGGCATGATTGCCGAAATGCTGCCGCACAGCGGCTCCATGCAGGCTCCGGCACGCCGCTTCAACCAGCTGATGACTGCGCGCTTTGAGAACATCGTCAACTTCTTAAAGCTGCACTATGCCTTGAGCCAGCGCCAAGAGCCCTTCTGGCGCGACAACGCGCAGGCCGCGTCCATCCCCGACCAATTGGCAGACTTGCTGGAGCAATGGAAACTGCGACCGCCCGGCCGCTTTGACTTTGTGCTGGACACCGAGACCTTTGCCTTCTTCAACTACCAGTACATTCTCTACGGCATGGGCTTCCAGACCGATCTGAGCGCGGGCCGCGATGACTTCCCACAAGTGGAAGAAGCCAACAAACTCTTTGCAAAGATCAAGCGCTTTGGCGACCGTGCGCTGGTTGACCTGCCCAGCCACCGCGCGCTCATCCAGCAGATTCACGCACAGGCCGGCCGGGCACCACTGGGTACGGCTGCGGCTGGCATGGGTGCCCATACCCTGCACACCAGCATGAAATCTTAGGCGCTATTCATTTGATAGCTTCTATCGCATGTAATTCGAGGGCTAGAGGCCTTTTTTATCTACAACAACTGCCGCGAGCACGCAAAATATGATCACCGTACACCACCTCGAAACATCCCGTTCACAGCGCGTACTGTGGTTGCTGGAAGAACTGGGCGTCCCGTACGAAATCAAGCTTTACCAGCGCGATCCACAGACCAAGCTAGCCCCGGCATCGCTCAAAGCCATACACCCCTTGGGCAAGTCGCCCGTCATCACCGATGGGACCGAAACCATAGCCGAGTCTGGTGCCATTTTGGAATACCTCGTGGAGCGCTATGGCGCGCAAGCGTCGGGCAAACTAACGAACGACCTGGCGAACCTGCAACCTGCCGTGGGCACGCCCGCCTACCGGCAGTCACGCTTCTGGATGCACTACGCCGAGGGCTCGCTCATGAACTGGCTGGTGATGAAGCTGGTCTTCACCACCATCCCCACCCAGCCCATGCCCTTCTTCGTGCGCCCCATTGCGCGGGAACTCTGCGCCAAGGTGCAAGCCAAACTGATTGACCCCAACGTGGCCACTGCGCTGGCGTTTATTGAAAGCCACTTGGGCACACACACTTGGTTTGCAGGCGAGCAGATCAGCATCGCGGATTTTCAGATGAGCTTTGCGGTAGAGGCCGCACTGTCACGTGGTGCAGATGCCAAGCAGTTCCCCCGGCTGGCTGCATACAGGGACCGCATGGTGGCGCGGCCTGCTTATCAGCGGGCGGTTGCGAAGGGTGGGCCGGTGGTGATGGGTTGAGGGTGTTCGAAATACGTTGTCGTCGCAACGTTTGTAGTACCAGAGCCTATGGCAAAAGACCCCGCCTCGTACTGTCAAATGCCCAGAAATCGGCAGGCCCCTTTGCCATAGGCTCTGCGAAGTTTTCGAACTCTTGAGGGGATATTCCCAATCCAAATGACGGTGTTCACAAAGCAGTTTTCACCCGTCCATCACGTCGTCGTCCGAACTAAGTATGAGTCCAACGAAATTCAAAAGAATTTTCTTTGTTTTTGTCGGTGCAATTTGCGCGTTGTTCATCGCTGCCTTAGCAATGAATCGTGAGGCTGCAGCATCTGCATTGATTGGTTTCTCCGACTTCAAAGAAGTAGCACCCGCTGTTTTTATAGAGCCGGGTCTGTCACCAGAGGACACCGCACGGTTTCTCGCCTTCGTTGAAGAGGCTAAAGCACGTATTTCCAGCACCTATGGAAGTTATTCGGCGCAATCGGTTCTTATCATCGGCAATTCGCAAAAGATGCTGCGCTATGGGAACGGCTATGGAACCTCCCATTTTCTTCCGTGGACGTCGTACGTGGTGATTGGCCAGAACGGGCAAAACGTTGACGTTGTAGCGCATGAGCTGGCGCATGCCGAACTTGTCCAGCGCGTTGGCTATTGGAAAAGGATGACGCAAATTCCGGCATGGTTTGAAGAAGGCATTGCAATGCAAGTGGACTACCGAAAGCCATTCGACATAGGCAATTTCAGTAGCAGGGATCGCGTGGGCAAAGAGAACTTGTGGTGGCAAGCGCAGTTCAATTCCGGTGGGAGGGACGCAGTCATGTTCAACTATGCTTGGTCCAAGGAATTGGTTCGGTCATGGAGGCTCAAGCACCCACAAAATAGATTTCACGAATTGGCGGAAGAGATTCGAGAGGGTAGAAGCTTTGAAGAAGCATTTGCCCACAGTGCGGCTAAAAACTAGCAAGGCGATGAAGTCGAAAGTCTCCCGCGGATACTGTCGATGCACTTCAAGCCATGGTGGCGGATGTTGCATTCTGGCGCGCACCATGCGCAACGCGCTACGCTGGACAGGAATACACCGAAGCCAGCGCATTGAACATCACCAACTCCACCGGCATATCAGCCTCATATACACCGGTATTGCGCGAGAGCTCGCTGTCAAACAGGCTTTTGGCCATGCGTGGCTCCAGGCGTCGACCGCTTTTGCAGATGGTTGGTGCGGTGCCTTTTCGCACGGCTTGCGCATGTGTCTCAAGAACACCTTCCATGACGCCAACCAGGTAGTACTGCACATAAAGCGCGCCCTGCTTGGCATCTGACTTCTCCAGCGCCCGCAGTTCGCGGATCGACATAGCCGACGCCTGGCTGCAGACGGTGCACGCCATCAAAGCTGTCACCACCATTGACCCAAGCCGCTTAGGAACAAAGAATGTTTGCATGGTCATTGGTCGCCTAGATGAGGTGTTTCTTACCGTTCGTGCTGGCGAAACAGTCTAGGACCACAGCGTGCACTCACCGCAAGCCAACCCATGCGGCTCGCGATGAACCTTTGGCTTTACTTCAACCGCATTTCCGCCGCCTGCGCGTGGGCTTGGAGCCCTTCACCATAGGCCAGTGTTGCGGCGATGGGGCCCAGAACCTGCGCACCGGCTTCGCTCACTTCAATGATGCTGGAGCGCTTTTGAAAGTCGTATACACCCAAGGGGCTGGAGAAGCGCGCGGTGCCGCTGGTGGGCAGCACGTGGTTGGGGCCAGCGCAGTAGTCGCCCAATGACTCGCTGGTGAAGGCACCCAAGAAAATAGCGCCTGCATGCTTGAGCAGCGGCTCCCAGCGGTGTGGGTCTTGGCTGGATACTTCCAGATGCTCGGGGGCGATTTGGTTGCTGATGTCGCAGGCCTCTTGCATGCTACGGGTCAGGATGAGTGCACCGCGGTCGTTCAGCGACTTGGCGATGATCTCTGCGCGGGGCATGGTGGGCAACAGGCGGTTGATGGCGGCCTGCACCGCGTCGATATACGCGGCATCGGGGCACAACAGAATGCTCTGGGCCAGCTCGTCGTGCTCGGCCTGGCTGAACAAATCCATGGCCACCCAGTCGGGCGGCGTGCTGCCATCGGCCAGCACCAAAATTTCGCTAGGGCCAGCAAT
>CAYXWW010000109.1:0-11985 GCA_964468905.1 uncultured Rhodoferax sp. | reverse complement strand
GTTGCCCAAGAGCTTGGTGCCAGCACTCAAAGGTCAGTTTGCGCAAAGCCACGCACTGTGGGCGCACGACCGTGCTGCACAGCTACCGGGCGTAGAAATGCCACATGCCCTGGATGCCAAGTACCCCAAAGCGGGTCAAACGTGGAGCTGGCATTGGGTTTTTGCCCAGGCCACCGTGTCTACAGACCCTCGCAGCAAGACTGTGCGCAGGCACCACGCCTATGACCAGACATTTCAGCGTGCTTTCAAGCAAGCCGTGCAGGCGGTACGCATTTCGAAGCTGGCTACACCGCACACCTTGCGCCACTCTTTCGCTTCAAGTTAAGGAGTTTGTCATGCGTGAACCAGAAAGCCATCCCCATGCCCGTGTGGCACTGTTTCAAAGCCGTGCTATCCGCCGTACCCTGCACAACGATGCATGGTGGTTCGTTATTACCGACATTGTTTCCGCGCTAACAGATGCGGCCGACCCAGCGGACTACTGGAAGAAGATGCGCCGGCGTGACCCCGATCTGGGCCTCGATAGCCAAGGGGGGGGGACAAATTGCCCCCCCCCTTGCATTGCCTTTTGAAACGGCAGGCGGGCGGCAGAAGCTTCAGTGCTGGAATACCCAGGGCATTTTTCGCTTGATCCAGTCCATCCCCAGCCCCAAGGCCGAGCCTTTTAAACGCCGGCTCGCCAAGGTAGGCAAGGAGCGTCTCGACGAAATTGAGCACCCCGAATTGGCCATGGCCCGTATGCAAGACCTGTACGAGCAAAAGGGCTACCCCAAGGAGTGGATTGACAAGCGTCTTCGCGGCATTGCAGTTCGTTAGGATTTAACAGACGAATGGAAACAACGCGGGGCTACCAACAGCCAGGAATTCGGCATCCTCACCAATGAAATCATGCACGGCACCTTCGCGTTAAAGGTGGATGCTAAGGACGGCGGCGCAGTGGCGGGGCGCACACGCAAGGATATTGAAAAGCAAACCGGAAAGCCCGTGATCTCAACAGAGAACTTCAAACAGTTAACTGGCAACAAAACGAAGAAACTGCAGGATACATGAGGATGCTACGTGCTCAAGGTGGCTGCAGCGGTACGGGGAATCGTTCTTACAAATTAGAGTTTTGTTTTCTAAATTGTAAATTCGCCGTCATAAATGCTATGTATTTAGTAGCTGATTAGGCAAGTTCCACGAGGGCTAGTGGCCAATTTCTGTAAGAATGGGAAGCAGAACGCGCCCCTAACGGCGGCTCGCTTCACCCACAATCTCGCGCCAATGGCCGCTGAGCCTTTCCCAAGCGCTGTGTTGGCGCATGTAGGCCACCGCCGCCATCAGGTCGGCAATTGCGGGCGGCATCTCCAGCGCTTGCAGCACCGGGTGTGGCGTGCCCACGGAGCGGGGCAGGCACTCGTCCCACCCCTCAAACAGGGGCCACGGCACCAGCAGCTGCTGGCCCTGCAGGTGTTGCACGCGCACCCAGCCCGAGCCATCGTACATGCGGAAGTAGAGCATGGAGGTGAGTGGCTTTTGCCAGGGCCAAGGGCTTGTATCTTTTGCGGGTGGGGTGACAGCGGCGCGCTTTTGTAACTGTGGCTTTGGTTGCGGTAGTGGCAGCGGTGGTCTGGCGCGTTGCGCTTGTTCGTGGTCAAACTGTGCCAATAGCGCGGCGGTGTTGTCAACCAATAGTTGCCGTTCGGCGGGCGTGAGCGCTCTGCCACTGCCATCGCCACCACTGCCGTGCTTAGCGTAGCCCAGTGCGTCGGCCGAGCCATAGCGCTTGGCAAAGCAGGTGGAGCCCAGCAGGACCATGCCGCCGTCGTCCACCACGTGCACGCGGCGGTAGACGGCATGCCCGCAGCCGGGCTGTTGGCATTGGATGCGATCTTCAAAAGGTACCGAGACGATCGCGCGCAAGCTGGGCATGTTGATGACTCCATGCGATATGCTGACGCCATGAGTCTACTATTTACCCCCTACACCCTGCCATCCCCCCGTGGTGGCCTGCCGCTGGCCAACCGCATTGTGGTGGCCCCTATGTGCCAGTACGCTGCCGACAACGGGCAAGCCACCGATTGGCACTTGATGCACTGGGGCAACCTGCTCAACAGCGGTGCCGGCCTGTTCACCATAGAAGCCACGGCAGTGGTTCCTGAGGGGCGCATCACCGGTGCCTGCCTGGGCCTGTGGGATGACCGAACCGAAGCAGCCCTGGCCGACACCCTGCGCCGCGCCCGTGCGCTGGCACCGCCAACACCGGTGTGCATACAGCTGGCACACGCGGGGCGCAAGGCGTCCAGCGCGGTGCCGTGGGCGGGTGCGCAGTTGCTCTCGGCAGACCAGGGTGGCTGGGAAACGTTTGGCCCGTCGCCAATGCCCCACTTGCCCGCCGAGGCTCCGCCCACGGAAATGTCTCAAGTGGATGTGGGCCGTGTGCGTGATGCCTTTGTGCAAGCCGCGCAGCGTGCAGACCGCATGGGCATTGAGGCCATTGAGCTGCATGCAGCGCATGGCTACTTGCTGCATGAATTTTTGTCGCCCCTGGCCAATCAACGCAGCGATGCCTATGGCGGCAGCTTTGACAACCGGGTGCGCTTTCCATTGGAGGTTTTCGCGGCCATACGGGCGGTGTACAGCGGGGTGCTGGGCATCCGCATATCGGCCAGCGACTGGGTGGAGGGTGGCTGGGATGTGGTGCAAAGCGCCGAGTTCGCCACACGCATCAAGGCCATGGGCTGCGACTTTATCCACGTGTCGTCTGGCGGTGTGTCGCCCGCGCAAAAGATTGCCTTGGGTGCTGGTTACCAGGTGCCTTTTGCGCGCGCGGTGCGCAAGGCAAGCGGGCTGCCAACCGTTGCCGTGGGCCTGATTACCGAGGCACAGCAGGCAGAAGAGGTGCTGCAAGCAGGCGACGCGGACTTAGTGGCGCTGGCCCGCGCATTCTTGTACGAACCGCGCTGGGGGTGGCACGCAGCCGCTGCCCTGGGTGGCGCGGTAGCCGCCAAAGAAAACTACTGGCGCTGCTTGCCACGTGCTGCGCAAGCGGTGTTTGGCGATGTGGCGGTAGGGGTGCGCTAGTGTCGTTACACAAGCTTTCTGTTCGATCGGCTGGATACTTGACATTGGCCACGGGCTCGGCCACTGGTGATGCCCACTAACCACAATGGACTCAAATGACTGATACCAACCATACTCTTGCATTGCTCGCGCTCATGTGCCTGGCAACAACACCTGTTGCCGCACAACACAAAACGCCGACGGAAAGCCAATGCCGCGAAATGGTAAATGGAATGTTGCAGACCATGAAGTCTGCCCCGATGGAAACGGAACGAGACAAAAAGGGATCAAAAGAAATCATTGAGCGCGCAGAAAAAATTGTCAGAGAAAATCGTGCGCGGGGTGCCAGTGAATGCGAGTCCTGGGCGGCAATTGGGCGTCTCGTCGTCCATCAATGACGGTGACTGCAATTTCAGCAATGTTGCTGGCTGCAGGCCGCGGCGAGCGCATGCGCCCACTGACGGACAGCACACCCAAGCCATTGCTCCAGGTGCAGGGCAAACCACTCATGCAATGGCACCTGGAGGCGCTGGGGCGTGGAGGATTCAGCCACGTCGTTATCAACACTGCATGGCTGGGTGAGCAGATTGCGCAGGTCTTTGGTAGTGTTTTTGACAGTGAGCCCTCGCAGAATATGCGTAAGCAGCTATCAAATCAGGAGCACTCTACAGGCGCACTGAAGATTCTGTATTCCCACGAAGGGCAGGACTTTGGCGCTGCGCTGGAAACAGCCGGTGGCATTGTGCGCGCCTTGCCTCTGCTGTGTCCCACAGGCACCTCGGCAGACGGTGACGAAAAAAGCACGCCACACAATGGCGCGTTTTGGGTGTTGGCAGGTGACGTGTTTGCGCCCGACTTTGCATTCAGCCAGTCGGCCGTCGATCGGTTTTTGGCGACTGACATGCTGGCGCATATTTGGCTGGTACCCAACCCCGCGCACAATCCGCGTGGCGATTTTGGTCTGGCCGTGCAGGAGGGCAATGGAAGCCCCTCCCACCTTGCGTTGAGCCTGCCCGCAGACGACCCGCAGCCGCGTTTTACCTATAGCACCATCGGCCTGTACCGCGCTGCACTCTTTGCGCAGCCATGGTGCGATATTCCATGGGGTAACCCCCTAGGTGTGAAGGCCGCACTGGCACCTCTGCTGCGCACTGCCATGGCGCAACGGCGGGTAAGTGCCGAGCTGTACACCGGCCGCTGGACCGACGTGGGAACACCACAACGCCTGGCGCAACTCAACGCCATGACCGCTCCCGAGTAGGCTGCAGTTTGGACTCCACGAAGACCACAACATGGAGCCGCTTTTTGTGGGCCATGCCCTTGTTGTTGTCCATGGGGTTTATGGCACTGGTGGTGGCGTGGGCGCAAGACAATGATCGACTGGAGCGCGAAGCCCTGCAGCGCGCGGTGGTGGCCGATACGCTGAGTCTGGAAGCTCAGCTCACCGCGCGTTTGGAGACGGAAACGGCTACCCTGCTGGCCGCGGCCTCGCGGCTGCCCGCAGCCACTGACGCTGGCAGCTTGCGGCTCAACAGCATGCCTGAAATTGCCGCTGGGCTGGACCGGCGGTGGCTGAGCGTGATCTGGCTGGACGCGAACAACCGTATCGTTGCCGAAGCCCGGCGCGACCATCGCCGCGGTGCACAGGGCCTGCCCCACTTCCCCGGCATTAGCCTGCATCTGGCGGCACCGATTGGCGATGTGCGCAGGGCGCCATCCGGCCAGCTGATTGCACGCTATGACCCAGGCGACCTGATCAAGAGCAAAGACTTTTGGTGGCTGGCGGCGCAGTATGAGGTGCAACTGCTGTCCGGGCTGGACGAAGTAATCTTGTCCACCGAAAACCCGGGGCGTGCAGCGGCAGGCGAGACTTACGAAACACCTTTTAGAGCAGTGGCCGATGCGCGCTTGCGCCTGACGCAACGCACCCGGCAACCACATTGGTTCACGACACTGCCTGTGGTTTTGATGGGAGGATTTTTGGTGTTGATCGCCATAGCAAGCCTGCTGCTGCGTCGGCAGATGAACCGGGTGGCGCAGGCCGAAGGGGCCTGGCGCACAGAGGCCGCGTGGCGGCAATCCTTGGAAGAGTCGGCGCTGGTGGGATTGCGAGCCCGCGGCTTAGATGGTCGGCTGCTATTTGCCAACCGCACGTTTTGCGATCTGGTGGGCTATTCGTTTGCAGAGCTGCAAGCGCAGGGTGCCGCATTCGAAGAGCCAACGCCGCCACTTTTGGAGCCCGGGGCACAACCGGTGGAACGTGTGGGCCACGAGGCACGTTGGCACCACCGCGATGGGCGCGTTCTCGATGTGATGGTGTTTGAGTCGCCACTGATCGATGGCAGTGGCACGCAGGTGGGTTGGATGGGGTCGATTGTGGATGTCACCGAACGCAAGCGACTAGAAGAGCTGGAGCGGCGCCAGCGAGAGGTGCTGGCCAACCACGCGCGGCTTTCTACCCTGGGTGAGGTGGCTTCCACACTGGCGCATGAATTGAACCAGCCCCTGACCAGCATGGTGGGCTTTGCCTCTGGCATCGCGCGGGCATTGGCGAAGCAGCCCGACACCAACCCCGAACTGCTAGCAGCGGCACAGGCCCTGTCCCGCCACGCGACCCAGGCGGGTGGTATTGTCCACCGCATTCGGACCCGATTGGCGCGGCGCGAGCTGGTATTGGAGGCCTGTGACACCAATACGGTGATTCGTGCGGCGGCGGTGCTGCTCACGCGCGACCTCAAGCGCGCGGGGGTAGTCCTGTCTTTGGACTTGGCGGACGGCTTGCCCCGTGTGTGCATGGATCGCATTGGTATTGAGCAAGTTATTACCAATTTGATGCGCAATGCCATAGATGCCATGGCAGGCGTGCGCCACAAGCGCAGTATGACGGTGCGTACACAGTTGAATGCTGATGGCTCTGCGGGTAAGCTCGTGGGCGGGGTTACGGTTGAAGTGGTCGACGTGGGGCCGGGTTTAGAGGGGCGCGGGATTGAAACGCTGATGGAACCGTTTTACTCAACCAAGGACAAAGGCACCGGGCTCGGTTTGGCCATATGCCGGTCAATATTGGAGTCGCATGGCAGCAGTTTGCGGGCGGACGCGGCGTCTGCTCAAGGCGGCGCGTGTTTCAGATTTTCACTGCCGCCGGAGCCGCGCGGTGTTGGGGACCTTTCACCATGACGGATGCGACCATTTATTTGTGCGACGACGATGAAGGCGTGCGTGCATCGATTGCCTTTTTGTTGCGCCAGCATGATTTTCGCGTAGTGACTTACGCCAGTGGCGTGGCGCTGCTGGAGGCGTTAGACCAGGCGGGGACCGGGTTGCGTGGCATCTTTATATTGGATGTGCGCATGGAACCGCTTTCGGGCCTGCAGGTGCATGAAGCACTGATTTCACGGGGGCTTGCGGCCCGCATGCCGGTGCTGTTTTTGAGTGGCCATGGCGATATCCCCATGGCGGTGGCGGCGATGGCGCGCGGTGCTTTTAGTTTTGTTGAGAAGCCTTATGCTGACGACGCGCTGGTGACACTGATTCAGCGCGCACTGTTGGCAGAGGCAAAGTTGCACAGCTTGGTGGTGCGTCGCGATGAACTACACAAGCTGATAGGCAGCCTTGCACCGCAGCAGCTACGGCTGATGCCCATGGTAGCCAGTGGTGACTTGAACAAGACCATTGCCTGGAAGATGGAGCTCAGCGTGCGCACCGTGGAAGAACACCGGCGCAAAATCTTTGACCGGCTCGGCGTGCACTCGGCTGCTGAGTTGGCGACTTTGCTAGCCGAGGCACGCGCGGCGGGCATTGACATAGCCTGCGGCACGGACCCAGACTAGAGTCCGATACAACGCGCACAGAACACCTGGCATCGTTGCACACCCGGTGTGTTGTTGGTTCAAGTGCCTGTGCTTGCCGCAGATTCCTTGGGCACCAGTATCCACATCAGGATGTACATCAACAAGCCGGTGCCGGCAAAGATGAGCATCAAGGAGAATCCCAAGCGCCACAGCCAGGCGTCCATTCCGGTGAATTTGGCGAGGCCACCGCAGACGCCACCAATCCACTCGTCAGATGCGCTGCGGCGCAGTCCGTTGATCGACTCCCCCATGGGCGCGGGGCTGTGTTGCAACAAGCGCGCTTTGGCCTGTGTAAATTCGCTCTCACTCAGTGCCCCGCGGTTGCGCATTTGTTCCAAATTTTCCAGTTCTTGAGCCAAGGTCATAGTGTTCTCCGTTCAAGTGAAATTGCATTCGCTGGTGCACCGATTGCCACAACGATCCGACTGCGTGGTGTAGCAGCCTTGATGAACGAAGAATAGGTGGTGCTGTGGCCACGTGCCAGCACCTTGTGACCAGACGTTGAATGCGGGTGGTGATTTGCCGCTAGGGCGATATGAATGGAGCGTCTGCCGGTTTGTGATCCAGGTCTGGGCGCTTCCAGGGGTCTACATGGGTCATCAGGTTCAGCACGCGGTGCCGCTGCATGACGCGTCGACGTGCTTCAACTGCAATGTCATGTCCGGCCTCCACCGAAACCGTAGCGTCAACTTCCAGGTGCGCGTCGACCACGATCATGTCGCCCATCTTGCGGGTGCGGACATCGTGCACATCTTGCACGCCAGGGGTTTCCATCAGGGTTGCGCGGATGGCCGCTACTTCTTTTTCGTCCACCGCGCGGTCCATAAGATCGTGCATGGCACTCCAGCCAAAGCTCCACCCCATTTTGGCCACCATGAATCCGACAATAAGGGCTGCAATGGGGTCCAGGATGGGGTAGCCTGCCAAGTTGCCGACGATGCCAATGCCCACCACCAGTGAAGAGGCTGCGTCTGACCGCGCATGCCAGGCGTTGGCCACCAGCATGCTGGACTTCACCCGCTTGGCCACGCCCAACATGTAGCGAAACAGCAATTCTTTGGAAACCAGCGCGGCGGCTGATACCCACAGTGCCACGATATGCACTTGTTCCACTGTTGCCGGGTTCTCCAATTTGCGAAACGCCGCCCACACCATACCAATACCCACGATCATCAACAACGCACCCAGCACCAGTGAAGCGGCGGTCTCAAAACGCTGGTGGCCATAAGGGTGGTCTTCATCCGCGTCTTTTTGGCTATGGTGGCTGGCGAGCAGAACCACGAAATCTGAAACCAGGTCAGAGAGAGAGTGGATGCCGTCTGCAATCAGGCCCTGCGATTTGGCAAACACACCCACCACAATTTGTGTGATGGTCAACACGATGTTGACGCCTACGCTGACCCATGTACTGCGTGAAGCAGCAGATGCTCGCTGTGCTGCCGTGTATTGCGTTTCTTCGGAGTCATCCGCGAATTCGGAATATTTCAAGCGAGTACTCCCAAAGATTGCGCCAAGAACTGCTGACCAAGTAGTAGCAAGGCGTTTCCATTCTAGGCGCGCAGGTTGCGCATACATCAATGTGGTTTTTGCATGATAAATGTTTCGTCTGCGTGTGTTTCATGACAATGGGATCAAATAGCGCGGCATACAATGCAAGGCCAATTACAGGGCACCGGGCCATGCGCCTTTGCATCGACGAGTGCCGAAAAGGATGCAAGATGCCCAGTCAGCCGCCCCTATCCCCCAAGCCCCCCGTTTCCAGCTCCGCCGAAAAAAGCGCGCAATTGCGCCATGCGGCGCTGGAGTACCACGAGTTCCCCACACCTGGAAAGATTGCGATTTCTGCAACCAAGCAGTTGGTCAATCAGCACGATCTGGCGCTGGCTTACTCCCCAGGCGTAGCCGCTCCATGTGAAGAAATTGTCAAAGACCCGAACAACGCCTTCAAGTACACCAGCCGCGGCAATTTGGTGGCAGTGATCACCAACGGTACAGCGGTACTGGGTCTGGGCGACATTGGCCCATTGGCAGCCAAGCCTGTCATGGAAGGCAAGGGTGTTTTGTTTAAGAAGTTCGCCGGCATTGACGTGTTCGACCTGGAGATTGACGAGAAGCATGACCTGGACAAGCTGGTGGACATCATTGCCTCGCTGGAGCCAACATTTGGCGGTATCAACCTCGAAGACATCAAGGCGCCGGATTGTTTCTATGTAGAACGCAAGTTGCGTGAGCGCATGAAGATTCCGGTCTTCCACGACGACCAGCATGGCACAGCGATTTGCGTCGGTGCTGCCATCTTGAATGGACTGAAGGTTGTGGGCAAAGACCCCAAGACCGTCAAGTTGGTTACGTCGGGTGCGGGCGCAGCGGCGCTGGCGTGCCTGGGTCTGTTGGTCAAACTGGGGATTCCGCGCGAGAACATCTGGGTGACAGATCTCGCGGGTGTTGTCTACGAAGGCCGGACCGAGCTGATGGATGCAGACAAAGCCGTTTTTACCCAGCGTACTGAACTGCGCACGTTGCGGGAAGCCATCGTTGGTGCGGACGTCTTTTTGGGTCTTTCTGCAGGAGGCGTGCTGAAGGCCGATATGGTCAAGTCGATGGGGCCCAAACCCTTGGTGTTTGCCTTGGCAAACCCCACACCCGAGATACTGCCTGAAGAGGTTCGCGCCGTGCGCGACGATGCCATCATGGCAACAGGCCGCACAGACTATCCCAATCAGGTCAACAACGTTTTGTGCTTCCCCTACATTTTTCGAGGTGCGCTGGACGCGGGTGCCTCGACGATTACCGTAGAAATGGAAATTGCCGCAGTGCACGCGATCGCAGATCTGGCGCAGGCCGAGCAGAGTGAAGTGGTGGCCGCGGCGTATGCAGGCGAAGAATTGGCGTTTGGGCCTGAGTACCTGATTCCCAAACCTTTCGACCCACGACTCATGATGAAGATCGCCCCAGCGGTCGCCAAAGCTGCGGCCGACAGTGGCGTGGCGCTGCGCCCCATCACCGATATGGACGCCTACCGTGAACGGCTGCAGAGCTTTGTCTATGCGTCTGGCACCACCATGAAGCCCATTTTTACGGCCGCCAAAAAGGCACTGAAAAAGCGTGTTGCATTTGCTGAGGGAGAAGACGAGCGCGTGCTGCGCGCTGCGCAGATTGTGGTTGACGAACACTTGGCGTTGCCCACGCTCATTGGGCGGCCCACAGTCATTGCAGAACGCATTGAAAAGTTCGGCTTGCGGCTCAAGGAGGGTGTGGACTACAACGTGGTGAACGTAGAGCAAGACCACCGCTACCGTGATTTTTGGCAAACCTACCACCGCATGACGGAGCGCAAGGGCGTGACAGCCCCGGTGGCCAAGATTGAGATGCGCCGGCGCCTGACCTTGATTGGCTCCATGCTGCTCCACAAGGGGGATGTGGACGGACTGATCTGCGGCACGTGGGGCAATACGACGCACCATCTGCAATACATTGACCAGGTGATTGGCAAGCGCATGGGCGTGGGTGGGGACGATAGTCTGGATGTACCCATCTACGCGTGTATGAACGGACTGATGTTGCCTGGACGGCAGGTCTTCTTGGTGGACACCCACGTCAATTACGACCCCACTGCGCCAGAACTTGCCAAGATCACTGTGATGGCTGCGGAAGAAATGCGACGATTCGGCTTCAAGCCTAAAGTCGCTTTACTCAGCCACTCCAGCTTCGGCAGTAGCAATGAGCCCAGCGCGCTCAAAATGCGATCTACGCTTGCGCTATTGCAAAAGCAGGCACCATGGCTCGAGGTGGACGGCGAAATGCATGGCGATGCGGCTTTGGACAGCGCTTCGCGCAAGGCTCTCATGCCCCACAGTGCGTTGCAAGGCGACGCCAATTTGCTGGTTATGCCCAATATTGACGCGGCCAATATTGCTTACAACTTACTCAAAACGGCAGCTGGGGGCAATATTGCAATTGGGCCTGTGTTGCTAGGCGCCGCCAAACCGGTCCATGTACTCACTGCAAGTACGACAGTGCGTCGAATTGTAAATATGACAGCTCTTACCGTGGCAGATGCAAACGCTGTTAGATAAAGCAATTTCGTTAAGTTAGTGCACACTTAATAGACTGATTTCCGTGAAATTCTTGCCCACATTCTGGGCAAGGCCTTGCTTTTCCAAATGAAATACGCGACACTTCGTCCCTAGAAATTTTCGGGTTTACCCGGAGTCGCTCGAGAGGTTTCATGGTGCGCTGCGGGTTTGTTAAGTTGGTACTCACTAGCGCATTGCTGGTCTTGATGGGGTTCAGCGTTGGTGTCCATGCAAAAGAGTTCACCACAACCACCGTCACTGCCACGATTGCATTGAACCAATTGCCGGCACAAGGCATCGAAACGTATCGATTGATTTTGCAGGGCGGTCCTTTTCCCCATGGAAAAGACGGTGTGATTTTTGGAAATCGGGAGCGTTTGCTACCAGCCCACAAGCGAGGCTATTACCGCGAATACACCGTTAAAACACCGCGCGCGGCAAATCGGGGGACTCGTCGAATTGTGTGCGGAGGTAAAGCGACTGCGCCTGATGTTTGTTATTACACAGCCGATCATTACGCGAGTTTTCGCCGTATCGAGCCGTGATTTGAGTTTGTATCTTTAAAGAAAGTGAAGCGGGAATGGATATGCCACTTCGTACCGTCAGAACGAATATCGTTCAATCAATTCGGGCCTTTCGCGTGCCCGATTTACAGGAAGCCGCTCAGTCTCTTGGGCACCACTTTCTGTATGCCAATCTGGCTGAAGCGCAGACCAAACAGGACGTATTGGACCTGATTGGACAGCAATTCAAATTACCCGCACATGTTGGCAAGAATTTTGATGCACTCTACGACAGCATGACTGACCCGGTGCACAAATCCGGGCCTCAGCCAGGCTTCATTGCGGTGCTGGAGCATATTCCTGCCAATACCAAGTTTGACAAGGAAGCACGCGAGCAGTTGCTTGATATTTTCCGCGACACGGCGGACTATTGGGGAGACCGGAAGATTCCCTTCCGATGCTTCTATTCTTTTCTGTAGCCCGTTCTGCACACACCAGCCAAGCAGAACGGGC
>CAYXWW010000108.1:0-12039 GCA_964468905.1 uncultured Rhodoferax sp. | reverse complement strand
GCGCAATCTGGGCATCGAAAACACGGCGGCCAAGAACTACATTGCCCGCTACTTTGAGCGCTATCCGGGTGTCAAGACCTACATGGAATCCACGCGCGAGCTGGCCAAAAAGCAGGGCTATGTGGAGACCGTGTTTGGAAGGCGATTGCAACTGGCGGGCATCAAGAGCGCAAAAGGCGCACAACTAGCCGGCCTGGAGCGCGCCGCCATCAACGCGCCCATGCAGGGAACGGCCGCAGACTTGATCAAGCTCAGCATGAACAAGGTGCAGCAGGTGCTGGATGCCGAGCGGCGCGGCACCAAAATGATCATGCAGGTGCACGACGAACTGGTGTTTGAAGTGCCAGACGGCGAAGTGGACTGGCTTAAGACCGCCATTCCGCACCTCATGGCAGGTGTTGCCGAACTCAAGGTGCCGCTGCTGGCCGAGGTAGGTGTGGGGCTCAATTGGGACAAAGCGCATTGACTGCGAAATTTTTAAGAAAATAGGGCGCTAGCCCTCGAATAAAAAGCGTAACCAGCTATGACATTGATAGCAATCATTATCGGAACCCTGATCGCCGGCATCGGCTCAGTGTGGCTCGCTGCAGCCCTCAGCTTTGGCGTGCTGGCCCGCTACACACAGCACATGCTGAGCCTGGCAGCGGGGGCCCTCATGGCCACAGCTTTCATGCACCTGCTGCCCGAGGCCTTTGAAAGCCAGCTGGCGGCCAAAGACCTGTTTTTGACCCTGCTGCTGGGGCTGGTGTTCTTCTTCTTGCTGGACAAGGCGGAGCTGTGGCACCACGGGCATGAGCACCACCACCATGGCCACGGACATGGAGCACACGAGCATGCCGAACATGACCATGCCGCCCATGAACACGCCGCACACGATCACGACCACGCAGGTCATTCACATGGACCGCAGGCAGCGGCGCAGCCCGGCAGCTGGGCCATCCTCACCGGTGACAGTGTGCATTGCTTTGGTGATGGCATCCTGATCGCATCCGCCTTCATTGCCGATATGCGCCTCGGTGCGATCGCTGCGCTGGCCGTGCTGGCCCACGAAGTGCCCCACCACATGGGCGACCTGATGGTGCTGCGTTCCGGTGCCAGCAACAAGCGCATGGCGCTGGTGAAGGTGTCTCTGGCGGGGGCGGTCACCGCACTGGGCGGGCTGGCCGGCTTCTGGCTAGTGGACTTGTTGCACGACTATTTGCCGTACTTTCTGGTGGTCGCGTCCAGTAGCTTTGTCTACGTGGCACTGGCAGATTTGATTCCGCAGCTGCAAAAGCGCCTAAGCTTGGCTGAGACGGCTGCGCAGATTGCTTGGTTGTTGGTGGGGATGGGGATGGTTGCCGTGCTGAGCAGTTTGGCGCACGGGCATTAGGTTTGTGTTGCGCAGATGTAGACGTTGCTCGCTTGTCACTCGAAAGCAGCTTTCAGAAACGGCCGATCGATTTGCAGCCCAAGCGATTCAACGTCAGCGGGCTTGACACCAGCTGCGCGGAAATGTTCTTTCCAGCCATCTACCACTTTTGCAACCATAGCCACTTCACTGCGCGCCTGCTGCTCGTTTAGCCCAAATTGCCGGTGGCAGGAGATGGCGTTTGCCAGTGTGGAGTCTGCCCCTTGGTCGCCCACCCGCATTTGCTGGTAGCCCAACGCCTGGCCGGATGGAACCACGTCAAAGGCGGGTGACAGCGCGTAAGCGCCCTGGTCGTTCATCAGCAGCACGTGGTTCTTTTCGTGGTCGTCTGTGTTGTCTATCAAGATATTGAAGACCATGCGCCGAAACAATTCGGCCATGTGCTGGGCATGGAGGCCGCCGCTGCTGACACCACGTCTGCGCAGTATCTGGGCCAATTCGGGGTAGCCCATGGCTTCGCCAGCGGCGCGCAGGGCCACGTTGGCCGATAACGCGTGGACCCGGCGCGCGCCATCTCGGTCAAAGCGTTTAACGGCCACTGCGTGGCCTTTGTCCAATGCGACGGGCATGGTTTGCGCCACCCGTATGCCGGCTTGTGCTGCCAATGTCATGGTGGCGTGTTCAATGAGCGGAACATTCAGTGGTTCACCTAGCTCGTTGAATTTGATGATCCATTGGTCGCCATCCACGTTCAGCAGCGACTTGGGTCGCGCGCCGCCAAGGGTGCCGCCGGGCAAGATGAGTCGGCGCTGGTGTTCGGCAATGGGTTCGCCGTGCAGGACCTTTTTGACCAACACATCAATCGCCGGGACATCGCTCAAAACGGGCAGTGGCCCCGTGCCGCGCGGCATATACCGTTCGCTCGACACTGAAACCCCCAGAGCGCCAAAACGACTATCACCGGCATAAAACAAGTAGTCCAACACTGCCAAACGCGGCGGTTTGTCCAGAAAGCGTATGACCCGCTCGCCCCAGCGGTCTGGCCGCGCGTCGTCGACTGCTCCCGCGGCAGTCTCTTTCGCAGTTGGTAAAAACTCTCTGGCTATGAGTGGCAGGTCTTCACTGAGCGCAAAGCCGGATGCAAGCCAGCCGGGCGCGTAGCGCAACGAGACCCCTTGCAGCGTGCGCACGGTAGCCAGCGTGCCAATCAAAACAGGTTGTGTGGGCGTAGCCAGCCACCACAGAAAGAGCGTGTCCGTGGGTTCATATGGCGTCGCTTCTTGTGCGATATCAAACGCACTCACGGTGTGTCTACCTTGGGTTTGGGAACGGTGTGCGCAGTGGCTGGAGGGACCAATATGGGCTCCAGCCGTAAAGCGATGGAGGCTGGTTTGCGCACCGCCCGGGCGCGGGCGGCACGCACCGCATCTTCCAGTGCGCCCTGGTCATGCACGGGCGCTGCCAGGTCTTCCAAGGCTGCTGCGCGGCCCATCATCCACAGCGCCGTTACGTAGACGCCCATGGCCACGCTGGGGTCACCTTTTTCCATCCGCATCAACGTGGGTTCTGAAATTCCAATTCGCATGGCCCACACCTTGAGCGACTCTTTGCGGCGTTTGCGCGCGAGCGCAAGGTTTTCGCCCAAAACGCGAAGATGCTTTTGCGCGGATGGGGGAAGGTTTTCCAATGCCTTGGAGTGCTTTGACATAAAATATATGTTAGCACAATGATATTTTTATTTACATATAAGTCATTTTAAATTTTCTGTCTATGCCACGCTGGCGACGGAATCCCGACTCTGTGCTTGTTTCAGCTTACCCAGCAAATGGTGCAGCATCTCGGTCGATAAGCCGTGCAGCACCAGCCGGTGCCCGGCGCGCAGCGTGGTTAGCGGCACCAATGGGTGTTTGTTGTTGAGCAACAGCAGATGCTGAGGACTGTTGAGCAGGGTGGCCACATACACGCCGATCGTCTCGTCCAATTGCAGGGAATTGGATGCACGCCAAAAGTCGTTGTCCGTCAAAAAGAGTTGGTACACCGGGGTAAAAATCTCAATGGCGGTTTGCAGATCAATGGCATTGAGCGCTCCGTGCGGCATATCGGCCAGAGCCAGCGGCGGCTCCACGATCATGCTGAAATCCACCATACTGGCGGGAGCCAACTGGCGGTTCTGCGCACGCAGGGCATGGTTGAGGTTGATGACGAAGTTGAACAGGTTCAAATCGTGCTTCAAAAATAGCTCGTCTTTCAAGGCGTCCACCGAATCGGGCTTGAGCGGCGAAAGCGAGATATTCACTGCTGCGTTGGCCGCAATGAATTCCACAATCTGTGAGCCCAGGTGGAAATGCCGCAAGATGAGCCAGTTGGCCTGCGGCGATACAAAGCCTTTCATGCCCCACACCAAAATGCGGTGCAGCAGTTTGGATGCGGCCCAGCGCTTGGGCACCACGATTTTGACCAGCTGAATCAAAACGATGCACACGCGTGCCAGTGGCCGAACCACTGGCAACAGGTATTGGCGCGAAGCAGATGCCGAGTCGCCAAGCCAGGCCTTTTTGACATCGTCTGGCAAGGGTGTGCTTTGGTCCAGGTACAAGGCCAGCCAGGGGTTGGGGTCGCGCGGATCGTGCGTCTGGTCGAGAAAGTGCGGGGCGGCCATGTGAGCGGGGTCCTTAAATGTGGTCGAACTGCATGAGGTACAGCTGCGCGGTGCGCTTGGCGGTGGCTGCAATGCTATGCGCTGCCGCTGGGTCTATGGTGAGCACCAGCTCCACGGCGGTGAGCCAGCGGGCTAAATGGTGTTCGTCATTCGTGCCGTGGTACTGTAAAAACGTAAAGGCCTGCGGCGGCAAGGCTACCTGCTGGCGCAGCAGGGGCAGTAGGGCCGGCACAATGCGCTGGCCTGTGCCTTCAATCACATAGATGGCACCCAGCAAGCCGATAGGGTTGGGTGTGTGGGCCAGGGCATGGAGGTAGGCGTTGAGGGCCTCGCCGCCGGGGTTGCGCTTCAGTGTGTCCAGGGGCTGTGTGCCACCGGCGGCCAGGTAGTCACGGTACAAAATTTCAAAGTCGTTTTGTTCATCGCTGGCATGCAGTTCGATCAGCTGACCCAGCGCAGCAAAGTCACCGTCTAAGGATGCCACCGCTTCGCGCATCCATTTGCTGCCCTCGCGCACCTGGGGCACCCAATTGGCAGTCCATCGCCGGTACGACTCCACCGAGAATTTGCCCTGCACCAGCTCTTGCACGATGGGCGTGCGCCATACGCCGGAGCGGTAGTCTTGCCACAGGCTGGCGAGCTGGGTCAGCAGGGGCTGCAAGGCCAGCGGTGCACCTTCGGCTTGGTGGGGTGGAGCGATGAAGTGTGGCGTGTCTTGCGGAGTATCTTGAAGTGTGGGCGGCAACGTGTGCTGCATGCCATGCCTGTCATACGTGGGGCGAACCTCGGGCACTGCAATAGTCAGTGCATCGCACACCTCCAGCTGCATAAACCCCGCCGTCATGCGGCCCGATTCGGGGATGAAGCACAAAATCTTTTCGCCCGCGTGGATGGTTTTGGTTTGCAAAAACTCCGCCAGCATGATGAAGATGGACGCAGCCCCTGTGTTGCCGCGGGTGCGCAGGTTGCTAAACCATTTTTCACGCGGAATGGTCAGCGTCGCCTTGTTCAGCAGGTCTTCCACCACGGGCATGAATTTTTCAGAAGAGTAGTGGCACAAAAAATGATCCACTTGGTCAGAGCGCACCCAACCGTCGGCTACCAGCTTCACATACTCGTGGATGCTGACGTCAAACAAATGTGGCAGCAGCCGTATGTCTTGCCGCAAAGACAGCGCACCGGCAGCCTCGGCTTCAGTGGCAGATGGAAAGTCCAAAAACGACTGAGCCCTGTCTTCGGTCAGTCCTAACTGCATGCACACAGGGTAGTCACCCGAGAAACTTTTTTGGTGTATCCAGTTCAATTTGATGCACAGGCCGTTTTTGGCCTGCGGCACACGTCCCAGCAACACGGCGCCTGCGCCGTCGGACAGCATCCAGCGCAAAAAGTGGGCATCAAAATCGCTCTGATACCCGCGCGGTGCAAAGCGTGAGCGCTTGAAGATGCGCGACGGCATTTCTGCCGCCACTGCAAGTGCGTGCTGGTGTGCACCCAGTTCAATAGCTTGGGCGGCAAACTCTATGGCGCTAACTCCGGCCGCGCACACACCTTGGCTTGAGAGGGTTTGCATGGGCTGCGCGCCCAGCTCACCCTGCACCATGTTGGCAAAGCCGGGCATCAGCGCGTCACCACCAGACGAGCCTACGGCCAGCAAAGACACATCAGACAGGGTGGCGCGCGCGCCGCTCAAGCAGTTGCCAATGGCCTGTGCCGCCATGCTGGCATGGCTTTGCACCGTGTGGCCGTTGGTATCGATTGCATAGTGCCGGGTTTCGATGCCGTTTTCTGCCAGTACCCGGGCTTTGATGCGGCCCGATATGCGGTTGATGGGGGCTATGAATGCGTCCATCTCGGTATTGGAAATGGGCGCGCCGGGCAGGTGAAAGCCGGTGGCGTTGACGTATACGTGGTTGAACTCAATCGGCATGGGCTGTCCCGTTGTTCTTTGTTGTTGCCTCGCAATTATGCATAAAACAAGCCGATAGCCCTCGTGGAATGTGCGTGAGTAGCTATTATTTATGTAGCAAGTTTTGATTATGCAATGATTGCTTTGGCGCTTGCCTCGCCATCAGGCTCGTGCTGCGCGCAGCGGGAACGAATAGGCTGATAACAAACGTGCGCACCATATAGGGCAACAGCGGCCCCGCGTTCAGGCGGGAATCGATCTGCGTCGCAAGTTGTTGGTGCAGTGCAGGCATGTGTGACCAATGCACGCGTGGATGCAAGTGGTGCGCAGTATGTAGCCCGATGTTGAAAAACAAAGTGTTCATCCCGCCAGTGAAGTTGCGTGCGAAGTTGAGGGGCGAGTGGCCGTCCGCATGGGCGTGCTGCAAGTAGTTGGTTGCCAGTAGCCAATGCAGGCCGAACAGTTGCGGTAGCAGCACATAGACCACAAACTTGTCTGCGTTCACCATGACCAGAAACACCCACAACAGTCCCAGCGCTGCATACTGGCCCACGCAGTACCCAAACACCCCCGGCGCACGCCGGCGCATGCGGGCCAGCCAGCGCATAAACACGGGGTAGAGCACCCAAGTGGCCTGAAACGGATGCAGCAAGTAGCCCACCAGGTTATTGGTGTCTCCACCCCTAAACCGGTAGGTCCGCGCCACATCTAGCGGCCCATGGTGGTAGCGGTGGTGGTTGGCATTGTGGGTGGCGTAAAACACATAGGTGGGATGTCCTTGTAGCAGGGTGATCCAGTAGTCGGTCAGCCGGTTGCAGACCTTGTTGTTCCACATGCGCAAGTGCGCATGGTGGTGGTGGATCACTCCCACAGCCACACTCAAATACAAAAGCACACAGTACAGCGCCCAGTGCAGCGTGGTGTGCAGGCCCCACTGCTGCCCATGCTCTGCGCTCAGCCACAGCGCTGCTGCCAGCAAGGGCTGTACCAGCAAGTAGGTGACGCTGCGCAGATCGTGCCGATTGCGTAGCAGGCAGTTACGCAGCATCGCGCTTCACGCCCCTGTGCATTTTGGTGTCTGCCGCGTCGGGTGCCAAATTGGTGTGAAAGGTTTTGTCCATGAACGGAAACATAAAGCCAAAGTTCCCCTGGTAGCACGCATGGTGCAAATGGTGGCGTCGCGCACCGTTGAGCCACCAGCGGTCTTTGTCGGCATCGGGTAGAAAATCATAGTTGGAATGGCCGATGTTATTGAACACAATGCTCACCACCGGCAAAGCCACAAGTGCAGTCAGGCTGAAATCGTGCAACACCATGGGCAACAAAATCACATTGCCCAGCATCACCGCCTCTAGCGGGTGAAAGCTGTACGCAGCCCACGGCGTGGTCACCACCGACCGGTGGTGCGGCACATGAAAACGATTCAGCCAGCGTGTGTGCAGCAACCGGTGGTTGGCATAAAAGTGCACCTCGTTCCACACCACCAGGGCAATGACTTCAACCACTATTTGCACAACCCCTGCATTGCTTGCCAGTGTGGCCCACCCCATTTTGAGCAGCAGCCACGGGAACACCATGCCGGTACCAAAGATCACAATGGTCAGCGCCGATAAAGACAGTTCCCGCCGCAGTTGCCCGGGGGGTATAGGTCGCATGTCCAGCACACCGCCGTACTGCAAGCGGGGCAACAAGATGCGGGTGAGCAGCAGGTTAAGTGCGCCCACGCCCAGGTACAGTGCAGAGAAGAAGGCGAGTCCCCAAGCCATGACCGCGTGCCATTGCCAGTGGACAATCGTTTCAGCCATGTGGTGGCAACCCCCTCATTCGCCCTTTGCGGATGGCACGCTACGCGGAATCGTGACCGTGACCACGGTGCCTTCACCCACGGTGGATTTCACGGATACCGTGCCCCCCAGTGTTTTGCTCACCAAGTTCTCCACAATTGACATGCCAAGGCCCGTGCCGCCTTTGCCAATTTTGGTGCTGAAGAAGGGCTCAAACATGTGCTGCAAGGTTTCGGCGGAAATGCCCTTGCCGTTGTCTTGAAAGCGCAGGTGTACCGATTCGCCATCTGGCTGGGCCGCAATGGTGAACTGGCCGTGGGTCTGCTCGTCAAACGCGTGGAGGTAGGCGTTGTTGATCAGGTTGATGACCACTTGCCCTAAGGGTCCGGGGTAGCTGTCCATGGCAATGTCAGCGGGTATGTCCAACACGACGCGGTGGGGTTTGGCCTTGAGGCTCGGTGCCAGGGTGTCCACCACTTCTTGAATAGCCTGCTGCAGGTCAAAGTTGCGGCGCTGCTCGCTGGCCTGGTCGGCCGCAACCTGGCGGAAATTCTTCAACAGGTCGGTGGCCCGCTCCAGATTGCGCAGCAACAGACTATTACCTTGCGCTACATGCTCCACAAATTCGGTCAAGCTAGAGCGGCGCAGCGTGCCCGATGCCAGCAGCGCTTCAAACGCTTTGGTTTGTGCGGCCATGGTGCTGGCGGTCATGATGCTATTGCCCATGGGGGTGGCCAGTTCATGCGACACGCTGGCCGCAAGCGTGCCCAGCGTCGCGCGCGCTTCGCTCTTGGAAAGCTCTTCTTGCGAATGGTGCAGGGTATGCAGTGCGGATTCGAGTTGGGCAGTGCGCTCGGCTACGCGGTTTTCTAGCGTGGCGTTGAGTTCAACTATGTGCGCCTGTGCTTCTTTACGCAGAGTGATGTCGGTCAGCGTGCCGGCAAAAATCAGTGGCTTGCCGTTGGCGTCTCGGGACAAAACCTTGCCCTTGCTTGCCACCCACAGGTAACTATTGTCCTTGCGCAGATGGCGGTATTCGGCCTCGTATTGGTCTACCAATCCACGTGTCGCCTGTCGCAATGCCTGCAACACATGGGGCTGATCGTCAGGGTGGCAATAGTCCTTCCATGTGTAACTGGGAATGGCATCCCACTCCGACAAGGCCATGCCAAACATGGAGGCCCAACGTTCATTCACTTCCATCTTGCCGGTGCTGTAGTTGAATGACCAGGTGCCCGCATCGGTTGCTTCAATGATGTTGTGCAAACGCTGCCGCTCCGATGCCAATGTGTCTCTGGCTTGCTGGGTCAAAACTTGCGCCTTTTGCAAACTGCGGCGGCTGCGCTGCACGCGCGCTACTGCCAATGCCAGCAGGCCTGTTGTGACCAAGCCAAACGCCATGATCAGTGTCGAAAAGTAATTGGCCCGCCCGCTTTCAAATGCCGCTCTGGGGCGCAGCACGATCTCCCACGCGCGGTGGGCAAAGTCCAGTGTGGTGGCCGTATCCCCCGGCAATTCTTGCCGCTCAACCACACGGGCCGTGCCCACTGGGTCTTGTCCACCAGACCATGCATAAATGGGTTTGGCGTCTTGCGCACTGCGGTCATACACCAACAAATCCATTTTGACGCTGTCCGCCCGTGCGTTGGATTCCTGAAACAGTGTGGGCAGGTCAATCACAGCCGACACATAGCCGATGACTGCATGGTCACCCGCGCCGTACACCGGCACGGACAGGGCAATGCCCTTGGACCCTGAAGGAACCAGCGATCCCTTTCTTGCAATGTCAAACACTTGCGACGCAACGGGCAGGCCTGCAACGCGGGCCTCTAGCTTGGACTGCATGTGCTCCGGGTTAATTGCCATGTCATTGCCATGCGTGCCAAACCAATTCGGCCAGGCGTACAACACGGGTACATAAGTCTCGCGGCCATGCACGGGGTCCCAACCATTGCCTTCTCTATTGGGCTGGCGCACCTGGTATTGCGGCATGCCGTTGGCGCGTGCGCTGGCCTCAAACTGCTTCAGTTGTGCTGCCGGTACGATGGGTTGCCATTCAACAACGTTGATGCTTTGCAGGTTGGATAGCAGGCGCTCCACATACCCATTGAATTGCTGCTGGCTCAGCGTCGGGTTGGCTTCGATCATCAGCCCAGCACCCCGCACGGCTTCAATGATGCGGGTCAGGTCCAGATCAAATGCTGCTACCACGGTTTGCGTGGCGGCGGTGCGCAACTCGCGGGCGCGCAGTGCCTCGGCCTCTCGCAGCGCGGTACCCGCCAACACACTGAGTGTGATGCCAACCAACCATACGGTTGCCATCGTCACACGATCCTTCCAAGGCTTGCGAAAGGCAGCGCTGTCTAGGGTTTGCGGTGAAGAACGGGCCATGCACCCATTTTCCTCGGTAAATACTGTGAATTCCTGACAGTTTTACGAAGGATACGTTGCGCAGACGAATCTAACCCTTGGCCACTGGCAGCCGTGGGTCATTGGACCATTCGCTCCAGCTGCCCGCAAATAGTGCGGTGCGGCCCAAACCCGCCACTTCCATGGCGATGATGTTGGGCACGGCGCTCACACCGCTGCCGCAGTGGTGCACGACAGTTGCCGGGTCCCGTCCGGCCAGCAGCGCGTCAAATTCGGCACGCAGTTGGGCTGCGGGCTTGAAGTGGCCGTCTGCAGCAAAGTTTTGAGTGAATGGCCGGTTCAGTGCGCCAGGTATGTGCCCCGCCACAGGGTCCAGGGGCTCCACCTCACCACGAAAGCGCGGCGCACCGCGTGCATCGATCACCGTTTGCATAAGGTTCGGGTCTTTTTGGAGTACAGCGTTTGCTACAGTATCTATAGCTACCAACGCAGTCTTTTCGAGGGCTAAATCGTATTTTGATGCGTGTTCTGCGGTTGATGATGGGTCGGGCGTGCCCTGGGCCACGCTGCCACCTGCGACTTGCCAGGCTTGCAAGCCGCCATCGAGCACGGCCACGTTTTCATGTCCTACCCACTTCAGCATCCACCACAGTCGCCCGCAGTAGTTTGCGCCTTGGCGGTCGTACACCACGGCTTGCCGCGTATTGTCAAAACCAACCGAGCCAAGCCACGCTGCAAACGCTTCGCGCGTGGGCAGTGGGTGGCGCCCACCGGATGAACTGGTGCCCGGCGCAGGCTTGCCGGTATCAGGATCTTTGGCCGCGCTGAGGTGCTGGTCCAGATGGGCATAAATAGCGCCGGGAATGTGGGCTTCAGCGTACTGGGCGGCACCAGCATTTGGCTGGGTCAAGTCGAAACTGCAATCAAAAACCGTGAGCGGTGCGCCGCCAGCGATGAGCGACTGAAGCTGGGCGGCGGAGATGAGGGTGGTGTACATGGTGGCGGTCTCTCAATGGTCCAAAGCAGGGGTGTTGGGTATGGCACGGGCGCGCAAGATGGTGGCAAGCACGCCGCTGGTCACGATGATGGCGATCCCCGCCCAGCCCATGGGTGGAATAGCGTCGTCAAACAAAGCCAGCCCGTAGATGGTGGCAAACACAATACCGCTGTACTGCATGCTGGCCACCACCAGCGTGGCACCCTGGCTATAGGCGCGCGTCATGCACCATTGGCCGAGCGTTGCCAGCACGCCAATGGGAATGACCCAAGCTGCTGCCGTGGGGCTGACTGCGGACCACGGCGTGAAGTCGGTAAACAGCGCGCCCACCGCGCCCACCAGGGCTGTGCCGATCGAAAAGTAAAAGACGATGCGAACCTCTGGCTCGCCGGCCTTGCCCAGTGCAGTGACCTGCATATACGCCAGCGCTGCGCCCATGCCCGACAGCAGTCCAATCAGCCCGGCAAACAACTGGTTTTGCGCCATGGTGGGCCGCAAGGCGAGCACCACCCCCACAAATCCCAGCAGCACAGTGCCCACCAGAGGCCCCTGGCGCAGCGACTGCCCGTAGAGCAGCCCGCCGCCCACAATAAAGGCCGCCACCCACACGCCGCGCATGTAGTTCAGCGTCATGGAGGTTGCCAGTGGCAAGTGCGCAATGGCATAAAACCAGGCGCTCAGTGCCAACACGCCCACCGCGCTGCGCCACACATGCATCATGGGCACGGGCGTGCGCAGCGGCGTGCCCGTGGCGCGCATCACAATGCCCATGAAGACCATGCTGACGATGGCACGGTACAGCACCAGCTCCAGGGTGCCAAAGCTGGCTGATGCGAACTTGATCCCCACTGCCATGGTGGCAAAGAGGAACGAGCCCAACACCATCCATAAGGCTTGCATCTAGGCCCCCACGCTCCGCCGCTGCGCGGGTCGCTGCCCCCCGAGGGGGCTAAATCCGCTTGGGGCGGCCCG
>CAYXWW010000107.1:240-12057 GCA_964468905.1 uncultured Rhodoferax sp. | reverse complement strand
CCCACGACCCCTTGGTTCGTAGCCAAGTACTCTATCCAACTGAGCTACAGCCGCTAAGCTAAAAATTATAGCACATGCTTTTCAACAACCCACGGCACGAGCGCTTGCGGGCGATTCTACGGGTCTCCCCGATCGCCGCCAGTAGCAGGGCAACTACCAACTTATCGGCACCGGAAACTGGCTATGATCTAAAAGGATAGCTGAAGTCTGATGACCCGCCAGCGGAAGGCGTCAGCCCAGGCTCTATTCGACCCAATACGTGAGGATCCACGCCGTGCGAATTGCCATTCCTTTTTGCCCAACGTAATGGACGCTTGGCCACTCATTGCAGCAGTTGGTGTAATTCTTGCGGCCACTACTGGCTGGGTATATGTTCGTGAACGCAAAGTCAGACTACGGCTATCCAATGAATTGGCCAAGGTTTCAGCGCAACTTTTAAATCAATCCGAGCGTGACGAACAGTCAGGCCTGCTCACCCGTGCTGGCTTTGATGCTTTGCTGACCAAGAATGCACGCAAAACCGATCTGAACGGCGAGCCATTTAGTCTTCTCTACGTAACGCTGGACAACTTTGGAATGCTCAACGATGCCTATGGCAACGAAATGAGCGACCGCCTTTTGCACGAAGTTGCGCGGCGTATCGCAATGGGTGCAAAAAAAGGAAACCAGGCTTGCCTAGTGTCTGGCGGGGAGTTTTCACTGATGGTGGAAGGCGGTTACCAGTCGGGGCGCAAATCCGCGCTGGCCCTATCCGAAGCGTTGGAAGTCCCATTCACATTTGAATCCATCCGAGCGCAACTCACCTGCTCCATTGGGATTGCGGTCTATCCAGAGCACGGCTCCGTGAGCAAACTCTTGGGAAATGCGGCGTTGGCCATGCGCAGCGTCAAACAAAACGGCGGCGCTGATTTTTGCTTGTATGACCCAAAAATGGGAGTGGCGGTTCGAGAGCAGGCACTCCTATTCAACGACCTGCGCAGCGCACTAGACAAGGGTGAATTCGAGCTCTATTTCCAGCCCAAGGTTGACGCGCTCAGCCTCCAGGTAACCGGTGCCGAAGCATTGCTGCGCTGGCACCATTCTGAACGCGGGCTGGTAAACCCCAAGATATTCATACCGCTAGCTGAACAATACGGTTTGATTGGCGCTATTGGTGGCTGGGTGATAGAAGAGGCCTGCCGTAAAGCTGCGCGTTGGCGCTCCCAAGGTTTGCGCATGCGCGTCGCCGTCAATATTTCAGGCTACCAAATGCGTGAGGATGATCTTGTTGACCGCATTGAGGCCGCTTTGCATCGGCACGAGATTCAACCCGACCGTTTCACTTGTGAGATCACGGAATCAGTGGCCATGGAAGACACAAAAGTCACACAAATGACTTTTGAGAAGATGCGAAACGCCGGTTTTCACGTCTCGATTGATGACTTTGGTACGGGCTACTCTAGTCTTGCGGCGCTGCGCAAACTCCCAGCAGCGGAATTAAAAATAGACCGCGCGTTTGTGTCTGACTTAGAAGAGAGTGAAGACGCCCGATCGATCGCCAAATCTATTGTTAATTTGGCGATGGCCTTAAACTTGCACGTGGTAGCAGAAGGCGTAGAGACTGTCGGACAGCGCGATTTATTGGTGGCAATGGGCTGCCATGAACTACAAGGATTTCTCTTTTCAATGCCCATGCCCGCTTACGAATTGGAACGCCTCGCATTGGATGACCAACCCGCAGACGAGATGGGATTCCGCAAATCCCTTTTTTCAGAGACTTATCTGGGAAAATTGCACTAAAACACCAAGACAACTGCGAACGGCAGTTGCAAACCCCTCCATAAGGCAGTCCCATGAGTTTTTTCGACCGCTTTAAGTCTCTTACGAAAAGAGAAGAGCCTAGGTCACCCGAAGCACCCGCACGTAGTTCGCTCGCCCAATTGACCGAGAACACAACCGATCGGAGGAATCGAACCCGTCAAAACGCGCGTGCAGGGGCAACCGCACTCGTCATCGATGACTCACCAACCGTTGTGGCCGCATTGCGCAAAATCTTGCGCTCTGCGGGCTACGTGGTGACCGATGCAGGGGACGCTGAACAAGGCCTGGCTTTAATCGCGGAATCAAAGCCCGATATTATTTTTTTGGACATTGTTCTACCCGGCATGAACGGTTTTGGCGCGCTGCGCGCCATTCGCAAAGACCCCGCAACCCACCACATTCCTGTTGTCATGATCAGTGGCAACGAGCATGCCACTGAACAGTTCTATGCGAACAAAATTGGGGCTGACGACTTCATGAAGAAGCCGTTTTCGCGCTACGAAGTATTCGCACATATTGAATTGCTGTTGGATGCAGATCGCATTCCACGGCGCAAAGGGACGCAGCAACAAGCCCCGGCAGATAGCGCGCCCCAAGGGCAGCCCACGCTTGGCGCGACCCCTTTGGAAAATACGCCAACACCGGCAATAGACGTGCAAGTGCCGCAGTCGGCCATCGCAGTACCAAAGCCATCTTCACTGGTTAGCTGGCCAGAACTGGATGCGCGCAAACAACTCACCGCCATGGGCTTGCCGTACTTTGACCAATCGCAATTCATATCCGCGATTCGCCGCAATGACCAGCTCGCCGTAACCCTATTTGTCGCGGGAAGAGGGATTCATCTGGACGCGCTCACTGATGGGAAAACCCCCTTCGAAATCGCCCAAGAATCGGGCGATCAAGAAATCATCCAGCTGCTGAGCCCTAGTGTTGCACCACCGGCAGTGGCTTCACTCTAGCGGTAACTGGAACAGCGCCCAGGTTCGCAATGTCACATTAGCCCAAAAATGTGCGATATCCGGCTACATAGCGGCTATAGGGACTAGAAACAACAAAGTCTGCAATCGAATAGACAGCAGACTTTCTTTTGTTGAAATGGTAGGGCGTGAGTGACTTGAACACTCGACCAAAGGATTATGAGTCGAAATGATCCCGTCTTCACCAGTGTTCATCGCAAGTCACTCTTGCCCCGTTTTCTCTTATAAATCAACAGCTTAGCGCGCTGGCGGGCTACTCTCCTGTTCATCGCCCGCTAAGCCACATCACTACTGTTGGTTGCAATACGGTTGCAACGACTCCCAGATTGCAACCACAGTAGCTCAAAAATATTTTTGAGTAGCGGGTTCACAGGTCTTCTCCCGAAACTGGAACCAGCACATGCCATCAACTTCGATAGCTCCATCCTACACTCCACGCCACAAATCCGAGATTAGTCGCGTCGTCTTCACCAAAAAATTCCTGGACGCCCTGTCACCCGCATCCAGCGCAAGCGCCCAATGGACATGGCACTATGACATTCAAGTACCCGGACTAGCCGTCGGTGTCGGTCCCTCTGGGATCAAAAGTTTCTATTTGATACGCAAGGTCAATCGCCAGTCACGTCGCTTCTTGCTGGGTAAGTATCCTACCGTTGAGTTGAACACGGCAAGAACGATGGCGCGGGACTTCAACGCCAAATTGGCACAAGGTATTGATCCCAAAGCCGCAGTCAAAAGCGGGATGACATTCGCAGTGCTCTTCAAAAAGTTCATGACCGACTACTCTTATCGGCGCAATCGAACCGCTGAAATGAGCGTCAAAGCCTACGCTCGGTACCTTGCAACAGACCGCTACGGAGTGAATTTGGGGAACAAATTGGTCGATGACATCACCGACACACACATCCAAACCATATTCAACGGTGTATCCAAGCATGCCCCAATTCACGCAAACCGCGTACTGGCATTGATGCGCTGCATCTTCAATCGCGCCATCACCTGGAAGATCAGGACGGGCGATAACCCATGCAAGGGAATCGAAAGAAACAAAGAGAAGTCCCGCGAACGGCGTGTCAGCAGCTTCGAGATACCGTATCTCTTTCGGTCACTTGACTACGAACTCAATGACACCTTGCGGGACTTCATCTATGTGGCTCTATTTACTGGGGCACGGCGTGGCAATGTACTTCCAATGCGCTGGGATGAAATTGACTTTGATGCGTGCTACTGGCAAATTGCTTTGACAAAAAACGGCACCTCACAGACTGTTCCATTGGTACCCACCCTCGTGGAAATACTGAAAGTACGGCGAACAAAAATCGCATCGGAATGGGTCTTTCCGGCCAACAGCAAGTCTGGGCACTACATGGAACCCAAAAAGGCTTGGAAGACTCTGCTGGAACGAGCAACAGCACTCCGACTGATTGATCGCCTTGCAGAGCACTACAAATGGCCCGAAAGTGAAAAACAGATTGCAATTGGCAATGTGGTCGCCGCTCCATTGGCTGGATTCACCACCTATTCGGAAATGGCAGAAGAAGCCAGAATCTCATTGAAGCCGCTGGATATGAGGGACATACGAGTTCATGACCTTCGTAGAACAATGGGGTCATGGCAAGCCGACCTCAATACCAGTCTGGCAATCATCGGCAGAACACTAAACCATCAGTCGCCACAATCGACAAAGGTATATGCACGACTGTCGCTTGACCCTGTTCGTCAGGCGATGGAGGCAGCAACTTCAGCGATGCTTGTCCATCACGTAAAGCTTTCTGGCCCAACCACCACCACAACCTAAAAATGTCCCATGGCACACCTACCAAAAACCAAATCAGCGAAGCAAGTCGTTATATCTGATTCACAACTCTTCCTCAATTCAGTATCAACAGAAGATATAGCAATTGGGCGAAAACGGTTGCTGCAACTTCAGGACGCAGAACCTCAGTTATTCCGCATCCGCGAATTGAGGAAACAAGGCGAGTACTCCGCTCTGCTCGAATACATCGAGTCAATTGGCTCTTCGCCATTTTTAACAATGGTTCTGCAAGAGCAACTTTATGCAGCCTCATCTGGTAGAGCAAGAAAGGCTGCCTTTGCTAAGAATATCAAGATAGGTGTCCTGAAGCAGAGAGTCCTTTTAGCTTGGGCCAGCGCCGATCCTAAACCCTCGAAAAGTCGCTTCTCAAAAGCTTGGGAAGAGACCTTTGACCGGGAACGCTACCTTGACCCCACAGTGCCAGAAATCTCACGTCGCCAAATTGCAGAAGACTGGCTACCGAAAACAAAGCTCAAAAAGAAGTAGACCCAAGCGAGTACGCCCTGCTTAGCACGGGTGGAGACATGATCACAAATGACGGGCAAAGTCGCGGCATTAGCAACCAAGCACCATAAGGAGGTGACCATGTCTCGATATCTTGTCCCGCTCTCTCAGCACTTTGCCGACAGAAAACCCGACGCACAACCATTGAACTTAGGCGCCCAATGGAACGCGCATTTGGAACCAATTGGGAGCAACCAATGAGCGCCCTATTAAATCGTGTCTTGCCTGATGACGATCTGCTGGTGCCAGACAAAGTTGCAGCGTCCATCTTAGGCTTGGACAACCCCAAAACACTCGCAAACTGGCGCTCACAACGACGCAATACTGACCTCGAATTCATTCGTATTGGTCGAAGCGTGCGTTACCGACTCGGTACCCTACGGGCATTCGTGAAGAGTAAAACCATCAAAGGTTGAGCAGAACACACTTAAAAATGGATAGGAGTCACACACAAAGGAAACTGTCGAATCGCACTCATCCCGGATGATGAAAGATTGACATGAATTGGTGAGCAACTTCACATTTCAGTCGATTCCATTTCACACCCATCCGAAGTGATCGAAAAACCCAACTGCAAAGTCGCAGTCTGATCACATCCAAATATTTTCGCCTCTAAGAACGCGATATCAATATTGGTTTGGGGGACCTTTGAAATAGTCAAAGGCAAATTTCCCGGCATGAATTTCAAATGCTCCGGCATTTGTTGGGCGGAGCTATGTCCGCGATTCTGAAACAAGACCTTTATGGAATATTTATGACTCAACATTTAGTAGAACAAACAGCAAACAGTGTTATCCCGGCGCTTTCAACCAATGAGCCAAAAACGAACTCAGGACGCATTGAATTTTGGGGTCGCCACCCCGGTGGGCGCTTTCGCCTAAAAATTCGCGGACGTAATCATTTGATGACGGGTGCCATTTACGCCCTATCAAAAGGTACAGACCATGAGGGCAATCCGCTGTGGCTAAAGCTGCTGCTTGACGTAACGCCTGGTTACCGCGTTCAAAAGTCTGATGAACTCAGCTTCGATGTGATTTGCGCCAAAACAAACGCACGCATGGCGGTGATGGGTCAATTGGTTCGCTGCTTCAAAAACTCCAAACATGGAGAAATTCGCAATGTCTAAAAATTCTGGAATCGAATGGACGACTCACACCTGGAACACGATCACTGGTTGTAGCCGAATTTCGCAGGGCTGTGTCAACTGCTATGCAGAAGCTCAAAGCCCACTCCTGACTGCCCGTTACCTTGGCACTGCGCGAAAGCACGCCCATTTGTGGGCATCGACTGACAAGATGCACGACCTGCCTGCTCATGTGCAAGCCAGCGTCACAGCAATTGTTGCCACAGCCAAATCGGAGGCGTAGACCATGACCACTACAGCATTAAAGGCTAGCAGTCATCTGCGCAAAGTCTTCCCCATTTACCCCACAACGTTTGACCCGTTCCAGCGTCCGTATCAGAACGGCTTTCACGTTACCCTGCGTCCTGAAATGCTGCAAGAGCCGTTTAGCTATGCTGAACCGGCACTGGTGTTTGGCAACAGCATGGCGGATTGGTTCCATAAAGATGTTCCCTATTCCTATGTGGACATGATGCTAGGGATCATGAATGACTGCCCCACCCATCACTTTCAGATGTTGACCAAGCGTGCAGACCAGATGAAAGACTACTTTACGTGCCGCACAGTTCCAAACAATGTGTGGCTTGGCGTGAGTGTGGAAAACCGAAGCCAAGGTGTGCCCCGTATTCAGCACTTGCAGGCCATCAAGACCACTGGGGTCCGTTGGCTATCCGTTGAGCCGCTTCTGGAAGACTTGGGCATGCTTGATCTTGACGGAATTGACTGGGTAGTTGCTGGTGGCGAATCTGGTGGCAAAGCCGTTCGACCTATGAACATCAATTGGGTACGTAGCATTCGTGATCAATGCGTAGACCGTGGCGTTGCCTTCTTCTTCAAGCAATGGGGCAGTTTCAATCATGACGGCGTGTTCCACCAGAAGGGCAATGGTCAGATGCTCGATGGCCGTGAATGGAATGAGTTTCCGACAAAAACTTTTCAAGCCCACGAACGCTGATACGCATTTTGTAAATAGTGCTGACGGCCAAGACTGCTTCCCCGAAAAAAAGAAGAGGGGGGGTAGTCAATGGGTGGAGCGAGTGGAACGTAATTTCTTAAATTACTTTTAAGAAAAACAAGAACGGTGGATTCCACCGAACTGTGTTTTCTGACCTTGCGTCCACCCGCTCCACCCCTCATTTTTTGATGGAGACAGGTCACCTGCATGTTGGTGCTGTCTGCCACGCATTCCAAATTTGAAAGATATACGTATGACAACGATAGTTAAAAACGACGCTGAAGACCAGCCGCCCTTGAAGCCAGACGGCAATGCCATGCTGAGATTCATTAAAAAGCTACATGGCGATAACCCTGCTTGGTATTTGGCATATGGCAACAAAGCCGAAAAACAGAGTGGGCGCACCGCAGACAGCTTTTCATCCAAACCCAGCAATGACCTTAAAGCTCGACTGGTTAAGGCCAATGCCAACGGTATGAACGTCGCGGTAGCCGTCAACAAGGTTACTGGCAGCAGTTGCACCGACTCCAATGTCAGCGCCATTACCGCCCTGTTTATTGACGATGATGACGGCGCACTGGATTTGGAAACCTTGCTGTCATTGCGTGTGGAGCCGCACCATATTGTTGAGACATCACCCGGACGACTCCATGCTTACTGGCTTGTCGATAACGGCACAGTGGGGGAATTTAAGGCTTTGCAACAAGCATTGGCGGACTGCTTCAAAACGGATCGCAGTATCTGTAATCCCGCTCGTGTGATGCGCTTGCCCGGTTCTATCAATTGGAATCATGGCACGCCCTTCTTGGCGCAGACAGTACATGCGTCTGATGCACCGCCTGTAGCTGTTGAGGACTTGGTGAAGAAGCTCAAGTTGTATTTGAAGACTGATACCCCGGAGCCAAATAAGCGAGTTGTCAAGGCATCAGTTACCCCTGCGGAAAGCAGCAGCAGCGTGAGCAGCAATCCGAAGACTTTAAGCGACAAGGTCGTGGCGCAAATTCGCAAAGCACTTACGGGCGTTAACCTAGATGACCGCACTTTATGGGCACAAATCGGCATGGCAATCAACAGTGCAGCGCCCAATGAACAAGGCTTTGACCTATGGACTGAGTTTTCAAAGACCAGCAGTAAGTACGACGAAGTAGATCAGCGCCGCACATGGGAAAGCTTCAAGCCAGATAGCGGGCTAAGCATTCGTTCTTTGTACTGGTTGGCTGCCCACGCAAAAAGTGGCGGTGGAAGCTTTGACGACATTGAGGCAGCGAACCTGTATGCCACGACGTTCAAGAACACGCTACGCTTTGATCCTCAGATGGGTGTTTGGTACTGCTTCAATGACGGCATTTGGCGCGCAGACGTTCAGGCACACATGCGTTCGGCCCGGAAACTCGTCGAGGACTTGAGTGCTGGTGAGGGCAAAAAAGACCCCACCATCAAACGCTATCGCAGTGCTGCTGGCATGAAGGCGATTGTCGCTATGGCTGAATATGAAACCAGCTTGCATATCACTGACCTGGACTTTGATACCGATAAGAATCTATTTACAGTGAAAAACGGTGTGATTGACCTGCCCACCGGACAGATACGACAGGCTTACGCCACAGACTATCTGCGCCGCCGTGCCGCCGTTACCTTTGATGCTGAGGCCAAATGCCCGAACTGGCGTAATTTCATCCGGCAGGTGACACGCGGTGACAAAGAACTGGCAGCCTTTTTACGCCGCGCAGTTGGATACACCCTATTTGGTCATACCAAGGCGCAAGCGTTCTTTGTATTTGACGGTACTGGGGAAAATGGCAAGGGGGCCTTTTTGCGCGTCATTGCCATGCTTCTTGGGGACTACGCGACCGAGCTTGCGCCTAACCTCATTACGTCGGTTTATGGCGGCAACGCCAACTCTTCGACCCCAGCGTTGATGGCACTGAAGGGCATTCGTTTTGGTAGCGTGGCGGAACTGCCCAACACCAAGGGCTTTGATACCGCATTTGTCAAACAGTTTTCCGGTGGTGACTCGATAACCGCACGCGCCAACTATGGGCAAGTAGTCACATTCAAGCCAGAGGGAAAACTTTGGATTTCGACCAACGACATGCCCGAAGTGGCCGCCAACGACAAAGCGATGTGGCGACGTATTTTTCCGATTCCATTCAAGGCCAACTTTTCAGGTGCTAATCGCAACGATGACTTGGAAGAAAAGCTGTTGATTCCAGAACTGCCAGGCATCTTGAACTGGGCCTTGGCTGGTGCGCGTGACTACCACAAGGATGGAAAGCTCAACAGTTGCCCTGCTGTACAAGAGCATAAAGATAAATTACGCAAGGAATCCGACTCGTTGAGCGGCTGGATAATGGATTGCTGCATTAAGGGTGAAAACGAAGAATTGCAAGCCAGCAAGGGCTACGCCAACTACGTTCAATACGCCAAACGCTGCAACCGCAAACCCATCAGTCAAAAGCTGTTCAGCGCACGATTGGAAAAGAGCGGGTTTCCACGCCGTGAGACTAAAAAATACAACCTCTACTCGGGCTTAGATTTGCTACCGCAGGCAGAGCGACCTTCTTAATACTGCATCAAATCTGACTCTGCATTTCAGTTGCTATGGCAGTAGCCAATAGTCACATCGCCGTTTTGGCCGTGATTTTGGCTGCGACTGAATCAGCCATGTTGAACGCCAAAAAAGTCGCTCAAACGTCGTTTTAAGCCGGTTCTGACCACCATCGCCAACCAGCTAAGTTCAGCACTGATGCCACCGAAGTCAATTTCGGTCGGTTAGTGACGGTCGGCACATGCTTGAAACAAGCGTGTAACTGATGCTACTGTTACAGATACATTTTGAACGCGCCCTATTAACGTCCACCAGTTGGGCATAAATCAAGACCGTCATCAGCATACACCGCAGTGTGCCCCGTGAGTGTCCTTATTGGGGCGGCAAGATGAAGCGAACTTGATTGGGCTTACCTGCTGGCATCAACTCGAAGTGGTGGGGGAATTTCTTAAAGAGCTTCGTGGAGGTCGCACTCTTGGCACGCAATTTTACGTCATGCAAGACCTTAGCAACATCACCCAATGGTTGCCATTGCCCAGCCTTCAAATTGGGTACCGCCGCTAGGATTTTTGGAACTGTGACGGCATCGCTTGCCGCGCCCGTGGCCTTCTTGGCAGGGACCTTCTTTGCGACCGCTTTTTTAGCTGCTGCTGGTTTGGGGCTTGTAGTCTTAACGACAGGCGATTTTGTTGCTGCCTTTTTTGCGGCGGCACGTACTGGTGCCGTTGCCACTGGCTTAGGCTCTACGGCTTTGGGCCGGTCAACTTGATCGCCACCCACATAGATCACTTGATCGTAGGCTGGCACAGCATCCTGCGCCATCTTGCTCCGTTCGGTCACGCAAACGACCTTGATACCCCGCTCCCGAAGTCGCACAACCAGCGGCACAAAGTCCAGATCGCCCGAACCGATAACAAACAGCTTTGGTCTTGGAGCCATGCAGGCCAACTCCATCGCGTCCACGGCCAGAGACATGTCAGTGGTGTTCTTGGGGAGGGGTAGATTGACGAATGGACGAACCGCCCATATACGCAGCGTGTCTGCTAACCCTTTCAAATTTTCAGCACTGCCATAGGCGCGACGAATTGAAATTGAGCCCTCTGTTCGCTCAAGCGTCTGGAATGCCTCATCTATCCATGCCGGTGATGAGAAGTTGTCGGCGTCAATCAAAAATGCAATCACTGTCGGTCTCCCCTGTTTACTGACATTAGAACAGCGATATTAATTTTCATACCCTGTCATAATGGAACCGGCTTTGGGCAGAAGCCATCCACCCGTCAAAGAAAAGCTGTTGACAGCACTGCCGACATCCACTTCCCACCTCTTCATTTCATGTTCAGGTCCGAGAAGCGGCAGACGGGTGACGTTTTGCGTGGGCCGGGAGAACTGTTATGTCGAGTGAGAACATTCGTCCGTCAACTTTGGACGGCATTAAGCGCCTAGCCAAGTCAATCAAAACCGAACGTGCAATTCAGCACGCAGTGGCCCTTGATGAAAGTGCTCGATTGGCCGGGTTTGAGAATTTCCGTCATGCGCGAAACAAGCTGCAATTTGACGAGCCCAAAACACACAAGTTGCGCAACGTCCACCGCGTCTTTCTTACTGTGTACTGGCGCGACAAAAAGACTGACATCCGAGGACGCGAAACGCTTGAGCTTCACCTCTCCACGTTGTGGAGTGATTTGATCCAGCCAGTCCATTTTCAGAACCACCGGGCGATAGCGAACTTTCGCCGCGAGGGACCGGATCATCTAGCGAAACCAGAACTTGCTGACTCCCAGTCACGTGCAAGGTACTACGCCTGTGCGGCGGCGCGCGCTCTACAGTTTATGGATGCGACCAAGCTACGGCCTTCAAAAAGCCACAGCCGAGCCTATCCGGGTGGACGCTCCAGCAACGCAGTTCCTGCTCACGATCATGAAAGTGTTTGGTACGACCCGGAGACGAAGCGGTATCTGTACGTTGACGAGCCCTATATGGAAGCTGTCGAACGGGCGACGAAAGAGCGGGAGGCTTGGGCAATACGCCACGGTTTCACAATCATGAAGCCATCGTGGCCCGGAATGTACTTTCCCGATGGTGGCACCCGCCTCT
>CAYXWW010000107.1:0-230 GCA_964468905.1 uncultured Rhodoferax sp. | reverse complement strand
GTCGCTGCACTTGAGCGGCTGCCTGCTCCGATAGTAGAGGCAACTTGGAATGGTGAGTCTGCACCATCCTTGCCGTACTTCGTCAGTCCGGGCACCATTGAGCATGCGAAGGCAATCAAGTTGCCACCGCAGAAGCCCCGCAAAGCGCCAACGGGCAAGCGCAATACCGTTGGCTATGTTCAGACTTTTGTTGGTGCACAGCGGAGGCCCAACGGCACGATGCCAGTGGA
>CAYXWW010000106.1:0-12433 GCA_964468905.1 uncultured Rhodoferax sp. | reverse complement strand
GGGAAGGTGGTCCACAGCTGGACTTCTACATTAACGACAAGGCTTTTGCCGCATTGTCTGCCGAGAACAAGGTCATTGTGGAATGTGCAGCGGCTTATGCGCACACCGACATGCAAGCCAAGTACGACGCACGCAACCCCACTGCGCTCAAGCAGTTGGTTGGTGCCAAGACCAAGGTTCTGCCGTTCCCCAAGGATGTGATGGATCTGGCGTTTAAAGAGTCTATGGCTCTGTACGCTGAAGTCAGCGCCAAAAATCCTGGCTTCAAAAAGGTCTACGATGACTACTCAGTGTTCCGACGCGATTCCAACCTCTGGTTCCGCTTCACGGAAATGCGTTTTGATCAATACATGCAATCACAAAAGCTGTAATTCGCTTCGCAATATTTGCGCAATTGAAAACCCCGCTCTGCGGGGTTTTTTTTGGTCCGGCGTTTTGATCGGTGTTTCGAATCGGACCGGAATGCCGCCTTTTCACTTTATCGCCAAGGCACAACGGTGTGTGGCGTGTTAGTATTTTTCACGTGGCATAGAAACAGGAGCATCGCATGTCTCTGGATAAAAAGTCTTCGGTCTGCAAACTGTTGATCGTGGATGACAGCAAAGTGTCTCGGATGCGCATTCATGCGTTTTTTACCAAGCACTGCCCGCAATGGGTGATTCAGGAGGCGGAGTCGGGTGATGAAGCGCTTTCCCTGGCGGCGCGCGACCAGCCTGACTTTGTGACGATGGATGTCAACATGCCGGGTATGAGCGGCTTTGAAACCGCGCAAATGATGCTCATGCGTAGCCAGTCGATTCGCATTGTCATGCTGACGGCCAATATTCAGGAGAGCAGCCGAAAAGTGGCCGCATCACTGCACTTGAACTTTTTGGCCAAGCCAACGACCGAGGCCTCATTGCAACAGGCCCTTGACTATTTGCTGGCGCCAGCTGTATGACCCCACTCAATGAACTGGAGCAGGATGCTTTAACCGAGATTTTTAATATTGGTGTGGGGCTGGCTGCTGAAGCGCTGTACCAAATGCTGGGCGAGCATGTGCCCCTGTCAGTCCCTGTGGTGGAGTTGACCAGCCAGCACAGCGCCAAACAGCAGTTCATGTCGCGCGAAACGCGCCCCATGTATTCGATCCGGCAGGCTTATAGGGGCGCACTCACAACCGATGCGATTCTGATGTTTCCACAGAAGGATGGCATTGAATTGGCCCGCATGATGGTGGGGGACGATTTGCCGTTGGAGAAGGTGGAAGAGTTGCAGAAGGACGCTTTGGCAGAAATCGGCAACATTATTCTCAATGCGGTGATTTCCAATTTAACGGCTGCGCTGGACATGTCTTTGGAGGGCACGTTGCCTGTCGTGAGCCTTGTGACGACAGCCGATGTGTTTGCTAACCCGGCTGGACACGTTGCGCCGAACGATGAGGGCGCACCGGTGTTGGCCTTGATGATTGATTTTGCGTTGAGTGCCAAGCAGGTCCAGGGCTATTTGGCATTCCTCATGGATGTGGAGTCGACAGAAACCTTGCGCAGTCGTTTGGCATTGGCAATGTAAGACCGCAATCCAGCTTTACCATGCACATCGAACGCCGCAAAACGCCACCTGTCGTGTCACCGACGGGTGCGAAAGCATTGGAGCTGATGCCGGGCGATGTCACCTTGGCGTTTGCGGGTGATCAATTGAAGACACTGCTGGGGTCGTGCGTGAGCGTCATTCTGACGGACCCCCGGCGCACCGTGGGTGCCATGTGCCATATCGTCCATATCGGACAGCCCAATGCCGCCAATGTCAACAACACCAGCTACGGTGAAGTGGCTATGCAAGACATGTTTGAGCGGCTGATCGACGTAGGCATTCCCGCGCAGCGTTGCCATGCCTACGTGTATGGCGGTGGCAACATGTTTCCCCAGATGTTCAGCACAACGCACGTAGGGGCGAAGAATGCGCAGTGGGTGTTGAATTTCTTGCAAGACCACGGCATCAACATCGTGCACCACGATGTGGGTGGCAACGGCTATCGCAAAGTGTCGTGGACGGTGGGGCGTGACCTGCCTGTTGTCGACATGGTTTCCTCTGGCTTTTAGTGGCGGGGCATTCCTTCTGCGTGGCGTAACAGAGCGAACACAAAAAAAGCCCCGCAGAGCGGGGCTTTTTCTTGCCGACTACGCCGTATTGCGGCGCAGAGGTTGTGGCTATTTCTTCGAATCTTTGGTCAGTGCATCTTGCATCGCCTTCATTGGATCGTTGTCATCCACTTTTTCCGCACCCTCGGGTGCTGACGCGCCATCTGCAGGCATTTCAGGTGCCGGAACTTCTTGTGCCTGGTTAGCTGCTTCCATTTGCAGTTGAACCTGGTCCAGATCGACCTTCACTTCCTTGTCCAATCCACTTGAGACGATGCCGGGGAAGAAAATGATCAGCCCGACCATGATGACCTGAATCACCACAAATGGCACTGCACCCCAGTAGATCTGCATGGTGGTCACCGGCTGCATGGTCTTTTTGGTGACGCGGTCTGCGTATTCTTTGATCGGTGCCACGCTGCGCAGATAGAACAGCGCAAATCCAAACGGTGGATGCATGAAGGATGTCTGCATGTTCACGCCAAGCAAAATACCAAACCAGATCAGGTCAATGCCCAACTTCTCGGCTACGGGTGCCAGCAACGGCACCACGATGAACGACAGCTCAAAGAAGTCCAGGAAGAACGCCAAGACGAAGATCAACAGGTTAACGACGATCAGGAATCCAATCTGTCCACCCGGCAAGCCGCTTAACAAATGCTCGACCCATAGATGTCCGTCGACTCCCTGGAACACTAGGCTGAAGATGGTGGAGCCGACCAGAATGAAGACAACAAAACTGGCAAGCTTGGTCGTGGAGGTGAGTGCCTGCTTAAGCAGCTTCATGCTCAGGCGACCGCGCGCCATGGCCATGATGATTGCACCCAAGGCCCCCATGGCACCACCTTCGGTGGGGGTTGCAATGCCCAAGAAAATCGTACCCAGCACCAGGAAGATCAGGAGCAGCGGCGGGATCAGCACAAAGGTGACGCGTTCCGCCATGCGTGACAGCAAGCCCAGGCGTGTAATCTTGTTGAAAACTGCGATGGCATAGGCCAACATCACGCCGGCGCACATGGCCACCACGATGGTTTCGTCCTTGGGCATGGATTCAATTTTTTCACCCTTGAACCAGCTGTAGACGTCCGCATAGTGCTGGCCAAAGTAAACGGCAACACCTGTGGAAACAATGGTCAGAATCAACAGCGACAGCAGGCCACTCTTGCCGTTGTCTTCGCGGATGGTACGGGCCTCGATGGGCAGCGCCGGCACCATGGCGGGCCGGAAAATGGCAATGAGAATCACAAAGCCTACATACATGGCTGTGAGCATGAACCCAGGCACAAAAGCACCCTTGTACATATCACCCACGCTGCGGCCCAGTTGGTCGGCCAGAATAATCAGCACGAGGGATGGCGGAATGATTTGTGCCAGCGTTCCAGAGGCTGCAATAACACCCGAAGCAATGCGACGGTCATACCCATAGCGCAGCATGATGGGCAGCGAGATAAGGCCCATGGAGATCACCGACGCGGCGACCACGCCAGTGGTGGCTGCCAGGAGCGCGCCGACAAAAATCACGGCAAAAGCCAGACCGCCACGCACCGGGCCAAATAACTGGCCAATGGTCTCGAGCAAGTCTTCCGCCATGCCGCTACGCTCCAGAATCAGCCCCATGAGCGTGAAAAACGGAATAGCCAGCAGCGTGTCGTTTTGCATGATGCCGAACAGCCGCAGGGGCAGCGCTTGCATCAACGCTTCTGGCAGCAGGCCCAGCTCTACGCCGACAAAGCCAAAAAACAGGCCGCAGGCACCCAGGCTGAAGGTGACGGGAAAGCCCATCAGCAAGAAGACGACCAAGCCCGCGAACATGATCGGGGCCATATTGTGTGTAATGAATTCCATGGATGTTTCCCCGATCAGGCAGCTTTGTTCTTGGATTCGGCCAGCAGGCGAATGGCCTCGGCCAGTTCTTCTTCAGCGGTCATTTCCGCCTTCTTGGCGGTGGGGTCTTCAATCAGGCCTTGCAGAAAGGCTATGCGTTTGATCAGTTCGGACCCACCCTGCAGCAGCAGCAATGAGAAGCCCAGTGGAATGAGTGCATAAACAGGCCAGCGGATCAACCCCCCCGCATTGCCCGACATTTCGCCGTTGTGCATGGCCTTGAGAAAGAACGGAACGCCATACCAGAGCATGGCGGTGCAAACGGGTGTGAGAAAGACGATAAATCCAAAGATGTCGATTTTGGTCTGGGTACGTTTTGAAAACTTGCCGTAGACCACATCAATCTTTACGTGCTCGCCATTGAGCAGTGTGTAGGCGGAGGCAATCAGAAAGGAAGCTGCAAACAGGTACCACTGCACTTCCAAAAACGCGTTGGATCCCACGTTGAATGCTTTACGGACCACAGCGTTGACAGCGCTGATCACTGTCGATGCCAAGATAAGCCAGATGACGTGTTTGCCAATCTGTGTGTTGAGCCAGTCAACGGTTCGTGAAAATTTTAGGAGGGCGTTCATTGTTATTCCACTTTCAATGGGTATTTTTTGTCGCCACGGTGCCTGGCCCGTAGACAAGCCGGAAGTCTAAAGCGTATTGCACGCCATGGCTTTAGGAAAGCTGACGGATTAGCGCATTTCAAGGGTGGGTAAACCCGAACCCGGTCACCGGATTGACACACAGACTGTGCAAACTGACCCGACAAGGCGTGGTTCCACGGAGGTATAGCGATGAAATGGTTGTCCGGTTTTCGTATCCACTCGCGGCTGATGTTGTTGCTGGTGTTCTCTGTTATCGCGCTGACCGCATTGGGTGCATTTGCATCGTGGACCATCCAGCGCGAAGCCGCCAATTCAACAGCTTTCATCGATGGTGAGTTTGCCTCGGTCAGAGCTCTGAGTGATGTGCGTGAAGCAATTGGCAATGCTCGCCGCTATGAAAAAGATGTCTTCCTCATCATGGGCGACGAGGAAAAGACGGAGCATTTTGTTGCCCTGTGGCGGGGCGAAATTGCCAGCATCAAGGATGGCGTTCAGCGCCAGCTCGGTGCCGCGCAGGCTGAGCAAGTGCCGCTGCTCCATAGCTTGCAAGAGGGCGTAGACCATTACGCTACAGGATTTGAATCGATTCTGTTGCGGCTGGCACGTGGTGAGCTCAATGACCCTTGGGCGGCCAATACGGCCATGCAGCCGCTGGCGGGAGACATTGCCCAAATGGATACAGCGTTTGCCGACCTGAATACCGCGGTAAAGGCGCGTGCCGGCAAACGGCGTGCTGATTTGGCGCAGACTGCATCCGAAGCCCCGTGGATTGTGGCGGTGGCTTCCGTGGCTATTGCAGGACTGGCAACGCTGCTGGCGCTGGCGATTGTGCGCTCCATACTGATTCCGATTCGGGACTTGCAGCGCACGGCAGGTGCCTGGGGCAAGGGGGATCTGACGCACGCGGTCGATGTAGAGGGCCACGACGAACTAGCCGAGGCCAAGCGCGATCTGCAGAAGATGCACCGGGCGCTCACCGCGCTGGTGGCGCAAGTGCACAGCGGAGTAAACGTAGTCAGTGGCAACACGAACGAAATCGTTCGCGCCAATACAGACTTGTCGTATCGCTCTGAGCAAGCAGTGCTGTCTTCGCAAAAAATTGCAGCGTCGATCGAACAACTGCTACTAGCCGTGGAGCACACATCGCTGTCGGCAAGTCAGGCGGTGGCTACTGCTGATGCGGCAGCGCGCGTGGCGGGCCGCGGTGGCGACGTGGTGTCCCGCGCGGTGACAACGATGCAGGATATCAATGTGGCGTCGCGCAAGATTGCGGACATTATTGGCGTGATTGACGGTATTGCATTCCAGACCAACATATTGGCGCTCAACGCAGCGGTCGAAGCGGCGCGTGCGGGTAGTCAGGGACAAGGGTTTGCGGTGGTTGCATCCGAGGTGCGCCAATTGGCGGGGCGGTCAGCCCAAGCGGCAAGCGAGATCAAGTCGATCATTGCCGCTTCGGTTGAGAAAATACGTCAAGGCACGGCACAGGTTGAAGATGCTGGGCGTACCATGCGTGACATTGTGAAAAGTGTTGGCCAAGTGTCGGAGGTGATTGACGCCATCCGTACCGCATCAGCAGACCAGCACGAGGGCATTCGTCACATCAGTGTTGCGATGGAGGGGATCGATCAAGCCACGCGCCACAACGCGAGTTTGGTGGAGCAGTCAGCCGAAGGAGCCAGTAGTTTGGCCGAGCAAACGCAACATTTGCGCCGCGCTGCTTTTGCGTTCAAGCTGGTCCGCGAGGTGGTGGAGAGCCGGCACATTGCCCTCGCAAACCCTGTTTAGAAGCCAAGCCACTTTTTGATGCGCCGAGCACTATCCGTGGTGAATCGCCAGACTGCTGTCGATTTAAAGCGGGCAATCAACGCATTTTTCCAGGGCATCCAACGGCCATACAGGCGCGCAAACCAAGCCAATTGCATCAAAGCAGGCTGAGTTAGCGCAAAGAGGCGCGCGACTGCAGCGGTGCCAACCATCTTGGCGCTGATAACGACAACGACGCCTAGCACCGTGTGTCCATTGCCAATCCAGTACAGGGCCAATAGTTTGACAGGCAACAGCATCAATGCGGGTACAAAGAATGCCACCAAGGCACCGTAGGGTGGCAGGCGGCGGATGAATGACTCCATGCGCGCCCACAACGGTAGGCGCGCCAAATAGCCCATGAGCCGCGCAAGTGGCTCCCAACCCCATTCTTCAAAAATCAGCAGCAGCGCCAGTACCGGGCCAATGGTGAAGTTAAACAGTGTAGTGAGTAGTCGTTTGAGAAAGGCCATAGACGATGCTTACACTACTGTTTGTGATGAAAATACAGGGTAGCTCTCGTGGAATAAGCGTCAGAAGCTATTGAAATGATAGCAACTGGTGCACACTCCAAATGCCGACAATCGTCAGCAACAGGGACCCAACAAGGTGAAGCGCTGCGGTGCCCAAGGCCAGCGCGTAGCGTTGCGTCATCAGCAGGTTGACGACCTCGGCGCTAAAGCTTGAAAACGTGGTGAGCGCGCCCAAAAAGCCGGTGACCAGTGCCAAACGCCACAAGGGGTCTAGCTGTGGCATGGCCTGAAAAACCGCCACACACACACCGATCAGGTACCCGCCAATCAAATTGGCGGCCAGCGTGCCCCATGGAATAACGCCACCGGGGTTCAGCCACAAGCCAAGCCCCCATCGCGCCAACGCTCCGGCACAGGCACCCAGACAAATTGCAAAGACAGGCCACATAAGCGGAGTTTGCCATTCTTTTGCACCGGAATGCATTGACCAGTGATATTCCTTTGGAAACGAGAAAACCCGCCGCAGCGGGTTTTCAGTGAGCCAAGCGGGAGGCTATTTTTTTGCAGCACTCGCAGGTGCGGCTGGTGCGGCGGCTGCGGCTGGTGCAGCTGCATCGGCCTTAGCAGTGGCCTTTTTATCAGCCTTTGCCTTTTTTGCATCTGCTTTGGCTTGTTTGTCAGCTTCTTTTTTGGCCTTGGCTTCTTCAGCCTTTTTAGCCTTTTCTTCGGCCTTTGCTTTTTTGGCTTCGTCTGCCTTCAACTTGGCTTCAGCTTTAGGGTCTCTCTTTTCTTCTTTGGCCACGGGGGCTGCGGCAGGAGCGGCGGCTGCCGCTGGCTTTGCTTCAGCCTTGGCAGCGGGCGCTGCAACGGGCGCTGTGGCTGGCTTTGTGGCTGCAGCTGGAGCACCCTGGAAGCCTGCGCCGTTGACGGTCAGACCTTCGCTGGAGAACTTGGCGGCATTACCATCACCCACGCCTTTGACGCGCTCGACTAAATCGTTCCAATCCTTGAAGTTGCCTTTTTTGCGTTCGTCAATGATTTTGGTAGAGATGCCGGGGCCAATCCCCTTGATGCCATCAAGTTCAGCGGCTGTGGCCTTGTTGACGTCGACAGCGGCAAACGCCATGCCAGCGTAGAGCAGGGCAACAATGGTAAGAATTTTCTTCAACATGTGCAGTTCCTTCAAGATGGTTAGTAAGCAAGGGGAATGAACCAGAATCCTGGTGTCCTGCTCACAACGTCTTGCAGACGGCGTCCGTTGACCTGTAGTTTGTCTGCTTGGGTCAGGTGAAACCCTTGTGCGCGTCGTTAACGCGCAGCCGACAACGCTTCCACATAGCTGCGCACACCCATCTGCACCGTTGCAAACGCATGCTGGCATCCGGTGCTGCGCAAGGCGCTCAGGTCTGCCTGCGTGAAGCACTGGTACTTGCCGCGTAAGGCATCGGGGAAGGCGATGTATTCAATCAGGCCCGCAGCGCAGGCTTGCTCCAGGGTCAATGCGGTTTCACCTTTTTGTTCGCGCAACGTGTTGACAACGGTGATGGCGATGTCATTGAAGGGCTGCGCGTTTCCGCTGCCCAGGTTGTAAATGCCGGACTCTGCGGGGTGATCGTAGAACCACAGGTTCACTGCGACCACGTCGTCGATGAACACAAAATCGCGCATCTGCCCACCGGGTGCATAGCCGCCGTATTCACCAAACAGCTTGACCTTGCCTTCTGCGTGAAACTGGTTGAACTGGTGAAACGCTACGCTGGCCATGCGCCCCTTGTGTTGTTCATGGGGTCCATAGACATTGAAATACCGAAAGCCAACCACTTGCATGGTCTTGCCCGCACGGGTGCGCTGAAAGTCAGCACCACACTCGCGGCGCATGCGTTGGTCAAACAGCAATTTAGAGTAGCCGTATACGTTCAGTGGCAGCTCAAAGGCGGGGTCTTCACGAAATGTACTGGAGCCACCATACGTGGCGGCGGACGATGCATAGAGCAAGCGGGCACCACGCTTTTGGCAAGCCTGGAACAGGTTGCACGAAAGCGTGTAGTTGTTGGACATCATGTACTTGCCATTCAGTTCCATGGTGTCGCTGCACGCACCTTCGTGAAAGACGGCCTCAATCTGTCCATAGGAGCCACCGGCGAACGCGTCGTAAAAAACATCCGCGTCCACGTAGTCTGCGATTCGCAGCCCAGCGAGGTTTCTGAACTTGTCACCCTGAGTGAGTTCGTCCACAGCAATGATGTCGTCAATGCCGCGGGCGTTGAGTCCTTTGATGATGTTGCTGCCAATGAATCCGGCAGCTCCGGTAACAACGATCCGTGTCATGGGGTTCCTCTTGTTCTTTTAGTGGCCGGCAAACAGCTCGTCATAGCGCACGGTGGCGGTACCAAACTTGCCAACCACAATACCGCCAGCCTGGTTGGCAACGGGCACTGCGTCACGCAAGCTAATGCCCGCAGCCGCCAATGCTGCCATGGTGGCGATCACGGTATCACCTGCACCGGTTACGTCAAAGACCTCACGCGCTTGGGCACTGACGTGCAGTTCGCCTTCGGCATCAAACAGTGTCATGCCTTCTTCGCTGCGTGTGAGCAATACGGCTTGCAGGTTCAGTTGTTCACGCAAGGCATTCACCTTGGCACGGAGATCTTCTTCACTGTTCCATGCGCCAATGACCTGCTGTAGTTCGGCCCGATTGGGGGTGATCACCGTGGCACCCCTGTAGCGCGCGTAATCGCTGCCTTTGGGATCCACCAAAATGGGCTTGCCCGCGGCACGAGCCCGCGCAATCATGTCGGTAATATGGCCGAGGCCGCCTTTGCCATAGTCCGAAAACAGCACCGCGCCGTGCGAGGGCAACAGGGTTTCAAAAGCAGCGGTTTGCGATGCCAATAATTCACTTTTGGGTGTGTTCTCAAAGTCCAGGCGCAGCAACTGTTGCTGGCGTCCGATGACCCGCAACTTGACCGTCGTCTTGAGGTCAGCATCGCGCCCAAAGTGCGGCTGAATGCCTGTTTGGGCCACGAGTGCTTCGAGCTTGTGGCTGGCCTCGTCATCACCTACTACAGTTAACAAGGAAGCTTGGGCACCCAGGGTGACCACGTTGTACGCGACGTTGGCGGCACCACCGTTGCGCTCTTCTTCGCGGGTGATGCGCACAACGGGAACTGGTGCCTCGGGTGATATGCGGTCCACCGCGCCGTACCAGTAGCGGTCGAGCATTACGTCGCCCACCACCAGCACCTGCGCAGAGGCCATCTTGTCTTTGGAAATCATCATAACTCTTCAACCCTGCGGGCGGGGTAGCTGTCCCAGGCCTGGCAGCCCGGGCATTGCCAAAAATGTTGTTTGGCCTCAAACCCACAGGCGGCGCAGCGGTAGCGTGTGAGAGGTTTGACGGCATGGTCCAGTGCCCGTTGTACCTGGGGGTGGAATTGCTCATGCTCCAGCTTTTCACCTGCAATCCATTTGGCTGCCGCTACCAGTGATGGTTCGCTTTCCAAATGGTGGGCATACCATTCCCGCGCGGTAGCGGTGGGTGCGCCGCTGGCGGCTTCCAGTGCCACGATGGCATCGAGCACGTCGAGCGATGGTGTATGTGAATAGATGTCCTTAAGTCGCGCCAAGGTTCTTTGGCCCAGCCCGCTGGCAATGGCGTACTGGGCCAGCCGTGGCGCGATGAGGGCAATGGCGTTAGGGGCCGTAGCAAGTGCCTGGGTCAGGGTGTCGCATGCCAGTGCAGGATTGCCTTGCTGGTTCTGCAGTGTTGCCAATTCGATGCGGGGGCGGGGTGCATCGGGTGCAATATGCATGGCTTGTGTGAGGTGTTGCAGGGCTTGCGCTTGATCTCCGGCTGCAATGCGGGCCATGGCTTGTTCACACAGGTAGTGCGCCTGGCGGCTTTTGAAGCTGCCTTGCCCACAAGACTCCAGCTTTTGTGCAATGTGGGCAGCGTGCTCCCAATCACGGGAGCGTTCGTAGTTCGCCAGCAGGGCCAAACGCGACTGCGCCTCAAAGCGCGTGCCCTCCAGTTTCAGCAGTGCTTCTTCGGCACGATCCAGCAACCCGGCTTTAAGGTAGTCCAACGCCAATCCATGCTGGGCACGGTGCCGGTCGTCCTGGCTTAAGTCGCCACGCGACAACAAATGCTGGTGAACCCGGACTGCACGTTCGTACTCACCACGACGGCGAAACAGATTGCCCAGCGCAAAGTGCAGTTCTGAGGTGTCGGGGTCACTTTGAACCGCTTCAATGAAGGCATCGATGGCTTGGTCTTGCTGTTCGTTGAGTAAAAAATTGAGGCCCTTGAAGTAGGCTTTGGGTGCCTGGCGATTCTCTAAGCGCAGTTGGCGTACATCCAGGCGCGACGCGATCCAGCCCAACACAAACACGATGGGCATCGCCAGCAGAATCAGGCTGATATCAAATTCCATACGGCGGTTGTTGTGGCGTGGATGGCTTTTCGGTGACGGCTGGGCTGGCGACTGCTTGCCGGGCAACCAATGCAGCACGCCGATGTTTCCACCAACGGGGCACCATGCCCAGCACGCCAATGGTTAAGCCCAGCGCAAACGCGCACAACACGACAAGCACCAGCGGTGCCGTCCATTGCTGGCCAAAGAAGAAATGCACCGTTGTGTCGTGTTGGTTGTTCAACGCGAACGCAAATATCGTGAAGAAAATGGCCGCTTTCAGCGCCCACTTGAGGAACCAAGCAACTTGCCTCATCCTGGAGCAGCCTTTGATTCCAACTCTGCTGTGCGTTGGTCTACAGACTCGCGCAGCGCCTTGCCAGGTTTGAAATGGGGTACACGCTTTTCAGGTATGGCAACACTCTCACCACTGCGCGGATTGCGGCCCATGCGGGGTGGTCGGTGGTTAATGGAAAAACTACCAAAACCACGGATTTCAATGCGGTGCCCTGCAACCAATGCATCGTTCATCGCATCCAGAATAGCCTTGACGGCAAATTCGGCGTCACGATGGGTGAGTTGACCAAATCGATTGGCCAATTCTTCAACAAGGTCGGAACGTGTCATGAGAATGTTCAATCCAAGAAAAAGCGACCGGTTCCCCAACACCTATGTGGGCAATCGGCCGCTTGTTCAGTTCAACAGCATACGCATAATCGCGAGCGACAGAACGCCTGCTCTGTCGCTTGTCGATTAATTGTTGTCGAGCTTGGCACGCAACAACGCGCCCAGGCTGGTGGTACCAGCATTTTCACGGGCAGAAGCCTGGCTCAAAGTAGCCATTGCTTCGCTTTGGTCAGCAGCATCCTTGGCCTTGATGGACAACTGGATGTTGCGGGTCTTGCGATCCACATTAACAACCACAGCGGTCACTTCATCGCCTTCTTTCAGCACGTTGCGCGCATCTTCCACGCGGTCGCGGGAGATTTCGGAAGCGCGCAGGTAGCCGATGATGTCATCGCCCAGATCGATTTCAGCGCCCTTGGGATCAACAGTCTTGACCTTACCGGTCACAACCTGGCCCTTGTCGTTGATCGACACGAAGGTGACCCGGTAGCGCATCAATGTAAATTCAGCTT
>CAYXWW010000105.1:0-12540 GCA_964468905.1 uncultured Rhodoferax sp. | reverse complement strand
AATGCCTTCCATGCGGGCACGGTTCACCAATAGGTTCAGGTCGTTTTTGGGGCCTTGAATGGCCGTGGTGGAGTTGTATTGGCTGATGGCACCGCAGATGATGATGCGGGCCTTGCGGTTGATCCGGGCCAGCACATCGTCCAGGATGCTGCCGCCCACATTGTCAAAGTAAATGTCCACGCCGTCCGGGCAGTGCGCTTTGAGGCCCGCGCGCACGGCACCTGACGCATCTACGCTACCAGGGGGCGTGGCTTTGTAGTTGATGCAGGCGTCAAAACCCAGCTCTTGCACAACCCACGCGCATTTGGCTGCACCGCCGGCAATGCCAACCACACGACAACCCATTAATTTTGCAATCTGCCCGACTGTCTGCCCCACGGCACCTGCAGCACCGGAAACCACGACGGTTTCCCCCGCCTTAGGCTGGCCTACCTCCATCAAGCCAAAGTAGCCTGTCATGCCAGGCATGCCCAGCACATTGAGCCACTGCGTCAGGTTGCCCGCGCGCAGGTCGATCTTGAAAAGCCCTGCGCCTTTGAAATCGGCAGCGGCAAGTGTTTTGTACTCCTGCACGCCAAAGCCAGCGCTGACATGGTCACCGACTGCAAACTGGTCACTCTTGCTCGCAATGACCACCCCCACTCCACCGGCGCGCATCACTTCGCCAATAGCGACTGGTGCGATGTAACTTTTGCCTTCGTTCATCCAGCCACGCATGGCGGGGTCGAGCGACAGGCACAGTGTTTTGAGTGTCACGCCGCCCTCTGGTGGTTCTACCACTGGCTCGGTGGTGTGGCTCCAATCGGTGGGTTTGGGCATGCCTACCGGCCGGGCAGCCAGGCGAATTTGGTGGTTGACAAGATGGGCGAGGGACATGGAGTGTTCTCGTGAAAGGAAACACTGGGAATATAGCGATGAAATGGGCGGTGCTGCCAGGGCTTTGCATTAAGCTTGCGAAATGACAATGAATACTTTTTTACCGCCGTGTGTAGGGCCGGAAGACGCTATTGCCGCCCTGCGTGCAAAAGGTTATGCCGTGCTGGATGCACAGGGCGTGGCCACACTGCTGCACGTGGACAGTGCCAACCTGATGACCCTGCATCCCAACTGGAACGACTTGCCGCCTGACTTGCACCTCAAAGACGGTGGCCGATACCGGCGGCGTCGCCATGCCAGCTACGTGGTGCGCGGTACTGGCGTTGAAGCAGTGCCGCATCGTGCGCACTGGCAGCCGGTGGAGTACAACGCATTGCACGGTGGCATGCAGCGCTGGTTTGAACCGGTTGCGCCGGTCACAGCCCAAAACCCTGCATGGCTTGGCTTGCTGCAGGCTTTGGGCGCACTGTGCTCACAGTTGAAGGGATTGCAAGACTGGTATGTGGAAGCGCACCAGTTTCGCATTGACACCACGGACGGTATTGGTCGCCCCACGCCAGAAGGCGCGCACCGTGATGGTGTCGATTTGGTGGCCGTGTTTCTGGTGGATCGACAGGCGGTCAAAGGTGGTGAGACGCGTGTTTTTGATGCGGCTGGGCCCAATGGCCAGCGGTTCACGCTCACGCAACCCTGGTCCCTGTTGTTGCTGGATGATGCGCGGGTCATCCATGAATCCACGCCCATCCAACCCATGGGGCCCAATGGACACCGTGACACGCTTGTCGTAACCCTGCGTGCGGGTGGTTTTCAGAACGCAAGCCCGGTCTAAAATGAAGCCAGAACCGGACGAACCGGTCCGCAGGAGCCTTATGTCTTGTTCGCCTTCCGAGCTCAAGAAAAAGAGTGATGAATTTCTTGCCAAGTGGCAATTGTGCAAGGACCATCCAGGCGTGGATGGCTTTGTTGAATTTGCCGTAGCGGTTTCCAGTTTTACCGAGTTTTTGGTCGCCAAAGGGTTGCCTGGCTTGCACCAGATGGCGCGCGCGGTAGAGCAGCAGGTTTTGTCCCAGTTTGACAGCTGGAAGAGCGACATCGCATCGGACGCGCCATTGAGTGAACTCGATGGCCAGATTTCCGAGTTCAGCCAACGCATTGCGGGGTTTCTGGAAGAAAACAATGACGCCAACCCCGAGCGCCGCTTGCACCAGGACAATGAATTTGTCAGCGACCTGATGCCGGTGCGCAAAATCTGGCTGATGACAGCGACCCCGGACGCATGGAGCGAAGTGTCCACACAGGCCCGGTACTTCAATATCGAAGTGGAAGTCAGCGGCCCACACTATGACCAGAAAGATACGCAAGACCCCAGCATTGTGCTGGTGGATGCCAAAGGTCTGGAGTCCACAGCCTTCATTGTGCGGATTCAGGTGTTGCGGGGGCGGTACCCTGCCAGCAGCATCATTGGGCTGAATATCCCGTCGGAATTTGATGCGTTGAAGCTGGCGCTACGCGGTGGCTGTGATTTTTGCTTCCAGCAAGGGACGGCACAGTCTGCTGTCATGGCACGTATCGTCAAGCTCTGTGGTACGGAAGACGAGCCCCCCTACCGCGTACTGGTGGTAGAAGATTCCAAGACTGCCAGCACCCTGATTCAGCGCACGCTGAAGTTTGCCGGAGTTGAAACGATGGCCATTGAGCGGCCGCAGGAAGTGCTCACCGCACTGGTTAAATTTCAGCCCGATCTGGTGTTGATGGATATGTACATGCCGGGTTGTACCGGGGTTGAAGTGACCCGTGTGATCCGCCAGTATGAGGAATTTCTGTCCACGCCTGTCGTGTACCTGTCGTCAGACACCAGCATCGCCTTGCAGGTGGATGCGCTGCGCTTGGGCGGCGATCACTTTTTGACCAAGCCGTTCAACCCTGTCATCTTGAATGCCGTGATCAAGAGCAAGATTGACCGCTACCGGCTCTTGCGCCGTTCTATGTATCTGGACAGCCTCACTGGGCTGCTCAACCACATTACGTCCAAGCAGCGTGTGGATTTGGCGGTGAGTGCAGCGCTGGTTGACAACACGCCACTGTGCGTGGCCATGATTGACATTGACCATTTCAAGAAGGTCAATGACACCTATGGGCATCCCATGGGCGACCAGGTCATTCGCAGCATGGCGTGGCTACTTCGCCAGCGCGTGCGTAAGACCGATGCGGTAGGGCGCTATGGCGGTGAAGAATTCCTGGTGATATTGCCGCAGGCCCATGCCGACCGTGCGCGCCAGTTGCTGGATCGCATTCGTGTCGATTTTTCCAAGTTCCACTACCCTGTGCCAAGCGGATCGTTTGCCTGTACGTTTTCGTGCGGTATTGCGCAGCTGACGCCTGGTATCAGTGCCCCAGCGCTGATCAAACAAGCGGATGAAGCACTCTACCAAGCCAAGCATAACGGGCGTAACCAGATTGTGGGTGGGTGAGAGCTTTAATCGACTCCAATGAGCACACGCACATGGGCCGCTACGCTGCGCGCCAGTGCGCTCAACGCATAGCCACCTTCCAGGCATGAAATCACGCGGCCCTTGCTGTGCCGATGTGCCACAGCCATGATCTGCTGGGTAACCCACGCATAGTCCGACTCCACCAGGCCCAGGTTACCCATATCGTCTTCGCGGTGGGCATCAAAGCCCGCTGAGACGTATATCAGTTCGGGCGCAAACGCATCCAGTGCGGGCATCCATTGGGTGCTAACGGCCGCGCGAAACGCATCACTGCCAGAGCGTGATGGCAGGCCAACATTCACCATATTGGTTCCCAAGGGGTTGTCCCCAGAAAACGGGTAAATGCCCCGTTCAAAAATGGAACACATCAGGACCTGGTCATCACCTTGAAAAATGTCTTCGCTGCCGTTGCCATGGTGCACGTCAAAGTCAATCAGTGCAACACGCTGCAGACCATAGGTGGCGAGCGCATGGCGAATGCCGACGGCCACGTTGTTGAAGAAGCAAAAGCCCATGCCCGCAGCCCGCATCGCATGGTGACCCGGCGGGCGCACACAGCAAAAAGCGGTGTGCGTGTTACCGGCCATGACCAAGTCGGTGGCAAGTACGGCAGCACCGGCTGCCCGCAGCGCAGCCTGCACGGTGAATGGGTTCATCTCCGTGTCGGGGTCTATGCGGCAGTAGCCTTCAGTGGGTGACGCATTGAGCAAGTCCGCCACATAGCGCATGTCGTGGGCCCGTGACAATTGCTCGGTCGTGGCCAACGGCGCGTCGTAGGGGTGCATGTAGTCAAGCAGCCCCTTGACCAACAACATATCGTTGATGGCACCCAGCCGCTCGGGGCACTCTGGGTGGTGTGGCCCCATCTCGTGGCGGGCACAGTCTGCGTGTGTGATGTAGGCCGGGAGCATGGCAGCCCTTTGAATGGCGGTTTACATGCGCTCAAAAATAGCAGCAATGCCCTGGCCGCCACCAATGCACATGGTCACCAACGCATAGCGGCCCTGAATACGTTGCAACTCGTACAAGGCTTTGACCGTGATCAGGGCACCGGTAGCGCCAATGGGGTGACCCAATGAAATGCCGGATCCATTGGGGTTGACCTTGGCTGGGTCCAACCCTAAGTCGCGGGTGACGGCGCAAGCCTGTGCTGCAAACGCCTCGTTGGCTTCGATCACGTCCAGGTCTTTTACGGTGAGCCCTGCGCGCTGGAGTGCCAGCTGGCTGGCCGGTACGGGGCCAATGCCCATGTACTTGGGGTCTACACCCGCGTGCGCGTAAGCGACCAGTCGGGCCAGTGGCTTTGCTCCACGGGCTTTGGCGGCACCGGCTTCCATGAGTACCACGGCCGCTGCTGCGTCGTTGATGCCCGATGCATTGCCTGCCGTTACGGTGCCGTTTTCTTTGAGGAAGGCGGGCTTGAGTTTGGCCATGTCAGCCATGCTGCAATTGGGGCGGAAGTGCTCGTCCGTGGCGTAGGCCACATCCCCCTTCTTGCTTTTAAGGATCACCGGCATGATTTGCTCTTTGAAGTAACCCGCCTCCGTGGCGCGCTGGGCGCGGTTATGGCTTTCTACCGCAATGGCGTCTTGCTCTTCGCGGCTGATGCCCCATTTGGCAGCAATGTTTTCGGCTGTCACACCCATGTGAATGGTGTGGAACGGGTCGTGCAGTGCTCCAATCATCATGTCCACCATCTTGGTGTCACCCATGCGCGCACCCCAGCGCATGTTGAGGCTGGCAAACGGGGCGCGGCTCATGTTCTCTGCTCCGCCGCCAATGGCAATATCGGTTTCGCCCAGCAGAATGCTTTGGCTGGCCGACACAATGGCCTGTAGGCCTGAGCCGCAGAGCCGGTTTACATTGAACGCGGGCGTTGAGTCTGCACAGCCGCCGTTGATGGCCGCTACACGGGACAGGTACATGTCTTTGGGTTCGGTGTTGACCACATGGCCAAACACAACATGGCCCACATCAGCGCCCGCCACCTGCGCGCGCGCCAGCGATTCGCGCACCACTTGGGCCGCCAGCTCGGTGGGGGCTATGTCTTTGAGGCTGCCGCCAAAGGTTCCAATGGCAGTGCGCACGGCGCTGACAACAACAACTTCACGGGTCATGGGGGCTCCTGTTGGTAATGTGAGTGGCGCAAGTGTGGTCCGCAAAGACTACAGCCGGCTGACAGTGACAAAAATGGGGTGTAGCCCTCGTGGGATCTGCATAACCCGCTATCAAATCAGGAGTGTTCGTGGCAAAAAAAAGCTGCACCTATTGCTGGGTGCAGCCGTCAAATGGGCGGTGCTACGCCCGGTTTAGATCGTTGAGATCCCACCGTCAAACATGATGTTTTCGCCGAGCATGTACGACGAATCGTCGCTGGCCATAAACAGGACTGCCTTTGCCACTTCACTGGCTTGACCAAATCGACCTACAGGTACTTTGGCCAGCAGTTGGCCTGCCCAGGCTTGCACCGCTTCTGCTGGCATGTCGAGTTTGCCGTAGATCGGTGTTTCAATCAGGCCTGGGCTGATGCTGTTGACACGAATGCCGCGCGCCGCATATTCGCCAGAAAGGCTACGCGCCAGTGATCGCACCGCCGCCTTGGTGGCGGTGTAGATGCTCATGCCAGGTTCGCCCTGATCGATCAAGGCAGTTGAGGTCAACACGACACTTGACGGGTTTTTCAGCAAAGGCAGAACAGCCTGAATGGTGTAAATCACGCCTTTGAAGTTGACATCTAATTGGCTGTCAATATTGGCATCATCGACATCGCTAAAGGGCTTTGGCTTTGCAATGCCGGCGTTGACAAACAGCACATCCAGTTGACCAAAGCGGCTTTTCACCTCGGCGGCAACTTGTGCCATGTCCGATGCGCTGGCTACATTTGCACGCAGTGCCAAAACTTCTGGGCCCAAAGCTTGGCCTGCAGCGGCTACCCGTTCAGCATCCTGGCCGACGATGGCAACTTTGGCGCCTTCGGCCAAAAACAGTTGGGCTGTTGCCAAGCCAATGCCAGATGTTCCGCCAGTGATCAGTGCGGTTTTTCCACTAAGTCTTCCCATAATTTCTCTCCAAAATAGCCAGCATTGTTGCTGAGGGGGGGTATATAAAATCTACAATCGGTTGTAATTCTGTACCGATCGGAATAAAGTATACCGACTGGTATGTATATCTGTCAACACATCTTTGATGGGAACAAGAAATATGTCTATCGAACGGGGACGGCCGCGCAGTTTTGATGTGGACGAGGCGTTGGAACAAGCGACTCAGGTATTTTGGAAACATGGCTTCCAGAGTGCTTCATTCAGTGACCTGACCCATGCGACGGGACTGAGTAAACCAAGCCTTTACGCCGCATTCGGTGATAAAGAGTCTTTGTATCTCAAGGCGCTGCAGCGCTATGTGAACGCGCTGGTAGAGCACCACGGCAAGCGCTTGAGCGATGAGCCCAATGGTCGCAAGGCGATTGAAGCGTTCTTGCTGTCGTTGGCAGAACTACTGGTTGACCCCCAACTACCGGGTGGCTGCTTCATCGTCAATGGCACGGCCGACTGTGATGGCGAAAACTTGCCCAAAGCGATCGAGCAGGCCTTGCAGGCGGCCATGCGATGCAACGAAACCCTGTTGCGCGAGCGGATCACCCGCGCGAAGCGGGATGGCGAACTACCTGCTACCGCAGAACCGGCGGCATTGGCGTCTTATTTGGCGGTTGTTGCTGCGGGCTTGGCCGTGCAAGCCAAAATTGGTGCCGATCTGTCGAAACTCAAAAATGTCATCCAATCAGCGATGGCAGTGTGGCCAAAAGCAGATGCGCGCGCATCTTAGCGGGCATCACAACACCATTCAATTTCCAGAGAAACCTGGCCAGCCTGCGAGGTCATGCGGGGTGGGCGAGGGTTTTTACGGGGGGTGTGTGGCTATTTGGGAGTGCAATACTGCACATAGAAGGGTTCAAATACTCGTTTGTTTATCTCAATTTAGGAAGTCTCATGACCGCGTCGCGTAGAAAATTTATGGTTGCTGTGGGCGTGGGTACCCTTGCCGCGCAAATTAAGAGCAATGCGTTGGCACAAGCATTGAATCGTACGGGCCTTAAGGATTACTACGCAAAAGACTTCAAGATCGGCACCGCCATTGGCTCCGATATTCTTGAAAACAATGATGAAGCGCTGGCAGCCCTGGTGGCGCGTGAGTTCAATGCCATCACGCCCGAAAATTGCATGAAGTGGGAGCGGATTAGAACAGCGGACGAAGGCTGGAATTTCAAAGACGCCGACAAATTCGTGGACTATGGCCTCAAACACAAAATGTATAGCGTTGGTCATACGCTCGCCTGGCACAGCCAAATTCCCGATAGCGTGTTTAAAAATGCTAAAGGGGATTTCATTTCAGCTGATCAACTGAAAAAGAAAATGACCAACCATATCAGCACCTTGGTTGGTCGTTACAAGGGAAAGCTAACGGCCTGGGATGCTGTGAACGAGGCAATCGACGATGGCCCCGGCAACCCCATGCGCAAAAGCCACTATTTCAACATCATGGGTGAGGCGTTTATTGACCACACGTTCCATGTTGCACACGAAACAGATCCCAAAGCCCATTTGATGTACAACGACTACAACAATGAGCAAGGTGGAAAGCATGAGGCGTGCGTCGAATTGCTCAAGCGCATGCAAAAGCGGCGTGTACCGATTGGCGGCGTAGGCATTCAAGGCCACTGGAGTATTGATGGCCCAACCCCCGAGGAAATTGAAAAGAGCATTCTGAATTTCGCGAAGCTAGGCCTGCGGGTTGACGTGACCGAATTGGATATTGATGTTTTGCCGCAAGTCTGGAATCTGCCGACTGCAGAAATCTCCACACGATTTGATTACACGCCCGCGCGTGACCCTTATAAGAATGGCCTGCCCAAAGAAATTGAAGAGAAACTGGCCAAGCGATGGGAAGCCATCTTTAAAATGTTCATCAAAAATCGCGAGCATATTGATCGCGTGACCACGTGGGGCGTAAGCGATGACGTGAGTTGGCTCAATGACTTCCCCATCAAAGGTCGCACAGATTACCCCTTGCTGTTTGACCGCAAGCGTGCACCACGCGATGCCTATTTCCGATTGATCGATTTGAAGAAATAGTTTGCCGCAAATCACACTCCAACAAAGGGCCTCATGGCCCTTTGTTGTTGAAGGTATGGCGTACGGCAATGGGCCATGGAATGTCGACCCGGTACGACCACCAATTTTGAGGCGCTAGTCGCGCCTTCTACCCAATGCAATCCAGCCCGCCACCACCGTAAAACTCACGATGATGGCCACCACGATCCAGAAGCCATACGGATTGGTGGCCCAGGGGATGCCGCCCACATTCATGCCCAGTAGACCGGCAATGATGTTGATGGGCAGGGCCAGCACCGTCACGATGGTCAGCACAAACAGGCTGCGGTTGTTGGCCTCTGCCACGCGCCCGGCAATCTCTTCTTGCAGCAGTTTGATGCGTTCTTGCAGCGCTGCCATGTCACTCAGCGCCACGTTGAATTCTTCAGTGGACTGGCGCAGATCCTGTAGATCGTCCTCGCCAATCCATGTGGGGGGCTTGCGCAACAGGCGAAACAAGGCCGCAGGTTCCGGAGCCAGCAGACGTTGGAGCCGCACGAGCAAGCGCCGCAAGGCACCCAGGTTGGCGCGCTTGGTTTCCAGTTTGCCGGCCAGCAGATTGTCTTCAATGCCATCCACTTTGGTCGTCGTATTGCGCACGATGTCGATCAACACATCACCCTGGTCGTGCATCAGATGGACCAGCAATGCCACCGTAGACAAGATGCGCGCACCGCGCCGCACGGCATCGCGCAGCTGGTCGATAGAGCGCAACGGTTGCAGGCGGGCACTGACGACCAGACGGGGACCGACCGACAACCACATGGTCGAAATATCGGTCGGCTCGAAGGCAAAGTCGTAGTTCACATCGTTCACCACGGCCACCAGCATGTCGTCGTCCAGCTCCACACGGGTCGAACGCGAGCCGTCTTTCAGGGATTCATGGAACAGGTCCGAGAGCTGCAAATTGGTCTGCAACCACTTGGCCGTAGCTGCTTGCGACAGATTGAAGTGCAGCCAGATGAAGCCAGAATCGGTGCCTTCTGATGCGCCATTGCGTAGCCATTGCAGCGCCTGCTCGGTGTCGACCGGTACGCCTGCGCCCTCAGCGCCAAATTGAAAGCCGCAAATGAGCCCGGAGGTTTCGGCACCATAGCTGGATAGAGGGGAAAGCGTGCTCATAGGCTGAGTGTATGCACTGGAGAAGTCACTAGATTGACATGAATCTGATGTATGCGTTCTAGCCCTGTGCGCCCTCTACCAAAAACCGCACCCATGGTACATCATTCTGCGGATCCGCATTACAATTGCATTACAACCAAGGAGGCCCTCCATGCGAACCGCCACTCTTCCCGCAGTACGTGTCAGCCCTGAAACTCGCAGCTTGATTGAGTCTGTGTTGAAAGAGGGTGAGACTCTGTCCACCTTCATTGAGCAAACAGCCACCCAACAGGCCATACAGCGCAAAGAAGACGAGGCCTTTTATGCCGAGGCGCTCAGACGTTCAACCCTGCTGAAGGCAGGAAAGATGAAAACCATTACCGCCGAAGAAAGCATCCGCAGGCTGCGCGAACAATTGGCCAAAAAGAAGGTCACCGTGCAGAAGAAAGCTGCATGAAACGGTACCAAGTAGAAGTGAGTGTTGCTGCCCAAGAAGACGTGGAGCAATTGCATGACTTCTTGTCCGATATCGACATGCGGCTGGCGGACAAGGCAATTGGCGAAATCTTTAAAGGCTATACGTTCCTCCAGACGTTTGCACAAAGTTGTCGCCTCGCCAGTTTTAATCAGCCCGGAACCGCGTACCGTGAACTGATCGTGAATTTTGGCAAGTCAGGGTATCTGGTGTTGTTTGAAATCAATGACGAAAAGACGCTCACCATCATTGCTGTACGGCATCAGCGGGAGCGTGGTTATCACTGATCGATTTGGCAAACGCGGATCACATTGGCTGGCCCTGGGTGGTTAGACTTGGTGTCCGTTGAAAAATCAAGCTGAAGGGATCGTTTGACATGTCTTTGCATGAAACCAGTTTGACCGTAGTGTTTTCAAGCAGCGAGGCTTGCGCACAGATGCGTGAAACCTTTGGTCTGCTTTACTGGGGAGCGCCCGAAGAGGTAGCGCAATTCAACAAGAAGATGGCAGCGCTGGGCGTCAAAACAAAATTCACGATTGCTGAGCCTCTTCTGGAGTACATAGAGGCTGTTGACAATGTACTGTTGCTGCAATTCGCCCATGGTTCGGCTTTCAAGTTTCCGCAGGCATTGGCCAAAAAGCTGCCTGATGCCATGCTGGTTGTTGCAACCTATGTTGACGACTACAACCCGTTCGGTAAAAAGTCCTACATCTATCAAGGCCAGTCCATCACCAAGGACCAACTGATCAAGCGCATGGATGGGTTAGACCCCCGGCTGGCTTTTGTGTTGGCGACCAGTTTGGGTATTCGCTTGGCAGCCCAGTATTTCAAAGCGCTGCCTGACCCGAATGAAGAGTACCTTGGAACGCTGTTGTTCTGGCACCTGGTCTATTTCTTGGATGACAACAAGCAAGCGCAAAGCCTGGTAGCCAAGTGCGACCTAAGCCGCCGCAACAGCAGGGGCGATACCGTGCTGCATCACGCTGCGCGGTCTTATGGGCGCTGTTTCGAGGAAGCGGTGGTGTGGCTGATCAAGCAGGGGTGTGAGGTCGATGCTCGGAATGCAGCAGGCGATACCCCGGCTTTAACGGCGTCGCATTTACCCAGTAGCCGGTGTGGTGCGTTTTATGTATTTCTCAAGCATGGTGCAGACCCCAATGCTGTGGATGCACAAGGGTGCCGCGCGATTCACCACTTCTGTCAGCAAGGTTGTCGACCAGGTTGGACGGGCAACCCCATGGAAAAACTGATTTTCTACAAAGCGGATCTCAACGCAGACTCACCGCTGGGCTCGCCTTTGTGGCTGATCAATAAATCCAATCGCGATGAGGCGCGCGATACGCTTTGGCAACGCGACTGCCGGTTGATTCCACCCAAGGACGCGTATGCAGGCGATGCCTATGCCAATCTGCTAACGGCGGTGCACCACCACGATGTGCCAGCGATGGATACCTATCTTTCAGCGCAACAACTGAGCGAAGCGCAAGCACATGAACTGTATTGCCATGCGTTCTATTACCAATGTGGGTCCCTATTTGACCGTTTACGGGCTGTGCATCCGTTGCGCCTGGCAGCCAACGCGCGGGATACGGTGTTTGGCGACGAATATCTGATGAATTTGCTCAAATTACTCTACGAAGACCACTCCGGTACGGGTGATTCTTACGCAATGTTTATGACAGTTTTAAATAATTCAAGTAGTGAATCCATACGTGAATTGGCGGAATCACGAGACTTTGCGGTTAACTGTAAAAGGGTTATTGAATTTCGAACCCACCAAGCCGTTGAGTTCTTCGGATTGCTGCATCGCAAAGGTCTAGCACTCGGTGAGTTATCCCGCGTACATAGCGACCTAACATTTAGTTGGCGTAGCGACGAAACCATTCCACCAAATCTAGCTAACGTTCTTCAAGAGCTCAGGTCGCTCGGTTTGATTTTGCATGGCTCACAACATGGCCTGATCGACGCGCGACTGGATCGCGCAGTGGTCGAGCAATTGTGTAATTGAACTGCACTGGCGGCGGTCCGCGCGGAAGGGCGTCAGCTCTGCGCGCCCTCTACCAAAAACCGCACCCGACGCACACCATTCCACTCATCCGCATCCAGCCTAAAAGCCAGCGTGACTTTAGCCGGCAACGGCTCGGTGTGGCCGAACCAGATGCCGTCCACCGGCTGGCCTTGGTGTTTGAGCTTCAAGGCCAGGTGCTTCTCGCCCACTAAACGTTGTGACAGTACCTCTACTTCTTCACTAAAGGTAGGCGCTGCAAAGCCTTGGCCCCACACTTCTTTGTGCAGGGTGTCTACCAGGTCCACGCGGCGGTACTCGGGGGCCAGGGGGCCATCGGTTTCCAGGCGGCGGGTGAGGGTGGCGGCGTCCAGCCACTCTTGCGCGACTTCAATCAGGCCCTGTTCAAACGTGTCCAGGGCGTCCGCGTGAATGGTGCAGCCT
>CAYXWW010000104.1:11618-12543 GCA_964468905.1 uncultured Rhodoferax sp. | reverse complement strand
GGCCAACCCCAGTGGCTACATCGCGCAGCCCACGCTCAGCCTGTCGAGCTGTCCCACGTTTGTGGAGAGCGGCATTGCGCCACGCCACATTGATCTGCGCCCCTACGTGCTCAGCGGCAAAACGGTGCAAATGGTGCCCGGTGGCCTGACCCGCGTGGCACTGAAGGAAGGCTCACTGGTTGTCAATAGTAGCCAAGGCGGCGGCACCAAAGATACTTGGATTTTGGAAGACGATGTTTCTCCCCCCGCCGCCGTCAATGGCGCTGCAACGCAATCGCAATCGCAATCCTGAAGGAGAACCACCATGCTGTCACGCACTGCCGATCACCTCTTCTGGATGGCCCGCTACACCGAGCGGGCTGAGAACACCGCACGCATGCTGGATGTGAACTACCAGACATCGCTGCTGCCACAGTCTGACGCCGTAGCCCAAGTGGGTTGGCAGGGGCTGTTGTCCATCAGCGAGCTGCTGTCCACCTACACCGAGCGCTATGGGGCCATTCAGGCCCGCGATGTGATGGACTTCATGGTCAAAGACGAGAGCAATCCGTCCTCCATTTTGTCGTGCCTGGGTGCTGCCCGTGAGAACGCCCGCGCCGTGCGCGGCACGCTGACGACCGAGGTGTGGGAAACCCAAAACACCACCTGGTTGGAAGTCAAACGCATGCTCAAGTCGGGCGACTTTGAGCGTGATCCGGCACAGTTCTTCGAGTGGGTCAAGTTCCGCTCGCACCTGTCACGTGGCGTCACGGTTGGCACCATGCTTATTGATGAAGCGCTGCACTTCATGCGCTTGGGTACATTCCTGGAGCGGGCCGACAACACCGCGCGTTTGGTGGATGTGAAGTTCCATGCCGTGCAAAGCGACTTTTATGGCACGGCCGGCGCCGACATTGGACTCGCCTTTGATGGTGACGCGGACCGC
>CAYXWW010000104.1:0-11608 GCA_964468905.1 uncultured Rhodoferax sp. | reverse complement strand
TCTCGGGCTTTGAGGTGTACCGCAAGGTCTACCGTGATGTCATCAAGCCAGAGCGTGTGGGCGAATTGCTGATCCTGCGCCCTGATATGCCCCGCTCCATGCATGCCAGCCTCAATGGTGTGGTGAGCAATTTGGAGCTGATTGCGGGTGACCCATCCAGCGAAACCCTGCGTCGTGCGGGCAAGTTGTGTGCAGACCTCAAGTATGGGCGCATCGATGAAATTCTGGCCACCGGGCTGCATGCCTACTTGACGCAGTTTTTGGATCGAGTGAACGACCTGGGCGCTCACATTAGCCGGGAGTTTTTGGTGCCGGTTAGCGCATAAATTTCCGGGTCTGTGCACAGTGCATTTATTGGTCGGGAGAACCCGGCAATAATGGGCACTGACCATTACTTTGACCGGAAATTGGTATGCAGACCCCAGCAGCGCAGAGCGCCACATTAACCGCTACCGATCGAGAGCTTGACCGTGCATTGGCGTCAGGCCCGCTGCGCGACATTGTCATCCCACCATGCCCAGAGTTGCTCATTGCGCTGCGCAAGGAGATGGACAAGGCTGACCCCGATCCGCAAATCGTGGCCGGCATTGCCGGGCGCGATGTGGCCATGGCAGCATCCCTGATACGCACTGCCAATAGTCCCTACTACGCACGCTCACGCCCTGCCACGTCGGTCAACGAGGCGCTGGGTTTGCTCGGCCTGCGCATGACTGAAAAGCTGCTGACAGCCTTTTTGACCCGCAACTCCATACAAGTCAACTCCCCGCTACTGGAGCACTTTTGGGATACCTCCACCCGCCGCGCGCTGGCCATGGCACACATTGCCCGTCAGCTCTATGGGGTAGACGCTGAACTGGCCTACACCTGTGGCTTGTTTTGCCACGTGGGCATCCCCATCCTGATGCAAGGCGTGCGCGGCTACGCCGGCACCCTGACCGAAGCCCTGGCCCGCCAGGACCGCAGCTTTACAGAAACCGAAAACGCGGCCCACAAGACTGACCACGCCGTGGTGGGCGCACTGGTAGCCCGCACCTGGCGCTTGCCCACTCCCATCTTCCAGGCCGTGCGTCTGCACCACGATTTCACGATCCTGCACGACAAAAACGTAGCGCCAGAAGTTTGCACCCTGGTGGCCATGGGCTTGGTGGCAGAGCATTTGGTCGCTCTGCACGAAGCCGCTCCAGCGCTACGCGAATGGGGACTGCACGGCAGCGACTGCCTGGCCTGCTTGTCAGTCAGTGCGGATGAAGTCGAAGGCTGGTTGGATGCGTTGCATCCTGTCTTTGATAGTGTTGCGGTGGGGTGATGGGATCAGGGCTTTTATTCAAGCCCGCTTGCATACTTGTGTCGTGTATTAAAGAATGCTTTAATGTGAGTCAACTCAATTAAAGATATCTTTTGCACCATGCGCACTACTGGTACATACGCAATCTCCACAACGCTGGGTGAGCCAGTGCGGGCGTTTGTGCCGCATGCCCTGCCGCCGTCCAAGCCCATGCTGGCGCCCGAGTGCTATGTGGAGGCCAACCGCGTGGCCGAGCTTGCGCTGGCCCGGTTGTCTGGGGTGGCAGGGCTGGTGCCTTCGGTCGATTGGTTGCTCTACAGCGCCATTCGCAAAGAGGCGCTGCTGACCTCACAGATTGAAGGCACCCAAGCCACGCTGGTAGATTTGTTTAAGGAAGAAGCTGGCTTTGCGGTGAGCAACACCGACGATGTGGAAGAGGTCACCAACTACCTGCGCGCCTTCCGGCTGGTGCAATCGCAGCTGCGTGACCCGGCTGGTCTGCCCTTGAGCGTGCGCCTGCTGTGCGATGCACACCGGCTGCTGATGGACGGTGTGCGGGGCAATGGCAAGCAACCGGGCGAACTGCGCCGCTCACAAAACTGGATTGGCGGTACGCGGCCCTGCAACGCGGTGTTTGTGCCACCCCCGCCCGAGCGGGTGCCTGCGCTGCTGGCAGACCTGGAGCGCTTCGTGCATGACCCAGTGCAGACCTTGCCGCCACTGGTGAAGACGGCGCTGATCCACCTGCAGTTTGAAACCATCCACCCCTTCCTGGATGGCAATGGCCGCATTGGGCGGCTGCTGATTGCTGCGCTGCTGGAGCACTGGGGCTTGTTGCCTGAGCCGCTGATGTACCTCAGCGGCTACCTGAAGCAACACCAGGCCGAGTATTACCGCCGCCTATCCAACGTGCGCCTTGAGGGCGACTGGGAAGGCTGGGTAGCGTTTTTCCTGGAAGGCGTGGCCGTGGCCGCGCAGGATGCCGAGCGCAACATTGTGGCCATCGCCACGCTGCTGGCCACCGACCGCCGCAGTTTGCTGGCTGCGCCCAACGCCGGGCCCAGCAGCTACCGCTTGTTTGAAATGCTGCCCATGATGCCGCGCTTCACGATCGACCAAGTGCGCCAGAAGCTTGACACCAGCTTCCCCACCGCCACTGCGGCAGTCAAGGTGCTGGAGGATTTGGGTATTGTTACTGAGCTGACCGGGCAGAAGAAGAATCGTAGCTACAGTTATGCAGCGTATATTGCGCTGCTGGCTGAATAGGATATTCAAGGGCGGCGCATGATGGACGTGGGTTGACTTCAGGTGGGCTACACCAAATGGGAAAACTTCCTCAACGCTGTCAGCAACGCCAAACCTGCGTGCGAGGTATCTCGGCGTGTCATTACCAACCATTTTCCTGACGCCAGGAAAATGGTTGAACTGGACTCTGGCAGCCAGGACTTTGCTCTCATCCTCAGCAAGGGCGACCACGCCCTGTTTGGCAAAAGCACCCAGGCCATGAAAGCTCAGTAAAAGGTGCCCAACAGCCGCCAGCAGAAGATGTGAAAAAAGTCAAGCGGCGCTTGGCATCTGAAGACAAAATGGCCATCAACAAGCCAGACCGGCTAGACACCTGAAGCACCTGTGGCGCCCCGGTTTGGGTGAAATTGCTCAGCTTGGCGCAGGTATAGTCATACCCCATAACGTGCGAGACAAATACCATGCTGATCAAATCGGCGGACGACAAGTCCAAACGCCTGGCGTTGCTGCAAGACTCGCAGCAGTCCCCTATGCTGGATTCACGCCAAAAAGACTGGTTGCGCGACGAACTGCGCCGGTGCACGACCGGGATTGAGGGTGAGCGTGCCGCCGCCTTTTATTTGGACGGCCACTACAAAGACGGCCCGAACAATGTGCTGTTGCACGACTTGCGCTTTGAAGTGGACGGCGAAGTGGCCCAGATTGACCACTTGGTCATCAACCGTACTGGCTACATCGTGCTGATAGAAACCAAGAACTACTCAGGCGACCTGGAAGTGAACGCGCATGGCGAATTTACCGTGCGCTATGGCAAAGAGCGTTACGGCATCCCGTCCCCCTATGAGCAAAGCCGCCGCCATGCGCGGATATTGTCCAAACTGCTGGAGCGCCTGGAGATCGGCACCCGCACCGACAAGCTGCCAGACTTTCACAACGTGGTGCTAATGCACCCCAAGGCCATCATCCAGCGGCCTGACCCCAAGGCGTTTGACACGAGCTTCCTGATCAAGGCAGACCAGTTTCGGGCGTGGCATGAAAAGCTGGTGGATGGACTTGGTGCGGCAGCAGTATTCAAGGCGTTGATCAATGTACGTAGCCCGGACACGATTGCAGATTGGGGCCAAAAGCTCAGGCGCCAGCACCGCCCCGCAGATTTGCTGGACTTGCCGCCATTCATGCAGCCCAAGCCCAAGCTGGCACAAACTGACACCGCACTAAAGAGTCCCGCGTCGGCTCCAGCTGGGGCACCCGCAACACCTGCAATTGCAGAAGCCGATACATCTTTGGTCAAAAAGCTGATTTGCGCCCAATGCCGTGAGAAGATCAGCTTCCCCGAAGGCAGATTTTGCTGGAACAACGTCAAGCGCTTTGGCGGATTGCAGTATTGTCGGGAGCACCAGGGGTTGTTTACTTGAGCAAGAAAATCGGATAGTCACTAAATGGCACTACACCCATCCTTTCCCAGCTCGCCGTACGAGGTCCTAGACCCTGCGGTGCGCTGGTTCCCCGCAGCAGAGGAAATGCGGGACACGGCCTACGAAAAGCTGCTGCCGCCCCTGGTTGCCAAGGTGCGGCAAGAGGTGCAGGACTGGCGGGCAGCAGGCTACAAGGGGGCCTCGGAGACTTCCAAGGCCCTGTTGCAGTGGTGGTTCGATACACATCATTTGATCGGACAGGCTGACGGTACGCAATCCGAGTTCCGCTACTACTTCGCCCAGCGTGAGGCGGTGGAGTCGGTCATCTGGCTGCACGACGTTCGCAAGGCCCGCGACAAGTACGACCTGTTGCGGTTCGACGCCTCGGGAGCCGTGTCGAGCAACATGTTCGACGAGGAGTGGCCCCGCTTCGTTGTCAAGATGGCCACGGGCGCGGGCAAGACAAAGGTGCTGTCGCTGCTGATGGCGTGGAGCTATTTCCACAAGCTCTACGAGCCCGACTCCACGCTCTCACGCAACTTCCTGCTGATCGCCCCAAACATCATCGTGTTGGACCGCCTGCGGGCCGACTTCGATGGCCTTCGCATTTTCTTCAACGACCCAGTGCTGCCGGACAACGGGCACACGGGCCACAACTGGCGGGATGATTTTCAGCTCGCCCTGCACATCCAGGATGACGTGCGGGTGGTTCGGCCCACGGGCAACCTATTCCTGACCAACATCCACCGCGTCTATCTTGGTGAAGTGCCCGAACCTTCGCTGGACGACGACGACCTGCGGGACTATTTCCTCTCGCCCTTTGGTGATACGCCTGTAGGCAAGACCACGGACAGCAAAACCGACCTGGGCGAGCTGATCCGCGAAATCGACGAACTGGCCGTTTTCAACGACGAGGCCCACCACATCCATGACCCCCGCATGGCGTGGTTCAAAAGCATCCAGGACATCCACCACCGCATGCTACAAAAAGACTTGCGGCTGTCCATCCAGATCGACGTTTCGGCCACTCCCAAGGCAAATAACGGAGCCATCTTCGTGCAGACCATAAGCGACTACCCGCTGGTGGAGGCCATCGCCCAGAACGTGGTCAAGCACCCCGTACTGCCCGATGCTGTGAGCCGGGCCAAGCTCACCGAGCACAAGAGCCCCATCGTCAGCGAAAAGTACGCCGACTACCTGGCCCTGGGCGTCGAAGAGTGGCGAAAGAGCTATGCCGAGCATGAGAAGTTGGGCAAGAAGGCCGTGCTCTTTGTGATGGTAGATGACACCAAGAACTGCGACGAGGTGGGTGCCTATCTTGAAAAAGTTTGCCCTGACTTGCAGGGTGCGGTACTGGTTATCCACACCAAGGCCAATGGTGAAATCTCAGAGGCTTCCAGCGGCAAGAGCAAGGGCGAGTTGGAGCTGCTACGCAAGCAGTCCAATGAGATCGATACATGGAAGTCGCCTTACAAGGCCATCGTATCGGTGCTGATGCTCAAAGAAGGTTGGGACGTTCGTAACGTCAGCGTCATCGTCGGCTTGCGTGCCTATTCCGCTCAAAGCAATATCCTGCCCGAGCAGACCTTGGGCCGTGGCTTGCGTCGCATGTACTTTGGCAGCGAGCAGCGGGAAACCGTGTCCGTCATGGGCACGCCCGCCTTCATGGACTTTGTGGAATCCATCCAGAGTGAGGGCGTCAGCTTTGAGCGGGTGCCCATGGGCGGCAGTGGCGGTAAGGAACGCCAGGACTCCCTGGTGGTGGAAGTCGAGAAGGACGCCGCCACGAAGAACATCGACGAGTTGGACATCGCCCTGCCCAGGCTGACCCGTCGCTTCAATCGCGAGTTCAAGGACCTGGGCGAGCTAGACCCGTCATCCCTCGGCAACAAGCCCTTGCCAGTCAAGCCGTTCACGCCCGAAGAGACCCGCGAAATCGTCTTCAAGACCATGCTCGACGCGGAGGTGGACCACACCATCCAGCTCGACACCAGCGGCGTGGCCGACTTCCGTTCAGTGGTGGCCTTCTTCGCCCGTCAGCTCTTGAAGGACCTGCGGCTGGTGGGTGGGTATGAACTGCTCTACCCCAAGGTCAAGGCCTTCATACGCGACCATTTGTTTGACCAGGCCGTCGATCTTGAAAGCCCCGTGGTGCTGCGGAACTTGTCCGAAGCCGAAGTCAGCAAAGTCATCTTCGACAGCTTCCGCACGGCCATCAACGGCTTGACGATCCGCGAGGCGGGTACGTCCCGCATCGATGGCACCATCAAGCTGCGAGACACGCGACCGTTCCGCACCCAGCCCCGAGGGTTTTTCCAGGCTAAGAAGTCGGTGTTCAACCGCATCGTGGGTGAGGGCTCAGCGGACGGCTTGGAGCTGGCCTTTGCCTCGTTCCTTGACGGTGCCGAGGACGTACAGGCCTTCGGCAAGAACTACATGGCGGTGGGCTTCAAGATCGACTACGTGAAGGCCAGCGGCGAGCTGTCCACCTACACGCCCGACTTTATCGTCCGCACCAAGGATGGAGCTGTCTGGATCGTCGAAACCAAAGGCCGCGAGGAGCTGGACCTGCCACAGAAGATGCGACGGCTGGGCCAGTGGTGTCAGGACGCCACCGAGGCCAGCAAGGACGAGGGCGGCACGAGGTATGGTTTCGTCTACGTCGATCAAGAGAGCTTTGAGCAGCACAAGCCCACCACCTTCGCAGGGCTAGTGAGTGCCTTCCGTGAATACCAAAATCAAGAATTGGGAGCCTGACCGATGGCACGTCAAGACAAGAAGACCTACGACCTCAGCGAGGCCGAGCAACGCGATCTGTTCAACTTGATCCAGCAGGGCAAGGCCCTGCCCGAAAAGTACCGTTTCCTCCTGTTCGAGGACAAGCGTGAAGTCGAGTTAGTCTGGAACGGCAAGACCAGAGACGTCTGTACGACCGTGCTGCCCTTTCAGACGCTGGAACACATCGACGAGCCCCGCAAGGAGACCAAGACCCAGAGTGACCTTTTCGACAGCCGTGGACGGCAAACAAAGGGCTGGTCCAACAAGTTGATCTGGGGGGACAACAAGCTCATCTTGTCTTCTTTGAAGGCTGGGCCACTACGCCAGCAGATTGAGGACGCGGGAGGTTTGAAGCTGATCTACATTGACCCGCCTTTCGACGTGGGGGCCGATTTTTCATTGGATGTCGAGATAGGTGGGGAGACGTTTCACAAGGAGCCCAATATCCTCGAGCAGATCGCCTATCGTGACACCTGGGGACGAGGTGCAGACAGCTTTCTCGCAATGATCTACGAGCGACTCATTCTGATGCGAGACCTGCTGGCCCCAGATGGGTCAATCTATGTGCACTGCGACTGGCATGTGGGGTATGCACTTCGGAGTGTGTTGAACGAGGTCTTTGGTGCAGATAACTTTATTAACGAAATTGTTTGGCACTATTACAACAAAATGGCTCCTGTCAGTGCGTGTTTTCCAAGAGCCTCTGACCGTATTCTTTCTTATTGCAAGACTAAGGGGGACTACACGTTCTTTCAGCAGTACGAAAAATTAGACGTCCCTGTGAAGCGATTGAAGCGCCAATTTGTTGGCGGCAAGGCCATCAATGCGAGAGATGAAGATGGCAACGTTCAATATATCGAATTGGACAGGAAGCGACTAGATGATGTGTGGCGAATGTCGATGCTTCAACCCGCTGACAAGCGCGAATACCTCGCATATCGTACGCAGAAGCCCGAGGCTCTGATTGCGCGAATCATTCTGGCCAGCACTAATCCTAACGATCTCATTGCCGACTTCTTCTGCGGCAGCGGGACCACTGCCGCAACGGCGGAAAAATTGGGGCGAAAGTGGATCGCAACTGATCTTGGTAAGTACGGCATCCACACTACCCGCAAGCGCTTAGTCGGAGTTCAGCGTGAGCTAAAAGCCACCGAGAAGAACTTCCGAGCTTTCGAGGTCTTGAACCTTGGCCGCTACGAGCGCCAGGCCTACCTCAACATCGGCGGTCGCCTTTCTGCGGACCAGCGGGCGGCAGCTCTCTCGGAAAAGGAACGCGAGTTCCGCGACCTGATCCTGCGTGCCTACAAGGCGATCCCGTTCGGCGCAGAAGGTGATGCCCAGGATGGCTTCTTCCACGGTGCCCGTAATGGCCGTTTGGTGGTCATCGGCCCGATCAACCTGCCCGTGGGTCGCCTGTTCGTCGAGGAGGTCATCACCGAGTGCCGCAAGCGTGGGGCCTCACGGGTGGACATCCTGGCCTTCGAGTTCGAGATGGGCTTGTTCCCTGCGGTGTTGGAGGAGGCCCGCAGCAAGGGTATCGAACTCAGCCCGAAGTACATCCCTGCCGAGGTCTTTGACAAGCGGGCGGTGGACAAGGGCCAAGTGGTATTCCACGACATCAGCTTCGTCGAAGCGAGCCCCCGCTACGACAAGAAGAACAAGCTCGCCGTGAGCATCGAGCTGTCCGATTTTTCCGTGTACTACACGCAGGGGGCGGCAGAGGCAGCGATTGCCGCCTTGAAGGAGGGCAAGAACGACGTGATCTGCGAGCAGGGCCAGCTTTACAAGATCAGCAAGAACAAGGAAGGCGTGGTGAATCGGGAGCGGTTGACCAAGCACTGGACCGATTGGGTGGATTATTGGGCTGTGGACTTCGACTACCTGCAACGCAAGGAAATCATCAAGGTTCCAGTGGGCACGGGCATCGGCGGTGTTGCCAGCCTGGAAGGCTTCGAGCCGCCGCAGGGTGAATTAAACCTGCCCGAGTTCGAGGAGCGGTGGACGGGGGGCTACATCTTTGAGAACGAATGGCAGAGCTTCCGTACCCGCCAGAGTCGCGACTTGGAGTTAACCACTGCTCAACACACTTATGACCGCGCAGGGCGCTATACGGTGGCCATAAAGGTGATCGACATATTTGGAAACGATACGATGACGCTGGTGCCGGTAAATGTCGGTTAAAACAATGCTGGAAATGCGAACATGACTCCTCTGACTGATCAAGAACTTCTGGTGCTAATTCACGATCTTGAAAGTGATCGCGCAGAGCGCAAGCAGGCATGGGCAGGTAATGCCCCTGAAAAGGCACGCCAAGCCGTTTGCGCCTTTGCAAACGATCTACCGAACTATGGTCTGCCCGGTGTTCTTTTTGTCGGCGTCAAGGACGATGGCACGCCAATGGGCCAGGAGTTTGTTGTTACCGACGAGTTGCTGCAGACGCTTGCGGACATCAAAACCGACGGCAAGATTACGCCACCACCGACCTTGACCGTGGCTAAGCGCAGCTTGCTGGGGCGGGATGTAGCTGTGGTGACAGTTTGGCCTGCAGATGCCCCGCCAGTGAGATTGGATGGACGCATCTGGATTCGAACTGGCCCCAGGCGTGGACAGGCTTCTGCCCAAGATGAGCGAGTTCTCAATGAAAAGCGGCGCTACCGCGACCAGAGTTTCGATACTCATCCTGTGAGTGGGAGCGCCATTGATGACTTGAGTCGCAGCTACTTTGAAAGCGAGTATCTACCTCAGGCTGTAGCCCGCGATGTGTTGGAGGTGAACGGTCGTAGCTATGAAGAGCGCTTGGCTTCGTTGGGCATGATTGCAAGCGTGGACGACCCTACGCCTACGGTGGTGGGTTTGCTGGCCTTGGGCAAGAGTCCGCGTACCTGGGTTCCATCGGCTTACATTCAATTTTTGCGCATCCGGGGCACGCAGTGGGGTGACCCTGTGGCTGACGAAGCGGAGATCGACGGTAACCTAGACACAATGCTACGTCGGCTGGACGAGAAGTTGAAAGCGACGCTAACAACGGCAGTCGATTTCACTTCAGGGACGACTACCGAAGTGAGGGCTATGCCATATCCCTTGTCGGCATTGCAACAGTTGGCGCGCAACGCGGTAATGCACCGAACTTATGAAGGTACGAACGCCCCTGTCCGCATTTATTGGTTTGACGATCGGATTGAAATTAGTAACCCAGGTGGGCCGTACGGTGCCGTGACTCAGGAGAATTTCGGGCGTCCTGGGGCTAGTGACTACCGCAATCCAGTCTTGGCAGCTGTGCTCAAGAATATGGGTTTTGTGCAGCGATTCGGTTTTGGTATCGCCGAAGCCCGGCGTGCCATGCAAGCTAACGGTAATCCTATGCCTGAGTTCCAAGTGGAGCCAACTAACGTACTCGTTACCTTGAAATTGGCCTCGATGGGAGGCGTGTCATGAGTGTTCCTGTTCTGACCTTCTTTAACAACAAAGGTGGGGTTGGCAAGACTTCGTTGGTGTTCCATCTTGCGTGGATGTTTTCAGAGATGGGAAAGCGAGTGGTTGCCATTGACCTAGATCCCCAGGCCAATCTGACATCAGCGTTTCTCTCGGAAGAAACGCTGGTAGATTTGTGGGATCCACAGGTATCGCCACTGGGGGGTACAACCATCTTTAGATGTATCCAGCCGCTCACGAAAGTTGGTGATATCCAGCGGCCAGTCACACAGAAAATTAATTCGAAGTTGCATCTGGTTCCAGGCGACTTGGCGTTGGCCGGCTTTGAAGACCAATTGTCCACCGCCTGGACGGCGGCGATGGATTCAAATCAGAACAATCTGTACCGACCATTCCGATTGCTTACAGCGTTCTGGCAGGTTGCGCAGATGGCCGCTGCGGACAACGAAGCAGATTTGATTCTCGCCGACGTTGGGCCTAACTTGGGGGCCATAAACCGTTCTGCGCTCATTGGCAGTGACCATGTGGCTATTCCATTGGCCGCGGACTTGTTTTCATTGCAGGGCTTGCGCAATCTGGGGCCTACACTTGCTGCATGGCGGACCGATTGGAATCGGAGAACGACTAACTGGCTTGAGCCGGATTTCGATCTGCCGCTGGGGAAAATGCGACCCGAGGGGTATATCCTTATGCAACACATGGAGCGACTGTCACGCCCAGTTAAAGCCTACAAAAAATGGGGCGATCGAATCCCAGGCACGTACAGGGAAAGTGTTCTGAGTCAGCCCGTTAGTGGGTTGTCCAGGGCAAATGACGGTAACTGCTTAGCGCGTTTGAAGCACTATCGCAGCTTAATTCCCATGGCCCAAGAGGTGCGCAAGCCAGTGTTCCATCTCACGTCTGCAGATGGTGCAATTGGTAGCCACTCGCAGGCTGTTAGGGATGCTTGGAGCGACTTCAAGGCACTTGCCGTCGCTCTTGATGAGCGTATGCAAACGGCATAGCTTCAGTTTCAGGTTTTTAAAGACAAAGCCCGCCAGGTGGAAGCCTGGCGGGCTTTGTCTTTTGGGGTGAACAGGCTTACTTCCCCAACTTCAAAAAGTCATCCCCTTTACCCAACTCCAACATCCCCGCATTGGAATAAATCCCCAGCTTGGCCCGCGTATCCGTAATGTCCAAATTACGCATAGTCAGTTGCCCAATCCGATCCAGCGGACTGAAAGGCGCATCTTCCACCTTCTCCATGCTCAAGCGCTCAGGCGCATAGGTCAGGTTGGGTGATTCGGTGTTCAGCAGCGAGTAGTCGTTGCCACGGCGCAGTTCCAGGGTCACAGTGCCGGTGATCGCACTGGCGATCCAGCGCTGGGCGGTTTCGCGCAGCATGATGGCTTGGCTATCAAACCAGCGGCCTTGGTACAGCAGGCGGCCCAGCTTGCGTCCGTTGTCGCGGTAT
>CAYXWW010000103.1:0-12577 GCA_964468905.1 uncultured Rhodoferax sp. | reverse complement strand
GATGGCAATGTGTCGGTGACTGCCGAGTTCCGTCTGGAGAAGCCCACGCAAGAAGCGGTGGACGATGTGCGTAGCGCGGTGCAGCAGGTACGTAGTGATTTGCCCAGCGATGTGCGTGACCCCATCGTCAGCAAGATGAACCTGTCGGGCGCGCCCATCCTGGCCTTCACCATCCGCTCCAGCAACATGGACGACGAGGCGCTGAGCTGGTTTGTTGACAACGATATCGCCCGCGCCTTGCTGGGCGTGCGCGGTGTGGGCTCGGTGGCGCGCGTGGGTGGCGTCACCCGCGAGGTGCAGGTGGCGCTAGACCCGCTCAAGATGCAAAGCCTGGGTGCTAGTGCTGCCGACATTTCACGCCAGCTCAAGCTGGTGCAAACCGAGAGCGCTGGCGGCCGCGCAGACCTGGGTGGCTCTGAGCAACCCATGCGCACGCTGGCCACCGTGTCCACGGTGGAAGAGTTGGGCCGCATTGAGCTCAGCCTTGCCAGCGGCAAGCGGATTCGGCTGGACGAGATTGCCACGGTCAAAGACACGGTGGCAGAACCGCGCAGCTTTGCAACGCTCAACGGCAAACCCGTGGTGGGCTTTGAAATCACCCGCAGCAAGGGTGCCAGCGAGGTAGAAGTGGGCGCGGCGGTGCAAAAGGCGCTGACCGAACTCAAAGCCAAGCACCCCGATCTGGAACTCACACAGGCCTTTGACTTTGTGACCCCGGTGCAGGAAGAGTTTGACGCATCCATGACCATGCTGTTTGAAGGCGCCTTGCTCGCCGTCGTTGTGGTGTGGTTCTTTCTGCGCAACTGGCGTGCCACGTTTGTGTCGGCCATTGCACTGCCACTGTCTGCCATACCGGCCTTCATCGGCATGCACTACCTGGGCTTCACCACCAATGTTGTGACGCTGCTGGCCTTGTCGCTGGTCATTGGTATTCTGGTGGACGACGCGATTGTGGAAGTGGAAAACATTGAACGCCACCTGCGCATGGGCAAGACACCCTACCAGGCCGCCATGGAAGCCGCTGATGAGATTGGTCTGGCGGTGATTGCCACTACCTTTGCGCTGATTGCGGTCTTTTTGCCCACGGCATTTATGAGCGGCGTGGTGGGCAAGTTCTTTAAACAATTTGGCTGGACAGCCGTGTTTGCGGTATTCGCATCCCTGGTAGTGGCCCGGGTGCTCACGCCCATGATGGCGGCCTACATCATGAAGCCTTCTACCCATGTGCATGAAGAGCCGGTGTGGATGCCCATGTACCTGCGCTTTACCCGCTGGACGCTGAACCACCGCTGGATCACATCGGCATCTGCCGTTGCCTTCTTCGTGGGTTCGCTCATGCTGGTGCCCTTCATTCCCACAGGGTTCATTCCGCCGGACGACAACTCGCAAACACAGGTCTACCTGGAGTTGCCACCCGGCACTACGCTGGCGCAGACCCGCGTTGCCGCCGAGCAGGCGCGTGCACTGATCAGCAATGTGAAACATGTGGAAAGTGTTTACACCACGGCGGGTGCCGGAGCTGTGGGGTCAGACCCCTTTGCCGGCGGCCCCAGCAACGATGTGCGCAAGGCCACCCTCACGGTCTTGCTGGACGAGCGCGGCAAGCGCCCGGTCAAGCAGGTGCTTGAAAGCCAAATGCGTACCGTGCTGGCTGACCTGCCCGGTGCACGGTTCAAGGTGGGCCTGGGCGGCTCAGGTGAGAAGTATCAACTGGCCCTTAAAGGTGAAGACCCGGTAGCGCTGGCGCAAGCCGCCGCAGCGGTGGAAAAAGACCTGCGCAAGATCCCTGGCTTGGGCAACATTAGTTCTAGCGCCAGCCTGACGCGAGCCGAGATTGCAGTGCGCCCCGACTTTGCCAAGGCAGCCGACATGGGTGTCACCAGCACCGCCATTGCCGAAACGCTGCGTATTGCCACCATGGGCGACTACGAAACCGCGCTGGCCAAGCTCAACCTGAGCCAGCGGCAAGTACCCATTGTGGTCAAGCTGGCTACCGATGCCCGGCAAGACCTCGATCTATTGGGCCGCCTGCTGGTACCTGGCGTCAAAGGCCCGGTCATGCTGAGCCAGGTTGCCACCTTTGAAATGTCGGGTGGGCCTGCTGTGGTGAGCCGCTTGAACCGGGTGCGCAATGTCAACTTTGACGTGGAGTTGTCAGGCGTGCCGCTGGGCGATGTGACTGACGCTGTGGCCAAGATGCCTAGCATCGTGAACCTGCCCGCAGGCGTGCAGCAGCTGGAGATTGGTGATGCAGAAGTGCAAGGCGAAATGGTGGCCGGCTTTGGCCTGGCCATGCTCACCGGCATGCTGTGTATCTACATTGTGCTGGTGCTGTTGTTTAAGGACTTTGTGCACCCCATCACCATTTTGCCGTCCGTCATCTTGTCGTTTGGAGGTGCCTTCATGGGCCTGCTGGTGGCGCAAAAAATGCTGTCCATGCCGTCCTTCATTGGGTTGGTCATGTTGATTGGCGTGTCGACCAAAAACTCCATCCTGTTGGTGGACTACGCCATCATGGCGCGGCGCGACCATGGCCTCTCGCGCTTTGACGCCCTGATCGACGCCTGCCACAAACGCGCCCGCCCCATCATCATGACCACCATTGCCATGGTGGCCGGCATGCTGCCGCTGGTGATTGGCCTGGGCCACGCCGACAACAGCTTCCGCGCACCCATGGCGGCGGCGGTGATTGGTGGCCTAATTACCTCCACCATCCTGAGCCTGCTGGTCACGCCCAGCTTCTTCTCCATCGTGGACGACATGGGGCATTTTGTGGGCATTGCCAAGCGCAAACTGCTGCGCGAGAAAGACAGCGCAGAGGTGGTGTCAGTGGCGGATGTTTGAAGGCTAGCGATGCTCCTAAACTGCTAGCTACTCAGGCACTATTTACGAGAGGCAGCTGGGCATAATGAGGGGCATCAATGCGCAACCCATACAACCGCAGACTGAACATGCCACTTTCCTGGAACGAAATCAAATCTCGCGCACTCACCTTCAGCCGCACCTGGGATGATGCGGCCAATGAAGACAGCCAGGGAAAACCATTCTGGATAGATTTCTTTGAAATCTTTGGCATCACCAACAAGCGCGTAGCGACCTTTGAGCATGCGGTCAAGAAACTGCCGGGCATCAAGGCCAAGACCGACGGCTTTGTTGATCTGTTCTGGCCCGGCATGTTGCTGGTTGAGCAAAAGTCCCGTGGCAAAAGCCTGGATGCTGCTCTAACCCAGGCGCTATCGTACTTTCCAGGCATTGCAGAACGAGATTTACCGCAGTTGGTCATCGTATGTGACTTCGCGCGCTTTCGTGTGCACCGGCTCACTACCGACGAGACCTTTGAATTTGCACTGAAAGACCTGCACAAGCACATCAAACTCTTTGGCTTTATTGCGGGCTACAAGGCGCTGGAGATCAAGGCGCAAAACCCGGTCAATATCAAAGCCGCAGAGCGCATGGGCAAACTGCACGATGCCCTTAAAGCCAGTGGCTACACCGACCACCCCCTAGAGGTGCTGTTGGTGCGCCTACTGTTTTGCCTGTTTGCTGACGACACGGGCATTTTTCAACCCTCCCAAGCACTACGTGCCTTTATCGAGGAGCGCACCGCAGTCGATGGCTCTGACTTGGGTTCGCGGCTGGCACAGTTGTTTCAGGTGCTCAACACCCCCGAAGACAAACGCAGCAAGGCGCTGGACGAACAGCTTGTCGCATTCCCCTACATCAACGGCAAGCTCTTTGCCGAGAGTCTGCCCATGGCGGACTTCACCAGCGCCATGCGCGAGGCCCTGCTGGACGCCTGCGCTCTGGATTGGTCTGCCATCAGCCCCGCCATCTTTGGCAGCCTGTTCCAGAGCATCATGGACGAAAAGGCCCGCCGCAACCTGGGCGCGCACTACACATCAGAAGAAAACATCCTCAAACTCATCAAGCCATTGTTTCTCGATGAGTTGTGGGCCGAGTTTGAAAAAATCAAAAGCAACAAGAACAAGCTGTTTGAGTTCCACAAGAAACTGCGCACGCTCACGTTTTTTGACCCCGCCTGCGGTTGCGGAAATTTTCTGGTTATCAGCTACCGCGAACTGCGGGCGCTGGAGCTGGCGGTGCTGCGCGCCTCCCATGCATCCGGTCAGTTGAGCGTGGACGTACACCAGCTCATTGGCATTGATGTAGACCAGTTCTACGGCATTGAGATTGAAGAGTTCCCAGCGCAGATTGCGCAGGTCGCCATGTGGCTGATGGACCATCAGGCGAACCTACAGGTCAGCGAAGAGTTTGGCCTGTACTTTGCGCGCATACCGCTGCGAACGTCGCCGCATGTGGTGCATGGAAATGCTTTGCAGTTGGATTGGAATGAGGTGCTACCTGCGCAGCGGTGCAGTTATGTACTTGGGAATCCGCCGTTTATCGGTGCTGCATGGCAAAGTGCTGAACAGAAAGCGGATGTTGAACCACTCTACGCAACTTTAAAGGGCGGCGGTGTGCTGGACTTCGTCTCAGCTTGGTATGTGAAAGCCACAAAATACGTTCATGAAGTGAAAGCGGAAACGTCAATTAGGGTTGCGTTTGTTTCCACGAATAGCATCACACAAGGTGAGCAAGTTGGCATATTGTGGGGTTGGATGTTGGCGCAAGGAATACATATCCAATTTGCTCATCGAACGTTTAACTGGAGCAATGAAGCGACCGGAAAAGCGGCGGTGCACTGCGTAATCGTCGGATTTGGTCGTGAAAACCGCCCAGACAAGGTGATTTATGAATACGCTGACATAAAGGGCGAGCCGCACGCAGTACAAGCCAAAAATATCAATCCATACCTCGTGGATGCACCAAGCGTAGTTATCGCAAAGTCTAGTCGCCCCGTGTGTAACGTCCCGGAAATTGGACGTGGTAGCGATGCCACTGACGACGGGAACTTGTTATTAACGGACGACGAGAAACGCGAATTAATACGCGATGAGCCAAACGCGAAGGAGTGGATTCGACCATTCGTTATGGGTAGCGAATTCATCAATGACGTAAAGCGGTGGTGCCTTTGGCTTGAGGGTATCAGTCCATCTGCGTTACGTGATATGCCGCTGATCAAAGAGCGCGTCTCCAACGTTAAGAAGTTCAGACTGTCGAGCAAACGGGGAAAGACGCTTCAAATGGCGAATTTCCCGACATCATTCGGAGAGCCAAGACAGCCTATCAGTGACTATCTTGCAATTCCAAAAGTTTCTTCAGAGCGGCGGAACTACATCCCGATGGCATTCCTGCGTAAAAAAGTTATTTGCGGAGACAAGCTATTTGCAATGGAAGGCGCAACGCTCTTTCACTTTGGAATCCTTACATCCGCAATGCATATGGCATGGGTCCGCCAAACGTGCGGTCGAATGAAAAGCGATTACAGCTACTCGAACACCATTGTCTACAACAACTTCCCCTGGCCCGAGTTGACCAAAGATTCGAAGGTAAATGAGCCTGTAGCCCTCGTCCACCCTGCGCAAGCAGCTATCGAAACTGCAGCACAAGTCGTACTCGACGTGCGCGTCAAATTCCAATCAGGCCCTCAACCCGCCACGCTGGCCGACCTGTACGACCCGCTCACCATGCCGCCCGAATTGCTTAAGGCACACCAGAAGCTAGACGCCTCAGTGGACAAAGCCTACGTGGCCAGCGGCGGCAAGAAAAGCTACAAGAGCGATGCCGAGCGCGTGGCATTTTTGTTTGAGCTGTACCAAAAGTACACCAGCCTGCTGCCTGCGGACAAACTCAAGCCGAAGCGACGCACCTAGTTACCCAGCACCATTTCTTCCGAGGTTTGACCATGCCAACCCTTTCGATATTCTTCGGCATCATCGTCCGCATGTGGCACGACGACCACCCGCCTCCGCACATTCATGTGGAATACCAAGGATTCGAGGCCTTGGTCAAAATTTCCACCGGTGAAGTCAGTGAAGGCGATCTACCACGCAAAGTTGCAGCCATCGTCAAAGAATGGTGTATGGTGCACCAAGCCGAGTTGCAGGACAATTGGCTGCGCGCCCAGCGCTTTGAACCATTGGACCGTATTCAAGGAGCAGACCGTGATTAAAGTGCTCAACGCCCGCCTGTTAGATGCATTTCGGTTGGAGCTGGATTTCAGTGACCACACTCAGGGTGTGTTCGATGCCAGCACCTACCTTGCAACCCGCTCTGGTCCCTTGCTGGACAAGCTGCGTGATCCGGCCTATTTCAGCCGTGTTTTCATAGACGCAGGTGCTTTGTGCTGGCCCAATGGTTTGGAAATTTCTCCTGCAAAGGTACATGAACTATCGTCCGTCCATCTTTCAGCCTGAATGACGGCGATTCTCACGTCCGGTCGGATTACACTGCGGCCACTATGCAACTGACACTGAGCGGAGTAGCGGATGTTTGAATTTCTGGGTCTTGGCAAGAACAAGGGCGACCACGACCCATCCACCATGGCCCCCACGGTGCAACTCAGCGCCACGCAGATTGACATGGTGCGCATGACGCTGTTGGACGTCTTGCGACTGCATGGCATTCCCGGTACCTGGCTTCGCGGTGAGGTGGTTCCGGTGAACGTTCCCGCGCAAGGCGAAGCCCTGCTCTTGCAGCTCGACGTGAAGCACTGGCACGATGCCTTTGTTTTGCACGCCATGGCTTTTCAGCAGGCCATGCTCGACGGCCTGGCGCGCTACGACCCCGAAGCCGATGCCAAGCACTACCTCTTCTCGTGGAAGTTTTCAGAAGACTGTGGTTGCCCGCACCTGTATTTGCCCAAGGGCGATTTCTGGCGTACTTCTGCGCGTACGGTCATAACACCTACGCCAGCCCCCAAACTGCAACCCGATCCACCCGTAGTGCGGTCGGCTCCGCGTGTTGACATTGATACGGGTCCTGCGAGCCTGCAAGTGGATATGGAAGATGACGATGACCACGGCTTTGCACCTACGCAGATTCGTGATGATCGTTAATCCTTGCCAGGACTCGGTCAAGTCCTAAATTGATAGCGGCACACGCACATTTCGCGAGGGCTACAGCCCGATTTACTATTTGTCCGTAGCTGCAACCACCTCATTTGCGCTGCGAAAGGCATCCACCGCTGCGGGCACGCCGCAGTAGATCGTGGCATGCATCAAAACCTCTTGAATTTCTTCCACGCTGGCACCATTGTTGAGTGCGCCGCGCACGTGGCCTTTTAGCTCCTGCTGCTTGCCCAGCGCGGTCAACATGGCCACTGTGATCAGGCTACGGGTCTTCAGGTCCAGCCCAGGGCGCTGCCACACATCACCCCAAGCCTTGCTGGTAATGTGCTCCTGAATGGGGCGGGTAAATTCGGTGGCGTTGGCGAACGCGGCCTCTACGAATGCCTCGCCCATGACCGCTTTGCGCATGGCGAGGCCTTTTTCAAATGGGGTAGTCATAGTTTCCTTTGTATGTTCCTGTGTACCAACAAACCGGCGGTCACAAGGATAATGGTTTCCAATTTAGCCAGCTTCAAACTGCCATGCAAGACTCGCGCCGCCATCGCTTGACCACACTGCTGGTTGTCACGGTGACCCTTTGCCTCTGGGGCTGCACCACGACTGGGCCAACTACCCCAACGACGCCACCTGCGCCAAGCACACAACCAGCGTTTTTGCCGGTACAGCCCGAAGGGGCCAGCGCACTAACCGCAAAGCCCGGCTGGGCCACGCGCACCTTTGCGGTGGCAGCCGCCAACCCCTTGGCCACAGAGGCAGGGCAGCACATCCTGCGCGCGGGCGGCGGTGCGGTGGATGCTGCCATTGCCGTGCAGATGGTGCTGACACTGGTGGAGCCGCAGTCCAGCGGCATTGGCGGTGGCGCGTTCTTGTTGCACTTTGATGGTCACAAAACCCAGGCGTTTGATGGCCGCGAAACAGCGCCCTCGGGTGCGGGCCCCAATCTTTTTCTCATGCCCGATGGCAAGCCCATGCCGTTTGAGGATGCGGTTGTTGGCGGGCGTTCGGTGGGTGTGCCGGGTGTGGTCAGCATGCTGGCCCTGGCCCACCAATCCCATGGTCGCTTACCGTGGGCCGATCTTTTTGCGCCCGCCATTCGTCTGGCCACGGAGGGCTTTCGTGTCAGCCCACGCATGGCCACCTTGCTGGCAGAGCAACGCAACCTGTCAAAAGACCCGGCTGCTACAGCCTATTTTCTGGACGCCGATGGCAAGCCCTTGCCTGCTGGCCACCTGCTGCGCAACCCCGAACTGGCGGCCGTGCTGCAACGCATAGCCAACGAGGGGCCCAACGCACTCATGCGCGGCGAAGTGGCGCAGGCCATCACGCGGACTGTGCAAGCGCACCCCACCAACCCGGGCAGTTTGTCGATGCAAGACTTGGCATCCTACCGGCCCGTTGTGCGCGAGCCCTTGTGTTTTGACTACGCGGTGAAAGCAGTTGCACCATCCCCTACCAGCAACAAAAATTACCACATCTGCGGCATGCCGCCGCCTAGCTCCGGCACGCTGGCTATCGGTCAAATTCTGGGGCTGCTGCAGCACACACCGGCCGCCACGCTGCCCTTGCGCGATGGCGTGCCTTCGGCAGACTGGCTGCACCTATACACCGACGCATCGCGCCTGGCGTTTGCCGACCGCGCGCAGTACGTAGCCGACCCGGATTTTGTCGCTGCGCCCGGCGGCACCTGGCACAGCCTGCTCGCACCGCGCTACCTGGCCGCCCGCGCCAAGCTGATCGACCCCACGCCTGCAGGCATCAGCATCCCGTCCGCAACACCCGGCAACCCCGCAGACCTGCCGCTGGCCTTCGGGCCCATGCCTGCGCAGCCGGAGTACGGCACCTCCCACATCTCCGTGATCGACGCCTATGGCAACGCCCTGGCCATGACCACCACCATCGAAACCGCTTGGGGCGCAAGTGTGATGGTCAACCGCGGCCTAGGGCTGGCGGGCGGGTTCTTGCTCAATAATGAGTTGACCGACTTCAGCCTCAGCCCCACCACAGCAGACGGCAAACCCATTGCCAACCGGGTAGCACCGGGCAAGCGGCCGCGCTCCTCCATGTCGCCACTGCTGGTGTTTGACAAGGCCAGCGGGCAGGTCGTGCTGAGCGCTGGCAGCCCGGGTGGCGCGCTCATCATCCACTTCACTGCCAAGGTACTCTACGGCATGCTGCACTGGGGGCTGGACGCGCAACAAGCCATCAACCTGCCCAATTTTGGTTCCACCGGTGGCCCCGCCCTGCTGGAAGCGCAGCGCTTTGACCGCACAACGGTGCAGGCCTTGCAAGCACGCAAACACACCGTGGTGGAAACGCCCCTGCCCAGCGGCCTGCAAGCGATCCAGCGCACCGCCACTGGCTATTTTGGCGGGGCTGATCCGCGTAGAGAGGGCGTGGTGTTAGGGGACTGAGGGCAGCAGTCCGCCAAGGCATAAACTGCAAAAAGTGCCCCCAGCCCTCGCGGATATTGCATAGCCAGCTACGTATTTGATAGCGGTTAAATACCAAGAATTCTGCCCGCAAACCGGCTTCCTACAATCCCCCCATGGCCATACCGCAAACCTTCATTCAGGAACTCATCGCCCGCGCCGATGTGGTGGAGATTGTGGGCCGCTATGTGCAGCTCAAGAAGGGGGGCGCCAACTTCATGGGCTTGTGCCCTTTCCATGGCGAGAAGTCGCCATCGTTTTCGGTCAGCCCAGCCAAGCAGTTTTTCCACTGCTTTGGTTGCGGCAAAAACGGCAATGCCATCAGCTTCCTCATGGACCATGCGGGCATGACCTTCATCGAAGCGGTGAAAGACCTGGCCCAGCAATACGGCATGCAAATCCCCGAGGACGAGGCCTCGCCCGAGGACCGCGCACGCGCGCTGGAGCAAAAGCAAAAACAAAACACCCTGACCGATGTATTGGAGAAGGCCGGTGAAGCCTACCGCCGCGCACTGAAAGATTCGCCCCGCGCCATTGCCTACTTCAAGGGGCGCGGCCTGTCTGGTGAGATTGCCAAGCAGTTTGGCCTGGGTTATGCGCCTGAAGGGTGGCGGTCGTTGGCCAGCGTGTTCCCGCACTACGATGACCCACTCTTGGTCGAAAGCGGTCTGGTGATTGCCAACACCGATGAAGGCAACAACGAGGAAAAGCGTTACGACCGTTTTCGTGACCGCGTCATGTTCCCCATCCGCAACATCAAGGGTGAATGCATAGGCTTTGGTGGACGTGTGCTGGGTGATGACAAGCCCAAGTACCTCAATTCACCCGAGACACCGGTTTTCAGCAAAGGGCGTGAGCTGTATGGCCTGTTTGAGGCCCGCAATGCACTGCGCGAACATGGCTATGTGCTGGTGACTGAGGGCTACATGGACGTGGTGGCGCTGGCGCAGCTGGGTTTCCCCAACGCGGTGGCCACGCTGGGCACCGCCTGCACCGCAGAGCATGTGCACAAGCTGTTTCGATTTACCGATTCGGTTGTCTTCAGCTTTGACGGAGATGCCGCCGGCAAGCGCGCTGCACGCAAAGCGCTGGACGCTGCCCTGCCGTACGCCAGCGATGTGCGCTCCATCAAATTCCTGTTTCTACCGGATGAGCACGACCCTGACAGCTTCATCCGTGCCAACGGACAAGACGCCTTTGCACGCTATGTGTCCGAGGCCACGCCGCTGAGTCGGTTTCTGGTGGAAGCTGCGCGCGAAGGCTGCGATACCAACACCGCTGAAGGCCGCGCCCACATGGCCAGCAATGCCAAGCCGCTGTGGAACCTGCTGCCAGACGGCGCGCTCAAACTGCAATTGCTGAGCGAAATCGCCACGCAAGTGCAACTGCCCAGCCAGGAACTGGGCACACTGTGGGCCGCTGCTGCGCACACCAGCCACAAGGCGGCACCGGTTCCTTCTGCGCCCCGGCACAGCGATTGGCAACCGGACGATTACGACGAGACCAGCCCTGCCACCACAGACAGCCACCCACTCGACGGCAAAGACCCCGACAGCTGGAAAAGCAAAGGTAAATGGGACGGCAAGGGCGGAAACTGGAAAAGCAAAGGCAAATGGGAGGGCAAAAGCCACTGGGACAGCAACCGCCCCATTCGCCCGCCACTGCGGGGCCCACTGGCCAGCCGCGCAGACCACGCCACACGCATTCTGCTCAGTCACAGCGAGCTGTGGGACGCATTGACCAACGAAGACCACGCCCTGCTGTGCGACCTGCCTGCCCCCCACGGCCCACTGATCGCCTGGCTGGAAGCGCAGTTGCTCGAACACGGCCCGCTCGCCTGGGGGGCATTGCGCGACGAATTGCGACGCGACAATTCACACGAGTTGGCACTGCGCCTGATGTCAGACTCCACCCTGTCCAATACAGCCACGGGCGATGTTGCCGCCGATACGGGGGCAGAGTTGCGTGACCTACTGAACCGCATGCTGGTTGATCGCATCAAAGAGCAGGAAACGCTGGCCATTGCCGCCGCCAGCACCGACCCCGCCGCCCTGGCACGCTACCGTGAGCTGCATGCCAGACGGTTGCAACTGGAGTTGGCAAGCCGCCCACCCACATAAGCAAGTGGGGAATCAAGTTTTTCCTGGAAAACTGGCATTTTCAGGCTATACTACTTGGTTATTTCGGCAAGAGCGACAGCAGCACCTCCGGGTCCGGCCAAGCGTTGACAACATATCAACCGGCCACCTTACCGCAAGGACTGCATTCCAAATGTTCGCCCGCTCATCTTGCCTTTAGGAATTCCGTAGGGAATGTTTTCCTGCCTTGCCAGTTGCACCCGCCCCACCAGCGGTGTTGACCGGTATCCGTTCTGTTCGCCTGTTTTTTTGATGACCTGAGGTTCTCGCATGCCTGCTCAAAAATCTGCCAAAGCTGTTCAGTCTCCGCCAAAGTCCGCCAAGAAAGCCAAGCCCGTGCCCGCATCCAAACCTCCAGCCACCAAATCCAAAGCCCAACAGTTGCAGGAAGCCGCCGACGCGCTGCTAGCAGCCGGCGCCAGTGCCAAGAAGAAACCCGGTCGCCCGCCCAAGGCAGCCGCAGCAGAAGCCAGCGCTCCAGCCAAGACCGGTGCCAAGCGCGGGCGCAAGCCCAAAGCAGCGACCGAGACCTCTGGCGAGGACATGGACCTGTCCGATATTGAAGCCGACTTGGTAGGTGAACCAGAAGCCACCACGGCGACTGGCGAGAAGGTCAAGCCGCTGCGCATGAAAATCAGCAAGGCCAAAGAGCGCGCCTTGATGAAAGAGTTTGGACTGGACGAAACGGTCCTCTCCGAAGAAGACATTGCCAAGCGCCGCCAACGCCTCAAGACCCTGATCACGCTGGGTAAAACACGTGGCTACCTGACGCACGGCGAAATTTCTGACCACTTGCCCGACAAGTTGGTCGATGCAGAAACACTGGAAGTCGTCATCTCCATGTTGAACGACATGGGTGTAGCGGTCTACGAACAGACCCCCGACGCCGAAACCCTGTTGCTCAACAACAATGTTTCCACTGCCGCAACGGTTGAAGAAGCCGAAGAAGAGGCTGAGGCCGCACTGTCCACCGTTGACAGCGAATTTGGCCGTACTACCGACCCCGTGCGCATGTACATGCGCGAAATGGGCACGGTTG
>CAYXWW010000102.1:0-13229 GCA_964468905.1 uncultured Rhodoferax sp. | reverse complement strand
TTCAGCCTAGAGCCGCTGTAGCGAGGCAGTCGTATTCAGGTCGTCCAGAGGATAAGCCCGCCCGACAATCAGTGGACAATACTTGCTCCACTCAACCCGAACTGTGAGAAGCACGAATGGTCATGTCTATTCAGCCAAACGGCTCTGGCGGCTACCAAATCAAGCAGCAGCTTAAGGTGCCTGTTGTGTACCTAGATCACTGGGCAGTTCGGCTTTTCTCCGAGAATGAACCGCTCCAGAATCGCTTCTTAAACGCTTTGCATCAATCAGGCGGAACCTGGCTCTTCGCGACCGCTAATCTGTTCGAATTCACCGCAATGACAGATCTAACCCAGGCTCAAGCTACAGAACGGCTGCTCTTCCGAGCACTTCCAGCCCTTCACGTTGCCGACACAACGCTTGATCGAGGCTACTTGCTGGTTGAAGGAGCACCAGAGCATCCCGACGCCCCCGAAGAACATTGGCTCCTAAAAGACTTGGGCGAACGCGCCAAAATCGCTGGCGGCATGTTGAGCACTCATAGATTCGTTCAAGACTCAATCACTCATCGAGACCAGCTTTCTCCACTCTTCGACAATCTAAAGAAGGATGTTTCTAACTCTGTGATGGCCCTTACCAAAGATAAGGAGAGGCACTCGACCGCAAGAAAGTTCGCGCCGCAAGCTGGAATGACTTTGCGGGATGTACTCTCTCAAGAGTTGATTCGAGAGCCTCACGTTAATGAGGCCTATGTGTTTGACGAAAATGATGCCATGGACCTTATACACGCTGTCCCGGCAGCGGTGGTGTGTGACTTGATCCTGCTCGATGCACGTTGGAGTCACAGGGTAAATAGTGCAGCAAGGAGAATCAGAAAGGGTGGAGTTACTGGCAAGATTGGGCAGTGCTTTTCCAAAGCACAAGTATCTGACTTCCTGCTCGCATTGGAGTCAGCAAAGCCGCGAAGCAGCTAGCGAGGCCATTCAAAAATTTCACCGATACCGCTCAAGCTAGTATTCAGTTGCGCCGACATGAATTAGATGTGCGCCTTAGGCGTACCGTGCTTGCACAAAAGTCTCCCCCAATGCTCAGGTCAGCTGTCAGCGCGGAGCTGATCCAGCACTCGTTCAAGCCGGCGCAGAAGGTCGTCGTAGGTGATCACATCGAGGATGTTTTTGCTCTGGCGCCGGTAAACCTCAAAGTCGGCCTTCTGCTGATCGTCGAGGTCATTGTCGCGACCCATGATTATGATTCCGCACGGATTAACGATACGGATCCTCAGGTACTCGGGTAGCCGCGCGCTGTAACGCTCAGTGAGCTTCTTCTCGCCGGTTTCGCCCCAGCGCGCCAAGTGAAACAGGTACTTCTCGATCTGCATCGCAGATCCGACTAGCTCGCGATGCGGCACATGGTTGTCACGGTATTTCGTCGTTGTAACGATGCGAGCCTTGAAGGGTTTTTTGATCTCGATGACATCGACATGGCCGTTGACGTCGACCAACATGATGTCGAGTTCCCGATTCCCGCCGGTTAGGCTGTCCTTGATAGACACCGAGGTGAAGGCAGCGATGTACTTCGGGTTTAGCAGACGTACGATGTCTAGGATCTGAGTCTGCCACTGTCGCTCGGGAATTCCAGCATCGTCTTTGAGCATCGCCTGCAACTGGACATGTAGAAACTCGTATTTTTCGATCTCCAGCGCCCTGAAAGGCGCGACCAGATCCTTCGGCTTGGTCTTAACCCGCTTCTGCACATACTTGTCAAGTTTGACAACGGAGTCAACTTGGGCATCAGTCAGCTCGCGGAAGACCCCCGCCAAGCGAGATTTCACGTATAGGCGCCTCTCATGCGGCGAGGGGAACTGCGCAATTAGGTCTTCATATTTAGAAACTGGGATTGCGTCGGGCGCGTCGCCGCCGATTACGATGCGGCTGGGTTTCAACTCGGCCAGAACACGCAGCACCGAGGTACGCTCTTCAGCGGTAAACCACTTCCAAGTCGGCTTGACATCCAGTGCAATCATCACAGGCACACTTACATCAAGGATCTTAGGATCAAAGATGAGGTAGTTCCTTCGCGCCGTAGCGACGACGAAACGCATTTCATCGCCACTATCATCCAAGTCACGACTAGACTTGCTTTTGACGAGATTCGCTTGGGTTAGGTGATACGTGCCCTTAATGGTCACTTGACCACCCGAGGCGAGAAGCTCCCGCAAACTTTCCGGCGACCGTGCGTCAGGTCGGTAGACAAGGTGGAGCTTGGTGCCTTGGACTATAAATTCGACGGCAGTCTTCGCCATGTGGGTCCCGTGCGCATAAAGCACCAGTTTAGGGTACAGAAGGTGATAGTGTTGCGGTAGCGTCAAGACGTTTGACGCTAAACGCATCTAACCACATCAACTGAGGAGCCTATCCAATATGGCGCCTAGTTCAGTGGTACGAGACAGTTAAGACAACATCGTACGGGCGTGGATAGCCTAAGCGAAAACCGAAGTCGGAGGGAGCCTGTAAATCTGCGCAGATGATCCCGCCAAACAAGTGGGGAGTGAATATGTATCTAAAGCACATCCGGGCGCGCAACTATCGAGCATTCGGAGACGGTACAAATGCGCCTGAACTGAACTGGGAGCTCAATCCCGGACTCAACATCCTTGTCGGAGAGAACGATGCGGGAAAAACCGGCATCATCGATGCTATCCGGCATGTACTACTGACTACCAGCTATGAGCACCTCAGGCTCTTTGAGCAGGACTTCCACATCGAAGGCAAGAGTCGCGCTCAAACGCTAAGCATTGAAGTCACGCTTTCTGGATTGAGTCCAAACCAAGAGGCGCAGGTACTCGAATGGCTTACCCTCGGGGCGGACGGAACTTGCTCGCTAATCCTGCATCTTGAGGCGCGTTACCTCCCGCCGCAAGCGACGAGGCGAGCGCGAGTCGATACCGTCGTTCGGACCGGTGTTGCGGGCACTGGACCGGAGGTCGGCTACGCGGTAAGAGAGTTAGTCCGAGCGACCTACCTACGGCCACAGCGTGATGCTGAAGCGGAGCTGCGACCTGGCCGCCAATCGCGTCTTTCACAGATTCTTGGCGCCCACAACCATATCACAGGCCAGGAGATCAACGACTTCGACAAGACCTCGCCCAAGGACATTCCAGAGCGCTTGGTCGGCTTGATGGCGTTCGCACAGTACCACTTGGGTGAGCATGAAGTCGTCAAAGGTGTAGAAAAGGACATCAACGAAAACTACCTCGGCCAATTCGCGTTCTCCGGCGAGGAACTTCAGTCGCGTATCCGTATCGCCCCCGACCTGTCGCTGACACCAATTCTTGAAAAGTTTGAGCTATCCTTGCTTCCCGGCGCGCGCATACATCCAGACGAACGTTGTGCGCGAGGCCTTGGCTACAACAACGCGCTGTTCATGGCCACCGAGTTAGTTCTGCTTCGGGACGGCGAAGAGTTCGCCCTTCTGCTCGTCGAAGAACCCGAGGCTCACCTTCATCCGCAACTGCAGGAGCGAGTGATGGACCTACTTAAGGAGCACTCTAACGAGGTACAAGCGGAGAAGCGCGTACAGGTCATCATGACTACTCATAGCCCATCGTTGGTATCGACTGCACGCATCGAGGACATGACGCTGGTGCACAAGGCTCAGACCTTCCCTCTGGCCGCCGGAAAGACCAAACTCAACCATACCGACTACTCATTTCTGCGCCGTTTCATCGACGCCACCAAGGCGAACTTGTTCTTCGCCCGCGGCATCATGATGGTAGAGGGACCTGCCGAAGCCATCTTGGTTCCAGCTATCGCCGAGATGTGCGATCGGTCATTCTCTAAGCATGGGGTGTCGATGGTCAACGTCGGACATACTGGCCTGTATCACTACGCTCGCATCCTTCAGAGAGAGGGAGATGGTCCGGAAACTCCGATTCCCGTGGTCTGTCTGACAGATCGCGATATCGTGCCCGATGTCGCAAAATCTTACGTCACCACTCCCGCTAAGGGGAAGCGTTTTGAATCTGATTACTCTGCGCCTGAGATAGCAGAAGCAGTGAAAAGAAAGAAGAATCGAGCTGAAGGCGGCAAGACCATCGTATGTGTGTCAGACCGCTGGACTCTAGAGTTCGACCTAGCCCTACATGGCTGCGCGAAGCTGATGTACCTAGCGATTTCTCTGGCAGCCAAAGCAAAGTCACGCGATGAACGCCTTGAAGAAGCCGATGAGATTTCAACGCTGGCTGAGGCAGAGTTGAGCTGGACCTCGTTAGAAGGTGCAGGGCACAGCAAGGAAGATCTAGCAGCCATCATTTACAAGCCACTCTATATTAAGAACGCATCGAAGGCCATTGCGGCCCAGTACGCAGCTCACCTCGTATGCACAGGAAAATATGGAACCGGCGAAGACCTATTTAAAGCTTTGCCTCCTTACCTGCAGATAGCACTCTCCCAATTGACTTTTTCACCAGCTGCAAAGCCCACAAGGACAGTTAGCGCGCGCGCGGCAGTGCCGACTGAGACCGCCGGACAAGGCGTCGTCGGAACCAGTGCTCAGACACATGGAGAGGTTGGAACCTCGCCTGGGGCCCCAGTTGTTCCGGAGAACATCTCGACGAATGCCAAGCAGGGGAATGGAACATGAGCGCGGTCAGCCTTGAACCGGTAGACCTGGCCGACCTCGTGGCCTTAGCCAAGGACTTGAACTTCGATGACGTCGAACGTCAGAGTGCGCTGCTAGAGAACGGTTCACGTGACTTCAATGCCGTTCCGGGCAGCGGGAAGACTTCATTGCTCGCCGCCAAGCTGCTATTGCTAGCCAAGAAGTGGCCGCATGCTCGGCGCGGCATCTGTGTTCTCAGCCACACAAACGTGGCACGGGACGAAATTGTGCGACGCCTGGCGGGGAGCGCTGAGGGTGCGCAGCTGCTGAGCTATCCCCATTTCATTGGCACCATACATGCCTTCGTCAATCAGTTCTTTGCGATGCCTATGCTGCGAAGCACAGGCCAGAAAGTCGACGTAATCGACGATATTGTCTTCGCTAATAAGGCGAAACTACTTCTCGAGCTAAGCATGTTCTCAGGCCTGCGCGTGTTTCTAGAAAACCAGAACAATGGCGATGGAATTGCCACTTCTTTGTTTTATCGGACGCCTGATCTGCAGGTTCAAGTTGAGAACGGAGCATTACCAGGCACGCACACGGCGTCGTACAAGTCTCTAATAAGGCTAAAAAAAATGCTGACCAAGGAGGGCATATTTCGGCATCGAGACATGTTTGCGTATGCCGACCTAGCACTGAGGACCTGCCCCCATCTGGTGGATGTCGCTCACTTGCGATTTCCGATGGTCTTCATCGACGAGATGCAAGACACATCCTGGGACCAGGAGTCCTTCCTGACTCGCATCTTCGAGGGAAAGTCGGTGATGCAACGATTCGGGGATCTAGACCAGAAGATTCTCTCCGACGACGAAAACGCTAATCTCCTCACATTCCCGCGGAGCGGATACGGTTGCATCAGCACCAGCAAGAGGTTTGGGCAGGCCATCGCAAGTGCGGTTGATAGTGTGCGTCTAAGTGGTAATCCAGTTGTTGGAGAGGGAGCTAGCACCCACGCACCGATCCTGCTCTTATACGCCACGTCAAATGTAGCCAATGTTGTGCCGCACTATGGCCGCCTAGTCATCGACCGCCTGACCGAAAAAGAGATGGCGTCTCGCGAGGTAAAAGCTATGTGCACTCGCAAATCGGGGGAAGGCAAGGTCCCGGTTGGACGCCACCTTGTGGATTACTGGCCGGCCTATGCTGAAGGCCAGCAAATAGCCAGCATGCGTACTGAAAGCTTCTGGGGGCTCGTCGGGGATACAAAGAAAACACTGATTGAGGCATCGCTCACCTCGCGTGTATCCGATGTCCGAAGAGCATTACTGCTAGTGCTCCGCGCGGCCGCGTCGCCGCTAGTAGATGGCGTTCGAGATGCGCGTGCGTTACCCCGGGCAGCAAGAGAGTTCGGGGTATCGGGACCAATTGAAGGTCTAACCCGTCACCTGGCGATTTCTGGCGAGAAGCTATCTGTTGTGGGCGAGCGCGATGCGACTCTCAAGCGAGTGTATGAGGGACTCAAACCGTATCTCCCGGATGCACTCGAGTTTGAAAGTTTCTCATCTCTGAGCGTATTTGATGAGCCAAGACCGCAAGGGGCGACAAACTCGACCGTCTCGACGAGGTGTCAGGTCTCTTACTTAGGACGAAATCTTGAGTTTGGACTGGGCACGACAGCCGGGATGAAGGGCGAGACACATTCAGCATCCCTAGTACTGGAATCTTACGGTGGTACCAGCAGGAAGTTTGATGTCGCGCTCGGTCTTGAATACATCGCGGGAATAGCCGCCAAGAAGCTCGACAAACTCCCAAAGACACAGCAGGCTCAAATGCGAAATCTCTACGTTGCGATGTCTCGCCCAGAAGCGTTGTTGTGCCTAGCAGCAAATGAAGAGCGAGTACCGCAAGAATTGCGAACGGCACTCTTGGGCAAGGGTTGGCACATCGAAATGGTGTAACGAGCTGAAGCAGATCCATACGATCTATTGAGTTGCCGCGTTATTTGTAACGCGAACTTGGAAAAACTATTAGACGAAGGTTGCTATTCGCCTTGGTTTAAACACGGCATTTGCCAACTCCAACCACTTCGAAATCCGCACTTTGTTCGCTTAATGCGGAGATCACGAGCAGCACGATCAACTGAAGACCAAGGCAAGTGGTCAGCTTCTGCTTTTTGTTTAATTTTTTCTACAGAGAGATTTCTAAAATCTCCGAGCAAATCTTGAAGCCAGAATCGCGCTCGATATCGCGGTGAAATTCTTCGTGGCCCTGTAGCCCCGGCTGCCCGAACAAGCAGAAGAACCGCTTCAATTGGACTTTGACCTACTCCACTAAGTGGACCACTACGCAATTCATTCCAAAGCTTTGAATGAAGCATGCGTCGGTCCTTTGGTACAACAACCCATAGGCCGACTTTGGGCTGTAACAATTCAATTGGCACCTTTATGAAATTTGAAATGAATTTTTCAATTGCGTCGTCATAAATAAGCATTTTTGATCCTCCAAACGTTACTCGTGATGGTTTCTTGATTGAAATTTGAATGTGATTTTCTGAACTGCCATCAAAATTTTCTGTGTACTCAAATGAACCGAACAAAGGTTTGCCAATGTCTGCACGCATGTACGCTGTCCTTTATGCATTCGGTTTGTTTACACCTGCCCATGATGATGTGCCCCTTCGACTTGTAAATCGACTGCCTCATCTGCCCCGGTGTAGTCATTCCAAAGCACCAGCCCCACAGCACAGCGCACGCCATATCGCGCACCACGGCCTGCCGCTATGCACCGGGGGCAATTGAAGTGGTGCATGTGGTATGCCTTCTCGCCCCCTGCCTGTAGTACTGTCAGCCACGGTCTGCTCTGCCTGAATACCCGCCTTGCCCCGGTTTGAGTAGGAGTGGTTGGCGCTTTGGTAGTTTGAATGTCGGCCTTAGTTTTTTTGCACGTATCACCCATATCAACCGTGCAAGCCAATGTCCATGCGGGTTGCGTCTGAAACGCCTGAAAATCCCCTACCGTATCGGCCGTATCCCGGACGTATCGGACCAAACCCGCATGAATAGGGACTTGCACGCCTGATACGTTTAATACGCCAGCTTTTAATGATGTCAGCCACGATTTAAGCGCCATGCTCACCTCCTACCAGCTTGTCTGGGTCAACTGGATACAGCTTCATGCCGCGCCCGGCAATCCTAATGAACCTCGCCCGTTCGCCATTTGCTCCCGGTGTCGGTAGTGCTTTGGCATCCTGCAACACATCAAGCGCCCGATTGAAATCGAAACCCTTCAATGCTTCGCGCATACCCTCCGCCGTGAAAAGGTATTCCCGCCTGAAGTTAGTGTCGCGCCACCAACCTGCCCGGTCGCGTATATGCACATCCTCAGTCGTATCCACATCAGAAAAACGCCCGTCACCGTGTCGCTCGATAAAGCCTGATACCCGCTGCAATATCTGCCGCCGTTCGTCATTACCTTTGCCTCGCATAGATTGCCACAGCTTGAACCCTTGCGCCGCCGCTTCACCCGCCGCACCTAGTGGCCAGCCTGTCACGCCGTAATCGGTCGCCAGTTCACCCGCCAGCCCAATCAAGGCAAACCGCGCCGCCGCCCGCTTGTCCTGTCCTTCGGTGCCATCGGTGGTAAACATCGGTGCGGCCTTCACTTCCTCCAACATGGCGCAAAGATCTCTTGCATCAACAGTCAGCTTCTCTAGAAACGCCCGACCCGCCCGCCCGCGGGGGTGTTTTGCTGCAAACTTGATGGCATCCGAAAATGCCGCCGGACTGGAGGCACCGTGCAAGGCATCCCATGCGCCATAGGTTTGGGCCGCTGGAATGTCCAATAGCCTCATAGCTTGCCCCGCCTTCGCCCGGTGTCCGCCCTCCTGCATGGTGGTGGCGATGGTGCGCTCACCACTGGAAATAACGAAACAACGCCACCGCGTCACACCCTTTGCATTCCCGCTTCGGCTTGCCCGTTGCTTACCACGCCCGTTGCCCAGCGCATAGACAATCGCCCCTACCTCTTTCGGATCGCATTCGCTGATTTCGTCGAGCGCTAACAGGCAATCATTGAACATCGCCGCCGCGCCTTCCATGCCGTTTGCCGTTGCCCGCCAGCTTCGTTTAAAACCCGGCCCGCCCCATGTTGCGCACGCCGCTTCGATCAAGGTGGTTTTGCCAGTACTGGAGTCCCCTACAACGTGGAACCCGCCGCCCTCGGAATTGCACCGCTGCAACAATGGCCCAGCAAAGGATGCCGATACTGCCAACATCAATAGCGGGTTGTCCACAGCCTTTGCTGCAATGCCATCGCGCCAACCTGCCAGCGTCCCGGCCTGCGTGTGTTCCTCAAGGCCACGTTCACCGCTTTGGAAAATCACATCCGCAGACTTTGTCCCAATCACTGCGTCCGGCAACACGAATGAATCACCGCACCAGCCCACCTGTAACGCGCAATGAATGCACCGCTTTGGATGCTCGCTTTGCAGGTAGTGGGGTAATTGCTGCCGGGCTTTGTAGGGGTCAAGCTCTACGCCCATTGACAACAGTTCACCACGCAACTGTGCACCATCGCCCGCCAATAGCTCCATAGGCATTGCCCATTCGCGCCACTTGCCCACCGTGGGTTTGAAACGCAACAATCGCCCGAAGTTATTGCTTTGCCCATCAAACGTTACCGCATCAATGTGGATCGGAGAACATATCCACGCATCAAACGGTTCCGGTGGTGAATTCTTTTTTCCCGCTGTCAGTCCGCAGTAGTAAACACCGGGCTTGTGATTGCCATCATTGGATTTTGTCCAATCGTCTAACACTACATAACGCGGCCTGCAATCCATGCTGGGAAACGGGCTAGGTGGCAATAGTGGGGTGTCGCTGCCTTCCGTGTTTGCCGTGGTGTCGGTGGTGTCCTCGCCCGGTTTAGCTTCTTCGGTTTGTGGTGCCTGCAGTGGATCAAGTTCGGGCACTTGTGGATTTTCCTGCGAGCCAGCCTGCATGCTTTCTGCATCAATATAGCCGCCAGCCCAGGTATCACTTGCGCAAACAGCTATAGATTCGATAGCGCCAGCAAAGCAGAAATTCACCGCACGAAGCCCACCGCCTGCCAACTGGTGCAGGTCGTTAAAGTCTGTCGCTTTGTCTGGCCTTTCCGCCGGGAACATGGGAACAACCACAATGCCGCCCACAGCCCTTGCAGCGCCAGCCGCTGCCGCGCGTCCGGGGTTGCCTTCAGTGCAGTGGTCATCGTCCGCCGCCACGATAAGTGCCATATCGGGGTGCCGCCTACGCAGGGACTTTGCAACGGGTTCAAGGTTGCCGCTATCGAACGCCACCGCCACGGGTTGCCCGGTTGCCTCATGAATGGATGCACCAGTAGCAAAGCCTTCACAAACGATCAGGGTGGCCTCTTGCGATTCTGAATCAGGCTTGCCTATGCGGTAACAGCATCCCTGCTTTTCGCCTCCTGTAAGCGGCCGCTTTGTGCCACATTCGTCAATGAATTGAAGGCTTCGCAGTTCACCCGCTGCATTGAGCATAGGAATCACTAACAACGGCCCGGACAACACAGGGGACAGCCTACCGCAATGCGCCCGCGCTGCATCGGTGTCGATTAACCTTGCGCCGTGGACTTGAATGCCTTTCTTGACAAGGTAGCCATGCGTTTGCGCATCGTCTATCGACATTGCCGCTGCCCATATCGTTTGCGCCTGCAATGCCGTTGCATCTTGTTCAGCTTTCTTTGCTCGGTGCCGAACATCCTGAATAGATTTCAATGCAGTGGCGTATTGCCTTTGTTGTTCGGGCGTCTGCGTTGTACGTTCTACGCTGCACCATGTTTGTGTACGGCTTTCACGCCAGTTGCCAAAGCTGCCCGCTGCTATGCCGTCCAAGTGCAACACGTACCAACCAGAATCGTCGCCTCGCTTTCCATTGGTGGGGAATCGGTGAATCTTGCCATCGGCAATGATGGTGTTCGGTGGTTCCAACCCTGCCGCTGCGATTGCTGCCTGAAACGCTTGTTCTGGGCTACTAACCGATGCAATCGGGGCCTTCATTGTGATACCTCGGTGAATGCTTCAGTGCGCTTTGCGTGCAAGGCATTCACCAGGTCGCGTATCTGCGCATCGGTTTTGCCAGCCACCCGTGCCGCTGCAATAGCTTGCGCCTCATAGTCAGGCCAACCCCTTGCCCGCTGACCGATGGCTACCCCGGTGGTGAATAACCCAGCACGAATCGCGTTGTAAACACTTGCGTCCGCCCGGTGCCCCAATACCCGTTTAACTTCGGGCAATCTCAAAATCAACATTGCTAACCCCTTTTAGGTATCGCTAGAAGTGCCTAACGATTGGGGGCAATGTCACATTTTGATGCGACCTCAAGAATACCATTTGCAATGCACCGGCTAGCCTATGCGTTGTATCGACTAAGTACCTATGGGATGTTTCTCAATGCTTTTCTTGCCGCGCTAAACGACATTCCAATGTGTGCGCACTCCTCTTCGGCGCATACGTCGCGGCTTGAATATTTTCCGGACTTCCATGCGGCCCGGATTGCATTTTGTTTATCCCGATTGCCGCCGGGCTTGTTGTGCAACGCATTTGCAGCTGCTCGAGCATCAGACTGCTTTTTGTTTCGCATTGCCGCAAGCGTGGTTGCGTATTTGCTGAGTGAATTAGACAGAATTTCCTCGTATTCACGGCCTTGCATTGCTACACCCATCCAAGAAAAAATTTGCCAATTAATCGGGCGAATTTGGTAGGCAATAACATTGGCCAATTCATAAATTGGTAACTGGCATTCCTCCGCGCAAAGTTGCAAAATTTGCGGCTCAGTCATCCATTCGTACCACGGTACAGAATCACTCCAGTAGCCTTCGATACCAAGCAATCCCCGCTTAATTGGTTGCTCCGATGTCCTGTATTCCTGCCTGCGTTTCTCGGCGTATTTCGCCACAACCTCTGCGACAACACGGGTTTCCTCATCGTCACTAAAACGACTTGCATCAAGTTCAATTTCAGCCGGACTGTTGAATCCAATCATCTCCGTCCCTTGTAACGTCCCAATGAAAAACCAGAGCCGCCGGGTCAGGGTGTCCCGATTTTCACCACCGGGGATCAGCCGATAGTTAGGCTTGGTTCCAAAAAAATTATGCTGCTTTGAACTGAATCACATCGCCGCCCGCTGCCAGCTTGTCCAAATAATCTGCCCATTGCTGAATCATTCGAAACCGCTGCGCTATGTACTTTGTTCGGTTGTAACTGGTGCCGTTCGCATCTTTCACCGCGTGGGCTAAATTGGCCTCGATCACGTTGTAATCAATGTTCAGTTCGTCCACTAGCATCGTGCGTGCGCTTGCTCTAAAACCGTGCCATGTTTGTTCTTTTCCAAAACCTAGTGAAAACAAGGCACTTCGTACCGAATTGTCAGACAACGGCCTGTCGTGACTGCGTTCGCCGGGGAAGACATAGCGCCCGTGCCCAGTCAGGGGCTGAATGCCAAGCAACAGCGCCACGGCCTGCGTGGGTAACGGCACGGCGTGCGGTTCGCCTTGTTCTTTTTCGCGCACGGTGCGTTTCATTTTCATGCTGGGAATAGTCCAGAGCGCCGCGTCAAGGTCAATCTCTGCCCATTCCATCATTCGCAGATTGCCTGGCCTTTGGTAAAGATACGCGTTTAGTTGTAACGCTGTGCGCACAATCAGCCCACCCTTGTAGCCCTTGATCGCCCGCATCAAGGCGCCCATACGCTGCGGATCTAGGATCGCGGCAAAGTTCTTACCCCGATAAGGTGTGAGCCGTGCGTGCAAGCCTTCGGTAATGTTGCGCTGCTGCACATCTGCCGTGGGTAGCCAGTAATTCCATATCTGCCGCGCCAAACCTAACGCCCGGTCTGCCGTTTCCAGTGCCCCACGCTCCTCTATCTTTTGCAGCGCCTCCAATAATTCCATGGCGTGAATCTGCGCAATGGGCCTGTCACCGATCCATGGGAAAAGATCGCGCTCTAGTTGCCGCAACATTCGCCCTGCGTGGCTTTCGCTCCATTGGGGGGCTCGCTTGCTATGCCACTCCAACGCCACGGCCTTAAAGGTATCCCCGCTGGATCGCGTGGCTTTCAGCTTTTCAAGCTTGCGAACCTGTAACGGATCTAGGCCTTCAGACTTTTGCAGCTTCGCCGCATCACGGGCTTTACGTGCCGCTGTAAGGCTTACCGCCGGGTAACTGCCAAGAGCCAATTGCTTTTCTGTCCCAGCAACCCGGTATTTCAAAAACCAGCGTTTAGAACCCGCCGGGCTAACTTGCAGGTACATCCCCCCGGCATCGGAGAAACGAGCTTGCTTTTTGCCTGGTGGGCATACAGCGTTACGGCATTCGGCATCAGTCAGCATGGGGGTACGGCTCCGGGGGTTGCAAGAGATACTGATAGAAAATGGGGGTACAAACATTAATTTCACCTATTTTCCCTATCTGCACCCCCACTTTGTACCCCCATTTGATTTAGCAGTCAATAGCCTTCATTAGCCCTTGATGAATAATAAGTTATTGATTTATAAAGAAAAAAGGCCACTAGATAGTCATCCCTAGCGGCCTTTAAACTTGCATATGGTGGAGCTGGCGGGATTTGAACCCGCGTCCACAAGCCTTTTTCGTA
>CAYXWW010000101.1:0-13354 GCA_964468905.1 uncultured Rhodoferax sp. | reverse complement strand
GCCGCCACCCAGCGCAAAGCCACTGACTGCAGCTATCACGGGTTTGCGGATGCTGCGAATGGCTTCCCAGTTGCGGGTGATGAAGTCGCCTTTGTAGGCATCCGCAAAGGTCAACGCGGCCATAACGGTGATGTCCGCACCGGCGGCAAATGCCTTCTCACTGCCGGTGATGACCATGCAACCGATTGATCCATCAGCGTCAAAGCCCTTGAGCGCATGGCCCAGCTCGTCCATCAGCTGGTCGTTCAGCGCATTGAGTTGCTTGGGGCGGTTCAGCGTGATGATGGCGACTTGCTCGCCTTCCACGCGGGTGGTGATGCATTCGTAGTTCATGGTGTGTGAGTGATAGTCGGACAAAAGAAATGAGTTTTTGGCTGTGGGTTGTTCAACAGCCACACGGCAAGGCAACCGCCTAGACCAGAACGGGCGCTTGTATAAGCGGCTCAACGCCCCGAGTCCATTCGATCCATCACGTAACGCAGATCAAACATCAATGCTCTAGCTGCCACACGATCAATCGTCAGGGTCGGCGCGGCACTGCGTTGTGCTGCCCTGCGTGGTAATGCTATGGCGTCATGGTCGTCATCGTCTTCGCCAGCCTTGTCGTCACTGAGCCCAGGATTTCGATCAGCACATTCTTTGCGCATGGCCGCCACCGCAGCGCGGGCTGTTTGCTTGTTGTTCATTTCCAGCGCAGGAATCAATACATCAAACTGACGGTTAAGCCGCGCCAGCACATCGGCATTGATGTGGCCGTATTTCAGCCAGGTCTGAACATGCGCTTTAAGTCGCCGTGCAAGTTCTGCGCCGTTGTACGGATTGGGAACAGGAATAACCGGAGCAAGTACGGGCACTAGCACATAGTCAAGGTCTTGAATTTCATCGACTTTTGCAGTCCAGAAGGGGGTTTCTGGCAGGTTATCCAACCCCCAGGGTTCTTTAATACTCCCTTGTAAATAAGTACGAGCCACACCTGGCAACTCTGGCCGAATTACTACAAAGCCACTTTGCGAATGACCAGGCTTTAGACCATCGGGATCAGTGTCCTTGAGGCCGGGAGTCCATATGAAGCTGGTTTGCCCTACTTTTTCGTCAACCCGCAGTCCTCCACTCCAGCCTTTGGGTGCTTTGACTACACTTTTTTCAAAATTTCTTTTGACTTTGAGCTGTGCCCACTGTTGCTTGTCTTCGGTTTCGGGATCTACTTTTGCGTTTACTGTTATCGGTGGCAAATTTGGAACTGTATAGACCAATGGGATACCCCAAACACGAATCACGCTGATGTCTTGCTTAGCACCGCGTTGGTTGCGTACGGTGTACTGGTATGAGAATGGTGTGCCATTACCTGCAACGTTGGATTTGATGGAGGGCCGAATGGCCGTGCGCGCCTCATACGCCTTGCGCGTCCACTGATCAGTTTCTGGGTCTTGATAGTAGAGCTTCCACGCGTTTTGTTGTGCGTCAAATACGGCACTGTCTTGGGCATGGGCGAGGCCTGCACACAATGCTGAGGCCAATAGTGCATTGCGAATGAATTGAAGGAATTTCATGGCTTATTGCTCCGATCTGAAACAGGCTTGCTGTTTTTCTAAAAATACATGGAAGTGCGGAATTAGTACGTAATGGTGAAGAATGGAGAAAGGGAAATTCACTTTTTTATTCTTGCAAAACTTGTCGTAAAAAATATTTTGTTTGGATGCGGAAATCGGGTTGTTTGCACGCACGAAAGAGATGTCAATTTCTCGCCCGTCACGGTGCCCCTTATGTGGAGCTCCCCAATTGGACCTGATGTCATAACGCCCACCCCAAAACAAGCTGGCATCGTTCAAGGCCACCGTGCCCCACCCCTCGGTGGCGAAGGCATCAATCATGGCCCGGAGATTTTGCCGAGATTGCTCTGTCAAGTAGTACTGTTGGTGGTGATATCGCCCATTGCCTTGGTGCATTTGGTCAACGCTGGTCAGGGCATAAACAAAGGTGCCATCGTCATTCTGCGGAGGGTTGGGGGAAATGGGTAGCAGGTCTGGCACTTTGACCTGCACTTCCTTGGTAACAGTGGTGTTGGAGCAGGTAGCGCATGTTGCCTTGATGGTATGTTTGCCAGCCAACTGCGGTGCGGTAAACGTTACCTTGACTTCGCCATTAGCATCCGTTGTCCCTTGGGTTTTGCTGAGTGTGCCCTTCGGGCGGGTTGGATCGTCATGGTCGTGGCCACCGGAGTTGGAGGTGACATCTACTGAAAAACTCAAGGCTACACCGGGCTTTGGGGCGCTGCCTGAAAGTACTTTGGCAGTAAGCGCTATTTCCGATTGACCGCCAGTGCCAGCAGGGCGAGTTTCGGTACTGCCAGTCAGGGTCATACGGAGATTGGCAGCTTCGTCCTCATAAAGCAGTCTGTAGGCAATACTTTCATAGAAGATACAGTACATCTGGGGAGCGCCGAGAACCGCGTAATTATTCTCTGGATTCGGGATCGGTGGCCCCTGAACGTCGAATCCCGGCGTGTAGAGTCCTGATGAATAGCCCATGTCCGACACCCATGCAATACGAGAGCGCACAACGGAGCCAAAACGACCCAAGCTCACATAGTCACAAGCGCTCTGTGGAGATTCAGAGTAGGGTGACGGCGTTGGATTTCCCGTGCCATCAACGACGTCCCACCTAGCATAAGCGATGCCTGTTCCGAGGAAGAACAGGCAGATGTTTGTCAGGCCAAAGAGCAATTTCAAATTCTTCACGGTATTGTGTCGGGTGGTTGTGGACAGTTCAGCCTTGTGGCCCTAAATGACGTTGACCTGCGGTCAACTGATTCCGGCGTAGTTTAGTTGGTGACGGCGCAGATCATGCATGTTGGGTGCATCGCGCTTCTCAGTTCACTTACCCAACCATGCATCCACCAGCGCCTTGCCCCGCACTGCCAGCCGCACGGCCTGGCTCGCCTTGGGCAGCGTCAATGTCAAGCTCAAGAGGCGTTTGTCCCGCGACACGATGACCGTCACCTTCTTGGCGTTGCCTGCGCACAGCGTGAAATCATCCAGCGATTGCATTCGCCACGCGCCGTGGGCATCGCTGCCGGTGGGTTGCACGGCAATCCATTCATCACCACTGGCAAAGCCGGCCTTCTCGGCCACGCTGCCGCGCAGCACTTGGTGGATGAAGAGGCCTCCGCTTTCCTTGACGCGCAGACCTAGTTGTTGCGCCACCTGGTCGGGCTCATGGCTGACCTGAATGCCGTGGCTCTCCAGAAGTGCTGCCACTGGCAAATCTTTGGTGCTATGCACCCAGTGTGCAAGCTCGGGCGCGTAGGATCGTCCGGTCAATTGTTTCAAAACCACCAGCAAATCTTGCTCGGTCATGGGGCCGCCGTGGCAGCGCGTCCACAGAGCGCGCATCACGGCGTCGAGCGTGGTCTTGCCTTCGGCGCGCAGGGTCAGGTCCAGGCACAGCGCAACCAGTGAGCCCTTGGTGTAGTAGCTCACCGTGGCGTTGGCTGTGTTTTCGTCTTGGCGGTAGTACTTGATCCACGCATCAAAGCTGGCTTGTGCCACGCTCTGCACTTTGCGGCCAGGAGCCTGCGCCACGCCGTTGATGGTCTTGGTGATGAGCTTGAGGTAAGTGGCGTTGTCGATCAGCGCGGCGCGACGCAGCAGCAGGTCGTCGTAGTAGCTGGTGAACCCCTCAAAAAACCACAGCAGCGCGGTGTAGTTTTCTCGGGTGTAGTCGTAGCGTGCCAGCTCGGCTGGGCGCAGGCGTTTGACGTTCCAGGTGTGGAAATACTCGTGGCTGATGAGCCCCAAGAGTGTGGTGTAGCCCTCGGGCTGCCGGTGCGTGGTGGGGGCTAGCGTGGTGCGCGGTAGGCGGGGCAGGTCGGCGCGCTTGCAGATCAACGCGGTGGAGTTCTTGTGCTCCAGTCCACCATAGCCATCGGCCACGGCGTTCAGCATGAAGACGTAGTTGGTGAAGGGAATCGGCCCCTGGCCCTCACCGTTCTTGCGTAAGCCGCTATGGTTTTTGATATTCTTGCCGGGCGATGTGTTGGTAGCGTCGCCATGCCAAAAGCGGATCTCGGCTTCGCAAATGGCTTGCGCGTCGGCCAACAACTTGGCACCGTCAAAGCAGGGTGGCGCACCGGCGATCACAAAGCGGTGCGGTATGCCACAGGCGGTAAAGCTGCCGCTCCAAAACGGGCCCATCTCAAAGGGGCAGTCGACCAGTGTGTCGTAGTCCGGCGTCAGGTAGGTTCCGAAACCTTGCTTGTTGACTTTTAGGGCGCTAGCCCCCGTTGCTATTGACCAATTCGCTATGCTTTCAGTAGCAATTAGTTCGAGTGCATGGGGCTGGTCTTGTTGGCCATCTACCAGAAGGCACAGGCTGGTGCCGTTAAAAAAGCCGCGTGTGGCATCTAACCAAGCGGTGCGTACGGAGTTGTCAAAGGCGTAAACCTCGTAGTGCACCACTAGCGGCTGGTCAGGGGTGCAGTCGACGACCCAGGTGGCTTTGTCCGACTGCTGCGTGGCAAGCGTCTTCTTGCCTTGCACGACACGCAGGTTTTGCAAGTTCTTGGCAAATTCACGTACCAGATAGCTGCCGGGTATCCACACCGGCAAACGCAATACCTGGTGGGCACTGGGCTGCGCGATGGTGAGGGTCACCCCAAACAAATGGGCGTGCAGATTGCGAACCTCTACCCGGTAGTGAATGCCTGCAGACATGGCAGACAACTAATTCTTTACGCCAGCCAGAAGCTTTTCGATTTGTTTGGTATCGATGGCTCCGGGCACGCGCGAGCCATCCATAAAGATCAGGGTTGGGGTGCCGGTAATCTTGTTTTTGCGACCCAATTCGACGTTGCGGGTCAACGCAGACGTGTCGCACATGGCAGCAGCAGGGGTTAAGGGCTGGTCGCGTACCATCCAGTCTAGCCAGGCCTTGGTTTGGTCTTTTGCACACCAGATGGCTTTGGACTTCTCATTGGAATCTGCGCCCAGGATGGGATACAGGAACATGTAGACCGTCACGTCGTCCACCTTTTGCAAATCGCGCTCGAAGCGTTTGCAGTAGCCGCAATTGGGGTCTTCAAATACCGCCAGGCGGCGTTTGCCGTTGCCGCGCACGATCGTGAAGGCATCTTTAAGTGGCAAGGCATCAAACTTGATGGCAGTGAGCTTGGTGACACGCTCTTCGGTCAGATTGCGCTTGGCTCGCACGTCAATAAGGCTGCCTTCAATCAGATAGTTGCCCTGGGCGTCTGTGTAGTAAATCTCGGTGCCATCGACCCGCAATTCATACAGCCCAGGAATGCCGGTTTTGCTGACTTCATCGATGGCTTTGAGTTGCGGCACGCGCTCGGCAATGTTTTTACGAATCACCGCTTCTTGGGCCATCGCACCACTGCCCAACAGCAGGGCGGCGCAGGCTAATACGGTTTGAAGAGTGGTTTTCATATGCGGTGAGTACCTTTACTTTGTTGTGGAGAGCCGCTGCCCAGTATGCCCATGGCACGGCGCGTGACCCAGTTTTTGACGCTTGTGTTTTCTTCAAATCGGTTCATGCCCCAGTTGCGCAGCGCTTGCAGTGCTGGGTGCGCGTTGGCAAACAGCAGCTGCAATGCGTCGTTGGCCTGGCCCATGACCGCAAAGTCGGCCTTGCGCGCCCGCTCGTACTGGCGCAGCAGCCGGTGGTCACCCACGCTGCGCCAGTAAGCGCGTTGCTCCAAGGTGGAGACCAGCTCCGCAACATCGGCCAAGCCCATATTCAATCCCTGTCCCGCCAAGGGGTGCATGGCGTGCGCAGCGTCACCCGCTAGCACCCAAGCGCCTTTGGCACTGGTGCCGCACCACTGCTGTGCCATTGCCTGTTGCAGTGGCCAAACTTTGCGGGCGCTGGTCAGTGTTAGTGCACCAAGTGTGTCGTGGCCTGCTTCGGCAAGGGCCTGGCAGAACGACGCCTCATCCATAGTTTGTAAAAGTGTTGAACGCTCTGGGCTGACTGACCACACAATGGCGCATAAGTTCCCTTGCGCGCCGCCCATGGGTAAAAAAGCCAAAATTTCGCCGTTGCTAAACCATTGGCGGGCGATTTGCTGATGGGGGATGCTGCACTGTACGCGGGTTGCCAGTGCGTTTTGACCGTAGGGGGTTACGTGCCATTGCACACCCCATTCTTCGCGGGTGGTGCTGGCTTTGCCTTCGCATACGACAGTCAGTGCCGCAGGCTGCGGACTGTCGAAGACTTCAACCAGCGGCTGGAATCGTACGGCCTGGGCCAAGCGGGCTTCCAAAGCGGCCACGTCCACAATCCAGTTCAGGGCTTGGGTGGCGGTGTCGGATGCTTCAAAAGCGAGCTTCCCGCCGTCGTCCCCCTGCACGTGCATCGACAAGACTGCGGTGGCGTCCGCATCGTCAGGCCAGCAGCGTACTGCCTCTAGCAATTGGCGCGATGCAAGGTTGAGGGCATAGGCCCGAACGTCTGCATCACCCATGGAAGGCTGTGGAGGCTGCGCTTCGGGGGCGACCAACGCCACGCGCAATTGCTTTGCCGCCAAATGCAAGGCCAGCGTGCGCCCGACGATGCCAGCGCCGCGGATGCAGATGTCAAATGGTCTTGTCATGGGTGGATTGTAAAAGCCTGGCGCACCCACGGTTGTGCGCTGGGTCCATATACCCCTATGCCGCGCCGTTCGGCGTGTGCAATTCTGAAGCTTGGGTTGGTACTGCTTCCAAAAACCGAATGGGCCTGCGGGTATGGGGCGACATGCCACTCAAGAGCTCGCGCAAATCGTCTAGTGCACGCTCGGGTGGAATAGGGTTGTCGTGCAGCATGACGCAAGCTGCGTGGAAATGCAGCGTTACTTCTGGCACCAGTCCGGGCAGGGGAATGAGCCCAGAGCCAACCAACTTGACCATGCGTTCGGTTAGGGCCTCGCGGGTCGACACGCCTTCCAACAGAATTGCAAATTGGGCTGTGCCAACGCGCCCGGCAGGGTCGACGTCACGCAAAATGCGCTGCAATTTGACGACTGCGCGCAACAGGCACTGCTCGGCCGTGGTATCGCTATAAGTCTCTCGGATGTGTTCATGGTTGGTGACATTCACCAAGACCAATGCAAGAGGCTCGCGGTGCTCAATGGCACGCTGTACCGCTGTTTCCAAATGGGTCTGGAATACTTCGGGCGTCAAAAGGCCTGTCAGTGCATCTTGAGTGGGCAGATGTTTGGCGCGCACGACCAACTCCTTGCGGTCATGGGTCAACTGGCTCAACGCATACAGCAGCACGGGGACTGAGCAGGCCACCACGAGCGACGCGATATAGCGCAATTGCCAAAATGGTGCAACGTATCCAACTGATTCGCACACCCAATACACAATGGCAAAAAACCCCGGCATCAGTGCAAGCATCAACCAGCGCCCGATCGACGAGCCGCCCCGCCAGCTGAGGACGGTGGCAACCATGCCCATGGTGGCTGAGAACAACATGATCATTGCGCATACTCTGTCAGCAATGAAACGGTCAACGAAGGCGTAGAGAATGACCGAGACCATGCAGCCCCAGCCCACCGTCGAGAGAAATCGGTCAAACCGGCGATGGTGAACGTGCAAGCCAAACACGCTGCGCAAAAACAATAGCGCACTTCCAATTGCCACCACCGGTAAGAAGCCGGTTGCGTAGTTGCCAATTTCAGGCAGCTGCGCCCAGACATAGGCGTTCATCACGCCGTTGAGTTGACCGATGGTCAGGGCTATCAACAGTCCAAAAAGGGCAGCCCAACCGTCAAGCGACTTGTGGTGCTCAGCATAGCGTAGTACCGACAGGGCAACCAGGCTGAGCAAAGCACCGAGCATGAGCCCCAGCCCGAGCAACTCCAGTTGCCGCTCTTTCTCGCGGTGCTGCGTGGTGGACAGGCGCAGTGGAATCCCGGTCTCTTTGAAGTTGCGGATTTGAAGGTAAATATCTCTCGTCTTGCGCTCTGGCAGCTGGATTTCGAAATCCGGGTAGAGACCTTGGCGGGACCATTCCGACTGGCTCAACTTGTCACCGGCGCTGCGCCCCACCCATTGGCCGTCACTGTCTGCTTGGTATACGGTGGCAGAGTCCAGGTAGGGTAGGGGAATGTTCAATGTCCACTGGGCGGTCGAGCCCGTTTGGCGTTTGACAGTGAGCTTGATCCACAGCGTGTCGAACTTGTTCAGCGGATAGGGGTCCAAAGCTGCATTGGACTGAAAGTCAATCGATCGACTTGCACCTTCGGTGACGTCGGCAATGTTGGCGCGGGAACTCTCGTCGATCCAGGTCTTGAGATCGCTCTGCAATTCAAATGACGGTGTGCTGTCGTCCAGAACAATTGCCTCTGCCGACACGGGGCTGGCAGCCCATGCGTGGATGCCGTACCAACAGCAAAACATCAACAGAAGGCGCATCAACAGGGATGGCATACACTTGTCTCCCCCGTTTTTAGAGGTTTTTATGAGTCTGAAGTGTGGCATTGTAGGCCTCCCCAATGTCGGTAAATCCACCTTGTTCAACGCCCTGACCAAGGCCGGCATTGCTGCCGAGAACTATCCTTTTTGTACGATTGAGCCCAATGTGGGCATCGTTGAGGTGCCCGACCCGCGCATGGCGCAGCTGGCGGAAATCGTCAAACCAGAGCGCATCGTGCCAGCTGTCGTCGAGTTTGTCGATATTGCCGGCCTGGTGGCCGGAGCCAGCACCGGCGAAGGACTGGGCAACAAGTTTCTCGCCCATATTCGCGAGACCGACGCCACCATCAATGTGGTGCGCTGCTTTGCGGATGACAATGTGATCCACGTGGCTGGCAAAGTCGATCCGATCTCAGACATCGAGGTGATCCAGACCGAGTTGTGCCTGGCGGACTTGGCGGCGGCCGAAAAAGCCCTGCACCGCGTGACCAAAACCGCACGCTCGGGTGACAAAGAGTCCATCAAGCTGGTTGCGATTTTGGAGAAGTGCCAGGCCGCGCTGAACGAGGCCAAGCCCGTGCGCACGCTAGATTTCAGCAAAGAAGAATTGCCGCTGTTGCAGCAGTTTTTCTTCATCACCGCCAAGCCCGCCATGTTTGTAGCCAATGTGGCGGAAGACGGTTTTACAAATAACCCCATGCTGGACCGCCTGACTGCCTATGCCACAGCGCAAAAGGCACCCGTGGTGGCGATCAGCGCCAAGCTGGAAGCGGAAATGTCGGAGATGAGTGACGAAGACCGCCAGATGTTTCTGGAGGAGCTGGGCCAGACCGAGCCAGGCTTGAATCGACTGATCCGCTCGGCCTACAAGCTGTTGGGCCTGCAAACCTATTTCACCGCTGGCGTGAAGGAAGTGCGCGCCTGGACCATCCACAAAGGCGACACCGGCCCGCAAGCCGCTGGCGTGATCCACACCGACTTTGAAAAAGGCTATATCCGCGCCCAGACCATCGCGTTTGACGACTTCATCACCTTCAAGGGCGAGCAAGGTGCCAAAGACGCGGGCAAGATGCGCGCGGAAGGCAAAGAATATGTCGTCAAGGATGGCGACGTAATGAACTTTTTGTTTAGCTCCTGATGGCCGCGCCATTTTCATGGGCCTTGGTGGGGCCGGGAAAAATCGCCAACCGTTTTGCAGAGGCGGTGCAACATTTGCCCGATACGCAATTGACACACGTGGTGGGCCGCGACCTGGAACGCGCCCAAGCATTTGCAACGCAATGGAGCCAGGGGGGCAATGGCAGTGTTGCCGCCTCTACGTCTTTGCAGGCGGTGCTGGATGACACTAAGGTCGATGGCGTGTACATCGCTACACCGCATGCCTTTCACGCACAATCTGTCGCCCAGTGCCTTGCCGCTGGAAAGCCGGTGCTGTGCGAAAAGCCGTTAGTGCCCAGCGTCGCCATTGCGCAGCCGTTGGTGGACCAGTCGCGCGCCAGCGGTGTTTTCTTGATGGAAGCGATGTGGACACGGTTCTTACCGGCTAGTGACCAAGTGGCGCAATGGCTGTCATCGGGTGCTATTGGCAAGGTCCGTGGGATCCAGTCGTCGTTTTGCATTGCGCCCACGTTTGACAGCAACAGCCGCTGGTTTGCGCCCGAGCTAGCGGGTGGCGCGCTGTTGGATCTAGGTATTTACAACATCAGCATGGCGCGCTGGGCGCTGCAAATGGCAATGGGGGCGTGCCCGCCCTTGCTGCGTTCAGATGTGGAAGGGGTGCTGGCATCCACCGGCGTTGATCAGCGTGTTGTCGGGAGCTTTACGTTTGCAGATGGCCTTGTCAGTCAATGGGTGTGCGCGCTGGATTCCATGGCAGATAATACGATGCAGATCATGGGCGATCAGGGATGCATTCATATTGAGGCCAATTTTTGGGAGGCCAAAAATGTGACGCTCAAACGCCGTGGCGAAGAGCTCCTGCGCGTTTGCAGGCCCTTCAACACCAATGGATTTGAATACGAAATTGTCGAGGCCATGGATTGCATCCGAAAGGGTCTCCATGAGAGTCCGCGCATACCGCATGAAGAGACACTCACCACCTTGGCTTGGATGGACGACATTCGTGCAAAGATTGGTGTGCGGTATCCGTTTGAATAGCGCCTGTTTAGATTGCCTGCCAAGCGCTAAAACACCGACGTGAGAACCGTGGTCATCGTCAAGTAGCGCGCAAATTTTCCTGCAGCCATATAGGCCAGGCATGGCCAAAACGGCAGCTTGAGCCAACCGGCGACGGCACACAATGGATCGCCCACGAGGGGCAACCATGCCAACAGGCATGCTTTGGGGCCCAGGGCCTGGAGCCAGTTGAGCGCGCGCGCGTGGGTCGTCGAGTGGCGATATTTATCGGCCACTTTGTGCGCCCCGTAACCCATCCACCAGTCCACCGCACCGCCCAACGTGTTGCCTGTTGTTGCCACCAGAATGACGGACCAAAACATTTCCGGATTGAGTGTGATCAGTCCAAACACCACGGGCTCTGACCCCAACGGAATCAACGTGGCCGAGATGAACGAAACCAAAAAAACCGTTGACAGGCTGTACTGGGGCAGCGTCAGCAATGTAAGCAATTGTTCTATCCATGCGGGCATGCGCACAGTGTAGGTTGTGTAGGTGACGTGCAAATTGCTGCGCCGCAATGCCGAAACTTTGCAGATTTCAATTGCTGAAATTTTAGGCAGTTAGAATGCTGGTCGACACACGTCACGACCCCTCTCTCCCCGCCTTATCTCCGTTTACCCACTGTATGAACATCGGCCATTTCGCTTTGGCGAATCCTCTGTTTGTTGCACCCATGGCCGGTGTAACGGATCGGCCATTCCGCCAGTTGTGCAAGCGTTTGGGCGCTGGCTATGCGGTGAGCGAAATGGTGACATCACGACGCGACTTGTGGGACACGCTCAAAACCTCGCGTCGTGCTAATCACGAGGGCGAGCCTGGCCCTATCGCCGTGCAAATTGCCGGCACCGAGGCGCAGATGATGGCCGATGCGGCGGTGTACAACATCGAACGCGGCGCACAAATTATCGACATCAACATGGGCTGCCCGGCCAAGAAGGTGTGCAACAAATGGGCCGGCTCTGCGCTGATGCAAGACGAGGCATTGGCCTTGTCCATCGTCGAAGCTGTGGTGGCAGCCTGCGCGCCACACCAGGTTCCCGTGACCTTGAAAATGCGCACCGGCTGGTGCCAGAGCCACAAGAACGCGGTGGTGCTGGCCAAAGCATTTGAGGGCGCTGGCGTGCAGATGCTGGCCGTGCATGGCCGCACGCGTGAGCAGGGCTACAAGGGCGAAGCCGAATACGCGGTCAAGGCCACGGTCCGCATTCCTGTGGTTGCCAATGGTGACATCACCACTCCCGAGAAGGCCCGGGCGGTGCTACAGGCCACGGGTGCCGATGCCATCATGATTGGTCGCGCCGCCCAAGGTCGGCCCTGGATTTTCCGTGAGATCAACCATTTTTTGAACACTGGCACGCACTTGGCCCCGCCCTTGGTGAGCGAGGTCAAGCGCCTGCTGGTGGAGCATCTGCACGACCACTACAGTCTGTATGGCGAATTCATCGGCGTGCGCTCGGCGCGTAAACACATCGGTTGGTATGTGCGCGAGCTGCCCGATGGCGAAGCATTTCGTGCACAGATAAATGCGCTGGGCGACAGTGCCGCACAGGTTGCGGCGGTCGCACAATTTTTGGATCAGTTGAATGAAAAAATGGACCGCATTCCCGCACCGGGGGTGACGGCCGATATAAGAGGACGAGACATGATGGAAATTGCAGCATGAGCAAGAAGCTCATTGAAGATTGTGTGCGCGCCAGCCTGGAGAGTTATTTCCGTGATCTGCGTGGCACTGAGCCCGGTGGCATGCATGACATGCTGGTACGGGCAGTCGAGAAACCCTTGCTCGAAGTGGTGATGGAGCAAGCCGACAACAACCAGTCCAAGGCAGCCCAATGGCTGGGCTTGAACCGCAATACCCTGCGCAAAAAGTTGCTCGAACACCAACTCATTGATTGATCGGCAGCCGGTTCGCCTTGCAGCGAACCATGTGCGTCTTTCCCCGTATTTTTTACCCCTCCCCCTAAACCCCTGCACGCCATGAACGCTCTCCTTTCTGTATCCGACAAAACCGGCATCGTTGAACTCGCCCAAGCGCTGCATGCGCAAGGCATCAAACTGCTCTCCACCGGTGGCACCGCCAAGTTGCTGGCTGACAAGGGCCTGCCCGTCACCGAAGTGGCTGAGATGACCGGCTTCCCCGAGATGCTGGATGGCCGCGTCAAAACATTGCACCCGCGCGTGCACGGTGGCCTGCTGGCGCGCCGCGACTTTCCCACCCACATGGCAGCGTTGGAAGAACACAAAATCGACACCATCGATTTTTTGGTCGTCAACCTGTACCCGTTTGAGTCCACCGTGGCCAAGGCCGGCTGCACGCTGGAAGACGCCATTGAGAACATCGACATTGGTGGCCCGGCCATGGTGCGCAGCGCGGCCAAGAACTGGAAAGACGTGGCGGTGCTGACCGACGCGTCGCAATACGCGACCGTGATTGCCGAGTTGAAGGCCGCGGGCAAGGTGTCTGACAAAACCAAGCTGGGCCTGTCGATTGCGGCGTTCAACCGCATCAGCCAATACGACGGCGCTATCAGCGACTACCTCAGCGCCATCCAGATCGGTGACAGTGTTCCTGCAGGTGATGCTGCGCCCACGCTGGACCTGTTCCCCGGCCAAAGCAATGGCCGCTTCGTCAAGGTGCAAGACCTGCGCTACGGCGAAAACTCCCACCAAAGCGCCGCGCTGTACCGCGACTTGCACCCCGCGCCAGGCTCGCTGGTCACGGCCAAACAATTGCAAGGCAAGGAGTTGAGCTACAACAA
>CAYXWW010000100.1:6944-13463 GCA_964468905.1 uncultured Rhodoferax sp. | reverse complement strand
GGACAGAACCAGCTGTCAAGGGCGACACATCAGGCAAGGTCTTGAAGCCTGCCAAGATTGCCACTGGCTTTGAAATCGGTGTGCCAATTTTTGTGGCCCAAGGCGACAAGGTTGAAATCGACACCCGCACTGGCGAATACCGCAAGCGCGTCTAAGCAACTGCATTTCCCCAAAAAAAAGGCCCCTGTTGGGGCCTTTTTCTTTTAGCGGTGGACGGCAGCCCTACATTTCGTCGATGCTGGTTACCGTGGGGCTTTCTGTGGAATCGCCAGCAATGGCAAAACGGTCGCTCATGCGCACGTAAAAGCTTGCGCCGAAACGCCCCACAGGATGGTAGTCCTGCAAGCGCACCCGCCAGGTATTGGTGTCGACCAAACCCTCGCGCGCGTGCATCCACACCACTTTGCCGATAAAAATTTGACGGCTGGGTGTCTCCAGCGTTTCCCATAGCGTGCACTCAAAAGCGACGGGCGCTTCTGCAATGCACGGCGGTGCTACAGCTTTAGACGGGCTGGTATGCAGGCCCACGGTATCGAGTTCGCTGACATCGGCAGGCATGCGCTCGCCACAGCGGTGCATTTGGTCTGCCATTGCCTCATCGGTCAGGTGCACCACAAATTCACGGCTGCGCACAATATTTGCAGCCGTGTCTTTGAGGTGGCCGTCTTGCAAGCGGTTGATGCTCACCATCACAATGGGTGGCTCCTCGCCCAGCATGTTGAACATGCTAAAGGGTGCCGCATTGACGACGCCCGTCGGTCCCAAAGTAGTAATGAGTGCGATCGGCCTGGGCACGATCAAACTCGCCATCAGCTTGTAGCGTTGGTATTCGGTGAGCTGCGCGAAATCGATGTCCATAGGGCCAATTACAACAGGCGGTTACACAGAGCCGACCACGCCTTCGATCAAGTAGTCCATGCGGTCCAGGAACGGATCGTAGAGACCATACGATTTGTCGATGACGAGCTTGCCGGTGTTGCTCTTGATAGGGCCTACAAAGATAGGCTTGCCCGCCTTCAATTCGGCAATAGCTGCTGTTGCCGCATTGCGGGCCTTTTCGTTAGCGCCTGCACCAAACGGCGTGCTGAGGACCATGTCTTTGTCGTAGCCGCCAAAGAACGTATTGGGCAGCTTTTCACCAGCGGCAATCTTTGCGGCGAAGGATTTGTAAACCGTTTCCCACTTGTTCTCCGCACCGGTGATGAAGCCTTTGGGTGCGAGCTTGGCTTGTGATGCGTTGTGGCCCACGGTTTTCACGCCTTTGCGCTCGGCCGTTTCGATCACAATTTTGGGGCTGTCTACGTGGCAGGCAATGACATCGCAGCCCGCGCCAATGAGCGAGTTGGTGGCCTCGGCCTCGCGCACCGGCACCGACCAATCGCCTGTAATGACCAACTGCACCACCGCTTTGGGATTGACTTTGCGAACGCCCATGGTGAAGGCATTGATGTTGCGCATCACTATGGGAATGGGCTTGGCCGCCACGTAGCCAATCTTGTTGGTGGTGGTTGACAGTCCCGCCGCAATGCCGTTGACATAGTGCGCCTGGTCCAAGAAGCAAAAATACCCACCCAAGTTCATCGGGTGCTTGTCAGCGGACCACAGCGAGGTGGGGTGGCGAAACTCGATCTTGGGGTACTTCTTGGCCATGTCGATCATGTGGGGATCGAAGTAACCAAACGAGGTGCCAAACACCAGGCTGGCCCCATCGGTCTGCACCATCGCCTCCAGCGTTTTGCGCACGGCAGTGGTCTCGGGCACATTTTCTTCTTCCACCACTTTCACGCCAGGCACTTGTGACAGTGCCTTGGCGCCCACGGCGTGGGCTTGGTTCCAGCCGTAGTCGTCCCGCGAACCTACATAGATGATGCCAACCGTGGTAGTTTTCTGCGCCATGGCGCTCTGTGAAAAGCTGCCAACAGCAAGCCCGGCAGCACCTGCAACGGTACTACCCAAAAAATGGCGACGATCGAAAGACACTGGTTTCATGAAGAACTCCTTTTGATGGTGGAACGGACAACACGGGGAACAGTTGGGGATTTCGTTCGGGTGCTTGGCGACCGCGTCGTCGTGGCCGAAGGCAAGGCCACAGCGGCGGCGTCCACCGCCACATCTGCTGCGTAGCGCGCCAACACATCATCAAGACCTGCATTGCCATAAGCGGCGTCGGGCAACAGGGCACGCTGTTCGATACCTTGCAAATGCTCTGCCATGAGCTTCACCGCCAGATCGGTATCGCGCTTGCGAAATGCCTCAATCAATTGATGGTGTTCGCTGCACGCGCAGTCGGTGGAATGGGGACGGCCAAACAACGCCAGAATCAGCGAGCAACGTGTGACCACCTCGGCCATGTAGCGCTCCAAAATCGGGTTGCCCGTCATTTGTGCCAAACGGGTATGAAACTCACCAGCCAGACGGATCGATACAGGCTTCGTGCCCGCCTCGGCTGCTTGCTGCTCTTCACGAACATGGCCTTCAAGGCTAGCGCCCATGCTGGGCTGCCAACGTGCAATAACCAATCGCACTACCTCGGCTTCCAGACAGCGCCGCACTTCAAATACAGCGCGAGCCTCTTCTAGACTGGGTTGTGCGACCGTGGCAGTACGTTTGTTGCCAATCACCACCAAGGCTTCGGAAGACAGCCGCCCCAGTACTGCGCGTATCAGCGTACGGCTCACACCAAACTGCAGACCCAATTGATCTTCAGGCAAGCGGGTACCTGGTGTAAGTGCCTGCTCCAGAATGGCACGGCGAATCGCCTTGTAGGCCAAGTCAGCTTTTTGGGCGGGTGTACGTGAAGCCATGAAGTTTCATTGAAATGATTGGCGCAGGCAACGTATACCTGCGCAGTAGGCTACGCAATACCCATGCCACGGTTTTTCATGGGTTCTTGCACCGGTTAGGTGCTGCGCTGGTGGGGTAATTGCAAATCTGCTGGCACGATCTATGCGTATTTTTCACACCATCACGTATACAAGAATTGCAATAGGAAGCCGCCAAATGACCCAGCACCTTGTCACCCTGCTTTTGAATCAACAGCAAATGGAGTTGATTGACCGCACCGTATCGCAAGGTGCAGCAAGCGACCGCGTGGCCTTGGTACGCCGCGCATTGCAAGAGCGAGCAAGCCCTGCCCCACAGCGTGCTGCAGTGGCGCTACCCGATCTTGAGGGACTCGATAGCCATCGCGAACTGGTGCTGGAGCTCACCATTGAACCCGGCACGGGCAAAGCTCTGGAGGTCAAGAAAGGCCAGCTCCTGCGCATTGAGCAGATTGAGGGTGGCCAGTGTGTGGACTTCAATTGCTTCAACTTGCACGACTATCGGGAATTCATGCACACGGGGCGCACCCGCACAGTGCATGGTTTGAACCCAACGACTGGGGACTTCCTGTGGTCAGCACCACCCCGTGAGCGCGCCATGATGTATTTAGTGGAAGACACCGCCCACTGCAACGATGTGATGTTTCCGCGCTGCAGTGCGTACTTGTACGAGTCAGCTTACGGTTTTGCCGTGCACACCAATTGCCATGACATCCAGGCTGAAGCCCAGCGCGAATATGGCCTCACGCCCGACGACGTGCATGACTCGTTCAACCTGTTTATGTGCACCCAAGTGCAAGATGGTCGGGGTCAAATCAGCCGACAACATTCCAAGCCGGGTGACCACGTCGACTTTTTGGCGCTGATGGATGTCTTGGCGGTACCGAATATTTGCGGTGCAGACATCATGCGCACCAGCAATTTTTCACTCAAGGCCGTCAAGCTGCAAGTCTTCAACGCCAGCGCGCGCGACCTGGCCAGTGTGCCGCCCCTGAGTGCCTACAAAAACCAGCGCACACCAGCCGACTTCAAAATACCCAACATCAAGACAGATCGCGCGCTGCGCCGCGACGCGAGCTACTTGCCTCAATTCAACAACACGCCTATTCGCATGAGTGCGTTGGATGTAGCACTCAGCCCCGAAGAGTACGCCGCGTTGCAGGACGCTGGCTTGCAAGCGTACTATGGCACCGACGATGGGGCTGCGCTGCGTGATGTGCTGTTTAGCTGGTGGGAAACGCGCTACCTATAGCGTTACCTACAACGCCACATATAGCCCTGCCTGCGCTCTGGCACGGGCCACGCGTCTTGAATAATCTCGCAGGCAATTGTGCCGATTCGGTCGTGCGCGCCAAAGTGCCCCACCAGACCTGTTAAAACTACTGGTCTAATTCCGGCAGCTCCGGTAAATCCGCGTAAATTCGGACCAGGAACAACCGACGACATTTTTTGATATCTACAAGGACACCTGCAATTGGAATCCCCGCACTACCTCAATGAGCATTCACTGGCCGACGCTTGGGCCGACCTCAAGGCACACGCCGATGCTGGCATCCCCCTGCAACCCGATGCTTACCGCCTGGCCTTTGCAGACCCAGAATTTCTATTGCGGCGCGAGGCACGCGGTATCCGGATTCAGCTGGAAATGCTCAAACCGGACCTGGACCAACAAGCACAAGGCATTGACAACACGATCGTTGTATTTGGCAGCGCCCGCTTCAGCGCCCCTGAAGATGCGCAAAAGATCATGGATGCAGCACGCGCCAGCGCGGACCCTGCCGCCATTGCAGAGGCAGAGCGTCACCTGCGCAATGCCCGTTGGTATGACTTGGCGCGGCAGTTTGGCCGCATTGTGGCCACGCACAGCGTGGCACTGCCAGAAAAAGAACGCATGTACATCTGCACCGGCGGCGGCCCCGGCATTATGGAAGCCGCCAACCGTGGCGCAGCTGACGTAGGAGCCCTCACCGTCGGGCTAAACATCGCACTGCCCCACGAGCAGGCTGGCAACCCCTACATCACGCCCAGCTTGTGCTTCAAGTTCCATTACTTTGCGTTGCGCAAAATGCATTTCATGATGCGCGCCAAAGCTTTGGTGGCATTCCCCGGTGGATTTGGCACCCTGGATGAGTTGTTTGAAGTCATCACACTGGTGCAGACCCGTAAAGCCAATCCGGTGCCCATCATCCTGTTTGGAACCGACTACTGGAAACGGCTGCTGAACCTGGACGTGCTGCTGGAAGAAGGCGCCATATCGCCCGAAGACCTGGAGCTGTTCCAATACGCTGACGACCCCATGCAGGCCTGGGATGCCATCCTGGATTTTTATAAACGCTAACCCCTGATCGCCAACCGGAAAGGAACCCATGAAAAAAGCACTCGCGCTATTGCTGCTCATTCCCGCCATGCTGATGCCATGCCTGGCAAACGCGCAAACTGCCTCGCAGAAGTTTCCTCCACACGTCATCGGTGGTTCAGAGTTGCGCGCAATGCCACGCGCTGCCAATGGGCGGGACTACCAGTTGCACGTCAAGCTTCCAGGTTCCTACTCCAAAGAAACATCCCGTCGCTACCCTGTCCTTTTCATCACCGATGGGTACTGGGATTTCCCAACGGTTGTCAGTGGATACGACAACTTGGTCTACGACAAAGTCGTGCCAGAAATGATCATCGTAGGGCTCGGCTACGCGGGTGAAGACCAAGATTACGGCGCACTACGCACCGGCGATCTGTCGCCCGTTTTAGAGAAGGGATGGCCAGATACCGCGGGCCACGCGGCAGAATTCTTGACTTATTTGGAAAAAGAAATCATCCCGTTTGTTGACCGCCAGTACCGCACCGATCCGTCGTTCCGCGCGCTAGCAGGCAGTTCGTTGGGCGGGCTTTTTACGCTGTACACCATGTACACCAAACCAACGCTATTCCAAGGCTACATTGCAGCTAGCCCGGCAACCCCAATCGTCAACGACTGGTTGTTTGGCTATGCGCAAAAATTTGCTGAATCTGGTGTACCCATCAAAGGCCGACTATTCATGAGCGGCGCGGAAAATGAATACCCTGGCCTCCTCGATGGCATCAAGCGTTTTCATACCAAAATCTCCGCACACAAATATGACGGCTTGCAATACCAGTTTCGACTGATTGACGGTGAGCGACATGCCGGCACCAAATCAGAAAGTTATGTGCGTGGTATGCGCTATGTATTCGCACCACTAGCCCCCGAAACCGGGCCTTCCAAATAGGCGCCAAGCCCTAGTCCGGCTCGCCCTCGGGGCCGTCAAAATCCTTGTCGAAGGGGATCAGCGCCTGAGATTGCGTGTCGGGCAGGGCGTCCACTTTCTTCAAGACCCGGCTCATGGCCCGGCTGCGGGTCTCTGCAGTGTCCAGCGTGTTGAGCACGGTCTGCGTTTGAGACTTGACCTTTGCCAGCACGCCACCAAATTTTTCAAACTCGGTTTTTACCGCGCCCAGCACCTGCCAGACTTCGCTGGAGCGCTTCTCCAGCGCCAGCGTTCTAAAGCCCATTTGCAAGGAGCTGAGCATGGCCAGCAGCGTGGTGGGGCCTGCCAGGGTGACACGGTGGTCCCGCTGCAAGCTTTCCATCAAGCCGGGGCGGCGCAACACCTCGGCATAGAGGCCTTCTGTGGGCAGGAACAAAATCGCAAAGTCGGTCGTGTGGGGTGGCTCCACGTATTTC
>CAYXWW010000100.1:0-6934 GCA_964468905.1 uncultured Rhodoferax sp. | reverse complement strand
GCCGTATGCGCAACTCCAGCGCCTTGCCGGCAGCTTCTGCGCCCAGTACGTCGGCCCTGCCCTGCGCGTCCAGCAAACGCTCATAGTCTTCATTGGGGAACTTGGCGTCAATTGGCAGCCACAGCGGCTCGCCAGTGTCGGACTTGCCGGGCAGCTTGATAGCGAAGTCCACCACGTTTTTGCTGCCAGGTCGGGTGGCCACTTGCACAGCGTATTGGTCGGGCACAAACACCTGCTCCAGCAGGCTGGCCAATTGCGCTTCGCCAAAAATGCCCCGCGTTTTGACGTTGGTGAGCAGGTGCTTGAGGTCACCCACGCCTTGGGCGAGTGTCTGCATTTCGCCCAGGCCCTTGTGCACCTGCTCGAGCCGGTCGGCCACTTGTTTGAAGCTCTCGCCCAAGCGGGCTTGCAGGGTGGTCTGCAGTTTTTCATCGACCGTGGCGCGCATTTCGTCGAGCTTGGCGGTGTTGGTCGTCTGCAGTTGCGTCAGCTGCGCCTCCAACGTGGCACGAACTTCGGCCATGCGCCGCGCATTGGATTCGCTTAAAGCCCCCAGCTGCGCCGTCAGTGTCTCACTGGTGGACGTAGAGAGCGCGCCAAGCTGTTGGCCAAACGCGCCAAGCTGCGCGTCCAATGTGGCGCGCATCTCACCCAGCCGACGGGCGTTGGATTCGTTTAACGCGCCAAGTTGGGCGGACAGTGTGTCGGACAGGGTTTTCTGCAGCAGGGTTAACTGCTGGCCAAAGGCATCGATTTGCGTGTTCTGCGTGCGCGTGGCCTCAGCCGCCTGCTGTGTCAGCGATTGCTGGAATGTGGCCAGGTTTTGCGACAGCTCCTGGCGTGCGCCCAGGGACGACTCTGCAATTTCACGGCGCAACTCGCGCTCCAGGCGTTCAGTGGCGGATTGCAGCAGGGCACGCAGGTCTTGCAGCTCTTTGCGTTGCAGTTGTGCGGCCAGCGCAGCTTCGGACTCACCCGTGCGCAAGCGCCCCAGCGCTAGGGCTGTCCACGCAGCCACAGCCAGTGTCATCAACGTCAGCGCCAACAGCGCCCAAACCAAGCCATCATTCACCGTGAAACCGCCTTTAAAACCAATGTCATATGAAAAATAGGCCTCTATCCCTCGTGGAATATGCGTAAGCAGCTATCAAATATGTAGCACCTTTTCACCTACACCACCGCACGATTCGCCAAACTGGCTGCATTGAGCGGCGTCACGGCTTTGCCATGCACCAGGTAGCCGATCAGATTGTCCACTGCCAGCATGGCCATGGCGCGGCGCGTACCTTCGGTAGCGCTGGCGATGTGCGGGGTGAGTACGACGTTGGGTACGGTCAAGAGCCCAGGGTGCAGATGGGGCTCACCCTCGTACACATCCAGGCCAGCAGCAGCTATGCGCCTGTTGCGCAAGGCTTCTGCCAAGGCCGCGTCGTCCACAATGCCGCCGCGGGCCACATTGATCAAGGTTGCGGTAGGCTTCATCCACGCCAATTCAGCCGCGCCAATGGTGTGGTGTGCTGCCGCAGAGTACGGCACTACAAGGACCACGTGGTCAGCGGTTTGCAACAGTTCTTGTTTGCTCAAATAGCTGGCCTGGCAGGCCGCTTCGGTTGCAGCATCCAAGCGGCTGCGGTTGTGGTAGACCACCTTCATGCCAAAGCCCAGCGCGCCACGCTTGGCTATGGCCTGCCCAATGCGCCCCATTCCAATAATGCCCAGCGTTGAACCATGGACCTCTGCACCACAGAACATGGTGTAGGTCCAGCGCTTCCATTGTCCGGCGCGTAGCGCATGTTCGCTCTCGGTCACACGGCGGGCCGTGGCCATCAGCAACGCGAATGCAAAATCCGCTGTGGTCTCAGTCAACACGTCAGGTGCGTTGGTGGCCAGCACGCCAGCAGCGGCCATGGCATCGAGGTCAAAATTGTTGTAGCCCACGGTCATGTTGGCGCAAATTTTGAGCAACGGGCATTGGGCCAACAGTGCCGCAGATATGCGCTCCGTACCAAATGTCAGCGCACCCGATTTACCCTGGAGCCGCTGCGCAAGCGCGTCTGCGCTCCAGTCTTCGTCATGCACATTGGACTCCACGTCAAAATGCGCGGACAGATGCTCCGCCACTTCCGGAAAGATGGCGCGTGTAACCAGAATGCGCGGTCGACCAGCCACTTGTGCCATAAGTTGCCCTCAATCCAACCAGGTCGTAAATTCACCTGCCGATACACGCGGGGTGTGAAAGGTATTGACGACAGCCGACTCGTCCGCATAGCCCAGCGCCATGCCACACACCAGCATCTCATCGGGCCCAGCCCCAATGTGCGGCAAGATAATCTTGGCGAAGCCATTCCACGCAGCCTGCGGGCAGGTGTGCAGCCCGTGGCCTCGGGCCGACAGCATGATGTTTTGCAAAAAGCCACCGTAGTCCAGCAGGGAGCCGCGACCTAAAACGCGGTCTATGGTGAACATCATGCCAACGGGTGCGTCAAAAAATTGGTAGTTACGCTGCTGTTGCGCATGCATCTTGTCGCGATCGCCCTTGCCAATTCCCAACAGGCCGTACAAGCCCCAACCATTTTCCCGGCGTCTGTCAATGTAGGGGCTCACCCATTTTTCGGGGTAGTAGTCATATTCTTCAGCGTATTCGCTGGCCAGCGCGGGGTTGGACCGCATGGCGTCATGCACCGTGCACACTTTGTCCACCAAGCTTGATCGGCTTGCCCCTTGCAGTACGTAGACCCGCCATGGCTGGCAATTGGTACCGGATGGCGCGCGGCTGGCGATTTGCAGGATTTGTTCGATCACGCCGCGATCCACCGGCTGGTCTGTAAACGCGCGTACAGACATGCGCGAGGCAATGGCAGCATCCACACCCAAAGAATTCATATCAATGTCTCCAAAACTGTATTTTCTGGCTGTAGCAGCATAACCGGCCCGCGCGACGCGGGCCCTCACCGTGCCCACACAGGCCTACGGAACGATGACGAACCCCTTGTGACAAAAGCCAGAATTAGAATAATTGTTCTAATTTGTTGCTGTGCAGCAAAAAAGACTTGCACTGCGTTCGATGATCTCTATAATTTGAATCATGCTGCACTGCAACATAGACGAGCCAACAGGCGAGGTTACGGAGCAGATAGTAATTTTTTACCTCAACTATCGGAGAAATTGACATGATGACCGTAGAACAATTGATGGCTTCCAACAAGTCCAACATCGAAACCCTGTTTGGCCTGACAACCAAGGCCTTTGAAGGCGTGGAAAAGATCGTCGAACTGAACCTGACCGCTTCCAAGGCAGCTTTGTCAGAAGCAAGCGCAACAACCCAGTCCATGCTCAGCGTGAAAGACGCGCAAGAGCTGTTGGCACTGCAGTCCAGCCTGTTCCAGCCTTTGGCTGAAAAGACAGCTGCTTACAGCCGTCACCTGTATGACATCACCAACAGCACCACTGCAGAGTTCGGCAAGAACTTTGAAGGCCAAGCTGCTGCTGCCCAGAAGAAATTCATGGACTTGGTTGACAGCACCGCCAAGAACGCACCTGCCGGTTCCGAGTCTGCTGTTGCCATCATGAAGAGCTCCGTTTCTGCTGCCAACAACGCTCTGGAATCCGTACAAAAGGCTGTCAAACAAGCAACTGAAATGGCTGAAGCCAACTTCAATGCTGTTGCAGCAACAGCAACCAGCTCTACTAAGCCAGTTGCTAAAAAGCGTTAATCGCTAGATCCAATTTAACCAGTTGTCTCCTCGGGTCCTTTCGAAACCTTAAGGTTCAGGGATCCCTTCAAGGCCCCGTTGCAAAACGGGGCCTTTTTTTGTGGGCGAGCGGACTCTTAACGGGTCTTTGCAGCAAGGGCTGCGCGCAGTTGCGGCAATGCCTGCAGCATGGCTTGGCGACCCGCTTCAATGGACCTTTTCCGCGCACCAAAATCTGAACTAGAGACCCCGTGGAGTGCCGGACGAATCACCACATCGGCTTCTTTGAGTTCAAAGTAGTTGATGCTCTTGCTCATGATGGCAAACGTCTGCAAAAGAACCTCCAGCGTGCCAGCCGCCAAATTGCCTTCCGGCGGACTCGAAATGTCCACCGCAATCACCACTTCAGCGCCCATTTGGCGCGCTGCGCGCACTGGCACTGGCGAGACCAATCCACCATCCACATACTCGCGCCCTGAAATCCTGACTGGTTGAAACACCGCTGGTACTGCACTCGATGCGCGCACCGCTGTGCCCGTGTCACCGCGCTGGAACAACATGCTGTGTCCACTGTTCAGATCGGTCGCGACAATGCCCAGAGGTATGGGAAAGTCTTCGATCAAGCGTGAGCCCACTTGGCCATTCACGTAGCGTGCCAAGGCCTCACCGCGCAACATGCCTCGATTGAACAAGGGAAGTGTCCAATCCGCGAACGCAGCCTCTTCCATCGTGTCGGCCACGTGCTGAAGCTGCTTGCCATTTTTGCCGCTGGCATAGAAAGCAGCAACCAAGCTACCGGCCGACGTACCCGAGACCAGGTTGGGACGAATGCCCGCCTCTTCCAATACCTGGATCACGCCAACGTGGGCGAAGCCTCGGGCGGCACCACCGCCCAACGCAAGTCCAATCCGGGGTGGAATCTTGGGAACAACCACGACTGGCGGCGGTACCGGTGGAACCGGCTGCTCGACCGGCGGGCCGTCTTTAGGCACATTTGCGCACCCAACCAAACCCACAACCAACGTCAATGCTAAAAAATATTTCATAAAACAGGGGTAAACACTTAATACTTATTGAGAATGATTCGTGTTTGTACTATGATGACGCTACTTAACCTCTTCATCCACAAACCCACCTCTCAATGAAAAAACAAATTGCAATTGCAGGTCTGATGTGCCTCGCCGCCGCCACGAGCATGGCGCAGGAACAGGTTCTTAATATCTATTCCGCACGGCACTATCCCACCGACGAAGCGCTCTACGCCAACTTCACCAAAACCACCGGCATCAAGCTCAACCGCGTGGATGCTGACGACGCGGGCATTCTTGCCCGGCTAAAAGCCGAAGGCACGGCATCACCAGCCGACATTATCTTGCTAGTAGACGCCAGCCGACTGTGGCGCGGTGAAATCGACGGGCTTTTCCAGCCCGTCAAGTCCAAGGTCCTGGACGATGCCATCCCCACCCAATACCGTGGCAAGGCCAACACAGCAGGAGAAACACCATGGTTTGGTTTCTCTACGCGCGCACGGGTCATCGTCTACGACAAGGCCAAAGTCAAGCGTGAAGATGTTGATACGTACGAAGAACTGGGAGACGCCAAAAACAAAGGCAAGCTATGCATACGCTCAGGGTCGCACCCTTACAACCTGTCATTGTTTGGTTCCGTAACCGAGCATTTGGGTGAAGCAGCCGCCGAACAATGGCTCAAGGGCATGGTCGCCAACATGGCGCGCGCACCCAAAGGTGGCGACACCGACCAGATTCGTGGCGTAGCATCCGGCGAGTGCGGCATTGCCGTCACCAACACGTACTACCTGGCGCGGCTCATGCGTTCCACTGCTGCAGAAGACCAGGCTGCCATAGATCGCGTGGGCGTTGTTTTCCCTAACCAGGCGACATGGGGGACCCACGTCAATATCGCCGGTGGCGCGGTGGCTAAAAACGCAAAGAATCCAGCCAACGCGGTCAAATTTTTGGAGTATCTGGCCAGCGCTTCCGCGCAAGACCACTTTGCCAATGGAAACAACGAGTGGCCCGCCGCCAAGGGCGTAAAAATCAATAACCCTGCGCTTCAGGCCATGACAGGCGGCAGTTTCAAGAGCGAGACCATTCCCATCAGCGTTGTTGGCATGAACCAAGTCAAGGTTCAGCAAATGCTGGATCGTGTCGGATTCAAATAAGCAGTTGCCCTTCTAGTCACACCCCAATAAAAGAGGCCCCGTTCATAACGAACGGGGCCTCTTTATGTGGTCTTCCAACACCTGAAGGCTGGGTCTCACCGCCAGGCACCACACGCTATGTCAAGCGTGGGGGTTGCCTTAGCCTGCAGTTGCCTCTTCAGGCTTGGCTCGACCCTTTTTCTCTGGCAAGGGTTGAATGTCGAGCAATACCTCTGTCTTGCTGGGGTCCGCGTCATCCAAATCGACCGTCAAACGACCGCCATCGGTCAACCGGCCAAACAGCAACTCATCGGCCAAGGCACGGCGAATCGTGTCCTGAATCAAACGCTGCATAGGTCGCGCACCCATGAGTGGGTCAAAGCCCTTTTTCGCCAAATGCTTGCGCAGCTTGTCGGTGAAGGTGACTTCCACTTTCTTGTCCGCCAGTTGGGTTTCCAACTGCAACAAGAATTTGTCGACCACGCGCAGAATGACGGTTTCGTCTAACGCCTTGAAACTGACCGTAGCATCCAGCCGGTTGCGAAACTCTGGTGTAAACAGGCGCTTGATATCCGCCGCTTCATCACCCGCCTCGCGCGGGTTGGTGAAGCCGATGGTGGCCTTGTTCATGGTCTCGGCGCCCGCATTGGTCGTCATGACAATGATGACGTTGCGGAAGTCAGCCTTGCGGCCATTGTTGTCGGTCAGCGTTCCGTGGTCCATGACCTGCAGCAGTACGTTGAAGATTGCAGGGTGCGCCTTCTCAATCTCGTCTAGCAACAACACGCAGTGTGGCTTTTTGGTAATGGCTTCTGTCAACAAACCACCTTGGTCAAAGCCCACGTAACCCGGAGGCGCACCAATCAAGCGGCTCACCGCGTGCTGCTCCATGTATTCGCTCATGTCAAAGCGAATGAGCTCAATCCCCATGATGTAGGCCAGTTGCTTTGCAGCTTCCGTTTTGCCAACACCGGTAGGACCACTGAACAGGAAGGAGCCAATGGGCTTGTCACCCTTGCCAAGGCCTGAGCGTGCCATCTTGACCGCTGAGGCCAAGACATCCAGCGCCTTGTCTTGCCCA
>CAYXWW010000099.1:12258-13475 GCA_964468905.1 uncultured Rhodoferax sp. | reverse complement strand
AGCTATGGCTTGGGTGAAACCGTGGTGCAGGGCGCTGTGAACCCAGACGAGTTTTACGTGCACAAGCCCATGCTGCGTGCTGGCAACCAGGCCATTATTCGCCGCAGCCTGGGCTCCAAGCTAATTCAGATGCAATTCACATCGGCTGAAGAAAAGGCCCAAGGCGGCAAACTGGTCAAGACCACCGATGTGCCCACCGAGCTGCGCAACCGCTATTCCCTGACCGATGCAGACGTGCAGCAACTGGCGCACTACGCCCTTGTTATTGAAGCCCACTACGGCCGCCCCATGGACATTGAGTGGGGCAAAGACGGCGTCGACGGCGCGCTCTATATCCTGCAAGCCCGCCCCGAGACGGTGAAAAGCCAGGCAGGTAACCAGGCGGAATATCGCTACAAGCTCAAGGGCTCCGGTAGTGTGCTGGTGGAAGGCCGTGCCATTGGGCAAAAAATTGGTACCGGGCCAGTGCGCATCGTCCACAACATCAGTGAGATGGACACCGTGCAGGCGGGAGACATATTGGTCACCGATCTGACCGACCCCAACTGGGAGCCGGTGATGAAACGCGCTTCGGCCATCGTCACCAACCGCGGAGGGCGCACTTGCCACGCCGCCATCATTGCGCGTGAATTGGGCATTCCTGCGGTCGTGGGCTGCGGAGATGCTACCGAGATTTTGAAAGACGGCATGCTGGTAACCGTGAGCTGCGCGCAGGGTGACACGGGCTTCATTTATGACGGCCTGCTGGAGACCGAAGTGACCGAAGTGCAACGTGGTGCCATGCCACCGTGCCCGGTCAAGATCATGATGAATGTGGGCAACCCCCAGCTCGCTTTTGACTTCTGCCAATTGCCCAATGAAGGCGTGGGCCTGGCGCGACTCGAGTTCATCATCAACAATAACATTGGCGTGCACCCCAAGGCCATATTGGATTACCCCAACGTAGATGCTGATCTGAAAAAGGCAGTGGAATCGGTAGCCCGTGGCCACGCTTCGCCCCGTGCCTTTTATGTGGACCGTGTGGCAGAAGGCATTGCCACCATTGCGGCTGCGTTTTGGCCCAAGCCTGTCATCGTGCGTCTGTCGGACTTCAAGAGCAACGAATACCGCAAGCTGATTGGCGGCAGCCGTTACGAGCCGGAAGAAGAAAACCCCATGTTGGGCTTCCGTGGTGCCGCACGCTATGTGAGTACCGAGTTTGGTGAAGCCTTTGCCAT
>CAYXWW010000099.1:0-12248 GCA_964468905.1 uncultured Rhodoferax sp. | reverse complement strand
GCTTGAACAATGTGCAGGTCATGGTGCCCTTTGTTCGCACGCTGGGCCAGGCCCAAAAGGTAACCGAGCTGCTGGCCCGCCACGGCTTGCGCCGCGGTGAGAACGCGCTCAAGCTGGTGATGATGTGCGAGATTCCGAGCAACGCCATCTTGGCCGATCAGTTTTTGGAGTACTTTGACGGCTTCTCCATCGGTTCCAACGACCTCACCCAGCTCACCTTAGGGTTGGACCGCGACTCAGGCCTTGAGGTCCTGGCGGCCGACTTTGACGAGCGTGACCCCGCTGTTAAAGCGCTGATCAGCCTGGCCATTGCGGCATGCCGGCGCCATGGTAAATACATTGGCATTTGCGGCCAGGGCCCCAGTGACCACCCGGATTTTGCGCAATGGTTGGTAGAGCAGGGCATCTCGTCCATTTCGCTCAACCCTGACTCGGTCATTGCCACCTGGCAAAAACTCGCCGCGCAATGATGGAGCGCATAGCCCAGCGCCGGTGGGGCCTGCATGCGGGCTTGCTGGCGCTGTGGTTTGCAGCTTCATTTGGGGTTGTGTTTTTTGCGCGTGATTTGCAATTTGTAGTGGCCGGCTGGCCCGTTGGCTTTTGGTTTGCAGCCCAGGGCTCGGTGCTGGTGTTTATTGCCATCGTGGTGGTTTTTGCCTACGTGGTCAACCGGCGTGAGGGTGCCGAATCCGCCGTGGACCGTGACGCGTATGCTGGCTACACCCGCACACTCCACCGCAGATTTGGGTTGTATGTAGTCTGCCTGTTGTTGTTTCTGATCGCCTTAGCGGCGGCAGAGCACATGGGCCTGAGCAAGGTGTGGGTTGCGGGGATTTTCTTGTCGGCCACTCTGGTCTTGTATGCGGTGATTGGCGTATACGGTCGTACGGCCGAAGCGACTGAATACTATGTGGCAGGTCGACGCATACCCGCGGTCTACAACGGCATGGCCACGGCCGCTGACTGGATGAGCGCGGCGTCATTCATTAGCCTGGCCGGTGGCCTGTATTTACAAGGCTTTTCGGGCATGGATGCGCAGGCTGGTGGCCTGGCGTACGTGATGGGGTGGACCGGTGGTTTTTGTCTGGTGGCCTTGCTGGTGGCACCCTATTTGCGCCGCATGCAGCTCTACACCGTGCCAGACTATTTTGCCGTGCGCTTTGGTGGCCGCTGGCCACGCATGATTGCTGCGTTTGCTGCAGTGTTGTGTTCGTTCACTTACGTGGTGGCACAGATTTATGGTGTGGGCCTTATCACCTCGCGGCTCACCGGCGTGCATTTCGAGATTGGCATTTTGTTGGGCCTAGGCGGTGTGCTGGTGTGCTCATTTTTGGGTGGCATGCGCGCTGTAACCTGGACGCAAGTTACGCAGTACGTCATCATCATCTTGGCGTTTTTGATTCCTGTGTCCTGGTTGGCCTACAAGCAGATCGGCAATCCGTTCGCGCCATTGGCCTATGGGCAGCAGTTGCACAAGATTGCAGACATGGAACAGCGCCTGCATGATTCGCCCCAAGAGCAGGCAGTGATCGAAGAATTCGCACGCCGCGCCCGTGCGCTAGAGGCCAAGCTACAAGATGTGGAAGCATCCCTAGAGAATGACCGCAATACCCTGCAACGCCAGTTGCGCGCCATGGGGGACAAGCGTGCTGATGACGACCGCGCTGTTGCCTTGCGCCGTGAACTGGCGGCAGTGCCTAAGGACCCAGCGTCGGCTCGCGACATCTGGAGCCGTGCCGCCGCTGAAAACTGGGCCCGCGCCAAGCCAATGGGCGGCATGCCAAACCATGCCACGCCTTTCGCGGGCGATCCGGCCGGCACGGCAGAGCAACGCGAGGCATTTTCCACATCCCGTGCGAACTTTTTGGCACTCATGTTTTGCCTGATGGTGGGCACTGCGGGCTTGCCCCATTTGCTCACCCGTTACTACACCACGCCCAGTGTGGCCGAGGCACGCAGCTCGGTGGCGTGGTCGTTGTTCTTCATCGCCTTGCTGTACCTGTCTGCTCCTGCGTTGGCCGTGTTGGTCAAATATGAAGTCATGGCCCATCTGGTGGGCCAGCCGATGGACAGCTTGCCCGCCTGGGTGGCGCAGTGGGCCCGAGACCCAACACTCTTGAGCGTGTCTGATGTCAATGGCGACCACCTGTTGCAATTTGCAGAGCTGTATATTTCGCCCGACTTGGTCATGCTGGCAACCCCCGAGATTGGCGGGTTGCCCTACGTGGTATCAGTGCTGGTGGCTGCGGGTGGCCTTGCCGCCGCGCTCAGCACGGCCGACGGCTTGTTGCTCACTATTGGCAATGCCGTGGCCCACGACGTCTTTTTTGAAGGCGAAGCCGATAAGGCGCAAGCCATGCGCCGGGTCATGTGGTCCAAATTTGCCCTACTGGTTGTGGCGCTGATTGCAGCCTACGCTGCCGCCCAGCGGCCGGCCGGCATTTTGTATCTGGTGTCCGCGTCGTTTTCATTGGCAGGAGCGGCCTTTGTGCCAGCCATGGTGCTGGGCATTTTTTGGCAGCGCACCACCCGCGCCGGCGCGGTGGCCGGCATGCTGGCCGGGCTAGGTACCACGGTGTACTACATGGGCATCAACATGCCCGCTGTGCGCGCCATGTTGGGCTTGGCAGGTGATGGCCTTTGGTGGGGCATTCAGCCCGTGTCTGCGGGGGTGTTTGGCGTGGCTGCTGGGTTGGCCACGGTGGTATTAGTTAGTTTGGCGACGCGGGTTGACACCACAACCTAACGACAACCGCCAAAAGAGCAACCTCACCACCCAAACCCTCACATCTGACACCGAAGGCGTCAAAGCCGTTGACTTTGCGACAATGGGTGCAGACGGCAAACTCGTCTCCCACAAAGAAGCCGGCACCGTCATCGTGCACGAAGGCTATGAGGGGCAAGTATGGCTGGATGGCAAGGGCAAGCAACTGGAAGAAGGAGCAGCAGGAGGCCACTGGGAGGCCAAACGGGTTAACAGTTTTGACCACATTGGCAAGACCACCGGTGACTGGGAGAAGACAGCCGATCGAGACCTGCACCGCCATGGTGGGGGGGATGAGGTGGGGGCATGCAACGTCACGGTCATAGTGATTAGATCAAGTGAATGCTATGTAATTGGTAGTTCAATCAGTTTATTCAATGTCGGTTACGGCGTTATTTCATCTCAAAGTATGAATGATGCTGACTGGCAGAAGTTGGCATGAACACGAAGATGGCTCAACGACCATTTCTGGAAGCTCTCCCATATTTATGGGATGTTCAGTTAATACCAGCATCGATAGAATTATTCAGTTTTTCTCACGGTGAATAGCTGTTTTCAATATAGGAATTACCCAATGATTCAACAGCCTTGCCGCGCAAATTACGCACTTTGTCGTTTTGTCTTGAATTCTTTTCTGTCCGTTACTATTGTTGTTGCTTTGATAGCGACGAGCGCTGGGGTTCAGGCAAGTCAGCATAAGTTGGTCATGACATGGTGTACCTCTTCTGAGAAGGTAATTTTTTCGTGTCCACTTAACAATGGAAAAACAGTTTCTGTTTGTGCATCACTTGATCTGTCCAAGGAGGCAGGTAGCTTGCAATACCGGTTTGGCCGCCTTGGCGCTACACCTGAGTTGAAGTATCCGATGCCTTCAGGTCACCCCAGCACAAATTTCAATTATTACCCTGGGGAGCCGTTTGGTGCGCCAGAAAAGAAAATGTTTTATGGTCCATCACGAATTCTTTCATTCGTCGTCGGAAAATATCGGTATTCCCTTGAGGTATATAAGAACCGTGGAACTGGAGAGTTTTATGGTGACATAAGGGTTACTGAGCGCACAGAAGAAATTGAGAAATACCAAAAACCTTTGGCGAATCTCAGCTGTTCCATGGATAGAGCTATTGATAACATTCAAGATTTAGACGAGCTCGAAATTCCTCGTCAACGCTGAATAACTAGTATATCCAAATTAACTGAAACAAGACATTTCGCTATGGCTGTCGACTCTACATCAAAACCGCTGCTCACGATCTCCGAAAAAAGATTGGCTTCAATAGCCTATCACGCTGTCGGCATAAATACCGAAGGTGGGCCAAATCCTTATACCGGCCCCGCAAATGCGGGTGGTTCAAGTGGGATAACAATTGGTGTAATGCAAAATGATTTTGGTCAGAGTAGGGCAAAAACCTTTAGTTATTCTGAGGCAATTGTGAATTGGAACAAAGCAAGTGATGCGACTTTTGTCATTTCGCCGACCACTATCGCAAATGCACTCGAAGCGCCGCCAAAATCTGGTCTTCTGACACCTGAGATTCGTACCGCAATCGGAGGTTTTGGATCGACTAGTGAAGGTGCTCACTGGATTTATGCAAATTTTGATCAGGGTCATGTCAATACTTCAGTGCTTGCCGCTCAGCAAGCATTTGCGACACCATACGGTCAAGCAGTGTTGCGAGAGGGCACGCATGTCGAAGAGTTTGCTTCGTTTGCAATGAAGATCAGAAATCAGTATGGTTTGGGTACAGAGGGTGCTAATGGAACAGCAAAAAGCCCCGGTTTTGGTGCGTTTATGGACTACTTGAATGACGGGTCCGTGACGTTACTAAATAACCAAGGAACCAATCAGACAACAACTATAGTTGCTGGTCACCCAAGTGAATTCAATCGTGGAGACCTTCTGAGTTTTGCGAGGGCATATACGGACACACGAAAAAAAATTAATGAGGCGGTTTACACTGGCCCTGTTGCCGCCCTCAATAGCGGCAGTCTATACAAAGCCATTCTGGATTCTGATTCCCCTTTAGCTGATGTACTCAAACGTGTAGAACAAAAAGGGAATTTTTCGCCGACATTGGTTGGATCAGACCCCGATGTTGCTATCACACGAGCGATGTTCGGTGCGGATACTGGTCGTATGAAAAATGCAGTCGTCGCCATAAATGACGACACCACTTTCAATCCGGTTAGTGTGCCAGTTACGTTGGGCCAGTATCTTGGAACGTTATGGATTGATCCAATGACCGAGCGCATAGCGCTCAGATATAAAGGTGCAGGTGGCGGGTTTGTCGTCGGAGATGAAGGATACGCAACATTTCAAAGTAGCGACGTTGTAAAGGTAAATGGTGTTTCAACTCTTCAAATTGGAGAGGGCAATACAAAAACTCCATTTGATGCGGCGAATACTCCGCTGGCGAACATGCAGTTGACGCCTGTCAATGCTTCTGTGATTGCGACCGGTGGCCATTGGGAAGACACTACCCAATACGACGCATTGGGTAACGTCACTGTTCCTGGCGGGCGGGTATTTGTACCGGATGTAACGTCTAACAGCGGTGTGGCAGCCAGTGGTATCACTTCTAAAACCCCCGCGCCCACCGAATCCAAAGACGGCTCCGACGCCCACTTATACAAAGACAAGCCCGCCCCAAGTGCCAAACCCACGTCCAAACCCACCCACACCGACGGCCCCACAGGCGACAGCATAGACAGCGAACTCCCCGACGGCACCACGTTGGTAGACACCACAGTCACGGTCAACGGCGTGACCACTAACACCGTTGTCCTCAAATCCCCCGATGGCCAAATCCTGCTCAAAGCCGGTCCTGGCGAAACCATTGTGCGCGACCCTGAGACCGGCATCGTCACTGTGCGCAGCACTAGCAGCAACAAATTCACCCAATACGACCCCGAAACCCAAACCACAAGCACCTGGACAGCCGACGGCGGTATGGTAGGTCCCCCGGTGCCACAGCCACCGCCCGCCCTGAACATCGATCCCGAGTACGAACAACTGGGCCTGGATCAATTCTTTGCCCCGCCAACGAAGAACCCTGCACCAACCGCCCAGCCTGCAACGGACGCTACAGGTGCAACAAGTTCTACCGGTGCAACGAACACAAGCGACACCAAGGACACCCCCGCACGCGAACGCCCGAACCCGCCTGAAGATCCAACACAAGCAGGCGTAACCGACGGTGATGCAGCCTCGCCGTTTGTATTTGTCAACTTCAAACAAGTTCAAATCGACGGCAACCTCTACGACCCAAACCCCAACGGAACACTGAACCGCACCATCCCCAACAGCAATGGTGCCACGGAATCACGCGATGGAACGGGTGGCGGCGTCGTGATTGACCGCGCTGGCAACACCATTGCACAGCTGCAACCCGGAGACCGAGTTGGTGTCAATGACGGTGGGGCTTTATTCATCCGTGATGCATCGGGTAAAACAGTTGACCGCAGCATCGACGATGCTCCTGCAACGACCGACCACGCGGCATCCACCACCGCCGTCACAACGACCGAACCGACCGGCACAACCGAAGGGGCCAGCACAGACACCTTTGTGGTCCCGGTTGCATCCATTGCCGTCGTCACCCCGGCAGTGGGCAGCCAACCGGCGCTCAGCTTGCCACTGTTTGACCCACTCGAACCCATCCCCGGCATGCCCAGCCTGGTAGGCTCCACCGCGCCCGCCGAAGTCTGCGTGAGGCCTCCAGAACCTGCAACAAGCGCAGAAGGTGCTGTAGACCTAACAGCCCCTGCCGCTGCAACTTCTGAGCAAAAACAGCCCGTAGCCCTCGTAACCACTGCACAACCAGCTATAGAAACAATAGCACCGGTCTTTACCCAAGGAAACCTCAACACCTACACCGCCGCCAACACCTTCGCCAGCAGCCTTGTCAGTTTAGGTAACTGGAACAACCTGGACGATGCTGCCCGTTGGGGATCCATAGCCAGTGCACTGACCAGCTACGACCAAATCGTCAACCAAACCCCCACCACCATAGCCACCCCCGGCAACCCCAACCCGCCCAACGCGCAAAACCCCACCAACCCCGGCTTCACCAACTTCGTCAACGGCGTTAACACCTTCGCCAGCATTGCCGCACTGACCCACTGGGACCAGATGAGCGACCTGCAGCGTGCCAGCGCGCTCACCCGCTTTGCGGGCAGCGCCACGCAATGGGCTACCGGTGGCACCTCAAGTGGCCTTAATAGCTTTGCGGGCTATTTGAACCTGGCACAAAGCGTGGAGAGCGGCAACACCCTGGGTATGGTGGCAGGGGTCAACAGCGTGTTTACCGTCAGCTCCGGCGCAGTCACCGAAGGCGTCGTAGACAACGCGCTCAACAGCGCCATCGGCAGCAGCGGCGTCCCCTACGTCGGCATCGTCCTGGCCCTCAACGACTTTGAACACCACCCATTCCAATCTATCGGCAGCATGGTCGGCATGTGCTTTGGCCCCATGGGCAGCATGGTCGGGGGCATCATTGGTGGATTCGCTGACAGCCTCTTTGGAGGCGGTGGCCCACCCCCGCCACCACCCCCACCCGTAGGTGAAGTCCAGTACACCTGGGACGCACAAGGCAACATTACCGCCAGTGTGCAGCAAAACGTAACCGGCGGGGGAGCAGTGGCCGCCAGCGTAGGGGGCAACCTTCTGAGCTCGGTGTTGGGCGCGGTGGATGGACACAACGAACAAGTCACCATCAACATCGCCAAGAACGAAGCCCGCACCCCGGCAAGCACCACCGACGCCACCGCAACCACCACGGCAACAACTACCACTGCCCCCTTCACAGGCCTAGACATCACCGCTATGGGCATAGACCCCAGCCGCCTGCCCACTGTGCGGTATGAATTTGGCCGTGCGTGGATGGATGTGCGCCAACCTGACGGCAGCGTCAAAACAGAAGAGATAAAGCCGGAAACTGCCAACCAGCGCATATTGCAGATTGCCGACCAGAGTGGTGCCATCGTTCCCCAGTGGCAGGCACAGACATTGCAAGCCCATGCGCAGTCGGGCAACACCACTCCTTTCGTCTACGACGTCAAAGGCAATGCCGCCGAGGCCGCAGACCACAAAACCCAAAACTACGGCACCCTGGTAGTGCACCTGCGCAGCGGCAACGCAGCCGCCATCCAGCAAACGCTGGACGAGGCCGAAGCAGCCCACGCCGCAGAACAAGCTAACTACGACAAAGCCCACGGCATTACCCCAGAGCAACGCGCACAGGCCAATGCTGCAGCCCAAGAAGGCAACTCCGACGGCACCCACACGGTGTATCGCAACATAGACAACGACGAATTCCTCGAATCCGGCCAGTGGATCAACAACACCGACAGCAATGGCGCAGCCCAAGGCGTGCTGGTGCTGGACCGCGACAACAACGGCGTCATAGACACCGCGGACATATTGAACCTGGGTGGCAATACAGGCCAAGCCGCCTGGACCGCGCAGACCGATGGCAACCAGCAGCGCAACAACGTAGCCTGGATGGATGCTAACGGCGATGGTGTGCTCGACGCCCACGACCCCGCCTTTGCCGCCATCCGCATCTGGGTGGATGTCAACTCCGACGGCAGAGTCGATACCGGTGAAATGCATGGCCTGCAAACCATCCAACTCACCGGCATCGACTTTAAATCTGGAGAGGTCCACTACAGCAACGGCCAAAAGGACAGCCTCACCACCCAAACACTGTCAGCCAACACCGATGGCGTTAAAGCCGTTGACTTTGCGACAGTGGGTGCAGACGGCAAGCTCGTAGCCCGTAAAGAAGCTGGCACCGTCATCGTGCACGAAGGCTATGAGGGGCAAGTATGGCTGGACGGCAAGGGCAAGCAACTGGAAGAAGGAGCAGCAGGAGGCCACTGGGAGGCCAAACGGGTTAACAGTTTTGACCACATTGGCAAGACCACCGGTGATTGGGAGAAGACCGCTGACCGAGACCTGCACCGCCATGGTGGGGGGAATGTGGATGGGGCACCTACCGCCACAGTGATGGGTTCAAGTGATTGCTATGTAGTTGATAGCTGCTCACGCACGATATTCGAGGGTTACCGGTATTTTTTGTCAAAAAGTGCAAATGGTGATTCTTGGCGACAAGTGGCATAAACGTAAATGGCGCCAAATTAAAAATTTGGGGACCTCCCATATTCATGCGATGTTTACACAAGGCCGCGGTCGATAGAATTACTTCGCTTTAGTTCTTGACGCTCAGCGTATCTAGGATGGAAATTACTTGATGAATCAACAGTTGTTTTGTGTAGTTCGGTCATTCTCGAGATTCAAATCATGATTTCGAGGCTCGTGGTAAATCATCGCGATTTGCGATTGGTAGTCGGAATGACTGTTGAACTGTTTTGTACTCTATGTAGCGGATCTCGGGCAAGTTGCGTAGCTTGCGTTCTGAATGGTCTACTTGCTGTGGTTTTACTTTCTTGCTCAACAGCCAATGCAACCTCTCCAATCGAAGTTAATCCCATTGATCCGGCGGGATGGGTAAAAGAGCAAGACTTTGCTGAAGGAGTACACGCTGAACTCCTTGCCCACATTGAGGGTGCAAAAAACATCAGTATTCCCAAAGCCCCTCGTGCTTTTGCATGGAAGATTGACTGGAAGGCGCAGCAGGCATATTGCTTAGATATCGCAGATGCGTTGTTTAAGAATAAACGGCGATTGAGTTTTCCTGCCCCAACTTTCTCTGCAACACGTGATTCGACATCTAAATTGGTAGAAGTTTTGCATAATCTAATTCCTCCAGTTGGGCAGAAATGGCGGTTGCCTAGTGATTCGCCCGAGGGCGTGGCGGCTGATGTTGAAGCAGCTATTGCCGTTGCATCTACGAAGCTAGGAAGGCCGACACGTATGCGGTAAGGTGCTTGCGGTAGCCTATATTGGCAGCGCAGCTATATGGGTACAACTGGAAACGGTGTCTATCAATATAACGAGTTGATTTACCCAGACCAGACCAATTGTGTCGGTGGTATAGAACCACATAGTTCAATACAAGTTGATGGAAGCTATAGGCAACTATTGAATGGGGATTGGTTCCACTCAAGTGTATGGGGATCATATCCAAACGAAACGTCAGCAGATGACCGAACTGAAGCCGCGAAAGCTGTTGTGAGCGCTATAGATGGGTTGCCAGTAATTCTTGAATTCGGAACTTATACATTTCCGGTTGTAAAGCTTGGAGAGATGGCACCTGCTAAATCTGATTGGGGTAAACCGCTGTATGGAAGAAATGGGCAACGGTATGTTTTAGTCGCACATCCTCAAAAGAATTTTGAAAATACCGTCGCCCTCGGGGGGTTTGCTGTAGACGGCCCGCTACCAGCGAGAAAAAATACACGTGGTCTGAATGGCTGGCCGGATCCGAAGTATGGCAATGACAGCTCTCGTTATTCGTGTTTCATTAATTTTGATAGCGGAAATAGAAAGTAAATATGGGAGCAAATTACTCAGCCGCATATTTGGCAAAGCGCTTTGAAATTATCAAAGAACAAGAGGGTATGAATCAAGCTGTCTATATTGATGGCAGTGGTCACCCAACTATTGGAGTAGGTACTTTACTTTACCATGTCGATAGCAAGTCGCTGGCGCCTGCATCAACAACCGTAAGAATCAACTCATTAGATCCAATTACTTATCAAAAAGTCATCGATAAGATAGTGGAGATAAAGGGTGATCAAGGCAAGATAGCTGAAAACTTCGTTACTGGAATAGGCAAAGGCGGTCACGTTGAATTGCTCAAACTCAAAAAAAAAAATCCAGATGGCAGCATCACAGAAACTGATATCAGGCATTTGATCACCGAGAAAGGAGCAATGAAGGTAGTCGAGACACGGGCACAAGAATTTGAGAATGGAGTAGACAGCGTACTATCTCTCGCGGGTATTACTGAGATCACGGATGTACAACGCGCTACAGTGTTTTCGCGGATGTATAACACCGGTCCTGGCGCCACTGCCGGTGCCCAAAAATTATCCAGTGGTGATCCTGTGCAAGTTCTTGAGTTTTTTAGTCAACGTCGAGGAGGTGCAGGAAATCCTGGACACTATAGTCGCACGATATCCGAAGTGGCGGATTTTCTGGGTGACAAGGTTGAGAGAATACAGATTGGCGCAAGTAGCGGTTTCACTTATTTGGATGCTAATGGCGATTCGATATATATCGGATCGCAACGGATTCCGGGAGCAAAAAAAGGAGAAGAATCAGCTGAAATTGTTGCTTACAAAGTTGTCACGCATGATGACTCAAGGCAAAGCCAAGAGCCTCTAATTTTATCCAAAATTGGAAGTAAATTCATTATTGCAAATGATGCACATATACCTGTCGATCCTGCAGTCGCACTTAACAATGCAATCGAAGACGGCGATCTACGGAAGATATTCTCAGCCCAAGCCCTTGCCCCAGAAAACAAGAATCCTGCGGCTCTGTTGAACGATTTCAAGGATTTGAATCCGGAAATCGGTGATAAAAAGAAATTCAATCTAGGAACCGAAAAGAAGCCGAAGATTGTCGAGGGTTACGAAGTTGTTGGCGAGGATGGGAAAACGACAATTTTTGCAGTTGGCAAAGACAAGAACGGAAAAGCAGGAATCATTACTTTAGAGAAGGATGCGCCGACTGAAGAAACTCCAAATCCCGAACCTCGTGCAATTGAGTTACTGCCGAAAGGAGCAAGTCAACGACCGCTCAAGCTCAGTGACTCAGGAGATTTGGAAGGACCACGATTCGCGAGTGCTGATGCAATAGAAACTTTGGCGGACTTGGGTGCACGACCGATTCAACTAGCGAATGTGGGCGGTGTTACATCAGATGGCCAAAGCCCGCTGGATACGGCCTTTAGGGCTGAGGCACAAGCGAGAACTGCGCGGGTTGATTCCTGGAACAGAATCTTGGAAGATGAATTTGGCGAACCTGTCAACGTCATTGCCAACCGCGACGGTAGTAGTAGCGTTGCCAACAATGCGGGGGAAATACTTGGTTCTATCACGGTAGATAGTGGGCTTGTCAGTGTTATCAACGCAAATGGCGGCAAAGTCACCGTAACAAACAATGGCGACACCCAACTCGTCACCCGCAACGCCGACAGCACCATTACCGAAAGCATTAGTTCTGCGGCTACCAATGCCGACGGTGAACCCGTTCGCACCGTACACAGCGTCACCTACGGCACAGACATGCGTGTCCGGTCAGAAGACCACTACGTCATCAACTCACTGGACAACACCAAGACACAGCTTCACGCAGACGGCACACCGGTAGTAAGCCCACCCGTGGTCACCGTGCCACTGTTTGACCCACTCGCACCCATTCCCGGCATGCCCAGTCTGGTAGGCTCTACAGCACCCGCCGACGTTTGTGTGAGACCAGCGGACCCGGCTGCAACAGGAACCTCCGAGCAAAACCAGCCGGTAGCCCTCGTACCCACTGCACAACCCGCTACAGAAAACGTAGCGCCTGTAGCGT
>CAYXWW010000098.1:2361-13794 GCA_964468905.1 uncultured Rhodoferax sp. | reverse complement strand
AGGTCTTTGACCGGATGATTCGCTCCGTAGTGCCCAAACTTCATCTTGAATGTCTTGGCACCCGATGCCAGCGCCATGATTTGGTGACCCAGACAAATGCCGAAAGTTGGCGTGCCGGTTTCAATCAGTTCCTTGGCCGCAGCAATCGCGTAGTCACATGGCTCTGGGTCGCCCGGGCCATTACTCAAAAACACGCCATCGGGCTTGTGTTTGAGAACATCTGCAGCAGACGTTTGTGCGGGCACTACCGTAACTTTGCATCCGCGCTCCGCCAGCATGCGCAGAATGTTTTTCTTGACGCCAAAATCATAGGCCACCACATGAAAACGTGGCGCGGTCTGCTGGCCGTAGCCCGGCTTGCCATCGGCGTTCGCCAAGGTCCACTCAGCTTCTGTCCACTGCGTGGTTTCCTTAGCGGATACAACCTTGGCCAGATCCAGGCCAGACATGGCGGGTGCAGACTTGGCTGCAGCAATTGCCTTTTCCACCAATGCAGACGTCACAACCTCACCCTGTGCCAAGGCCAGGATGCAACCGTTTTGCGCACCTTGGGTACGCAATTGACGAGTCAGTTGGCGGGTATCAATATTTGCAATGGCAACCGTGCCAGCCTTCACCAGGTACTCACTCAGGGTGGCGGTGCTGCGGAAGTTTGAGGCCACCATGGGCAGATCACGAATGATCAAGCCAGCGGCGTGTACCCGGTCCGACTCAACGTCTTCTGGATTGGTGCCGTAGTTGCCGATGTGGGGGTAAGTGAGCGTAACGATCTGCTGGCAATAGCTGGGATCGGTCAGGATCTCCTGATAGCCGGTCATGGAGGTGTTGAACACGACCTCACCAACGGTGGAGCCCGAAGCCCCAATGGAATTACCAATATAGACCGTGCCGTCTGCGAGGGCCAATATGGCGGGTGGGTGGGTTCCCTTAAGAGACAAAAGCACTGGGTTCTCCGACTGTGTTACGGGTACGCCCAAGCGTGCTCAAGAACGATTCTTGGCAGCTAGTGTGGTTGGAAAAGGTGCTTGAAATGCGCTTGGGACGGCTGTTTTCTGGAAAGCCTCTCATTATAGCCGGTGAAAAAGCCCTGGCACCTTACGGTCTCGCAACTCCATGAAGGGCAACTCAACCGCGCGGTACAGCACTGCACCCACTAGGACGCAGGCTAGACCAATGACCACCAACAACACAAACGGTGGCGCATCCAAGGGCACCAGGTAGCCTTTCAATATGAAAGCAACCGGCTTGTGCGTCAGGTAAATTGAATACGCCCAGAGCGCCACCGCGTAGACCCCAGGGATTTTGATACGCTGCAACGGTGAGTGCGGGCTAAGCGCCGAAGCCACCAGCAGCGCAAACGCGCCCGCCACACACGAGTAGCCAAACACGGTCATGAAGAAGGGATAGCCATAGCCGCCCACGTAATAGTGGTTCAGCACGCCATACAAAACCACTGTGGTGGCCGCCAATCCGACGTTGAACAACGCCACACCCCGCGCCATCAGGCGCTGCCACAGCAGGGGGTGAGAATTTTTAAGTAAAGCAACTGCGATGCCGGGCAAAAACTCGTCAAATCGACCCAACGTGGAATAGTAGACATTGCGGTAGTAACCGCCGATCTTGCCCGTGGACTCCAGCCTGTATTCGTTCCACAGCGCCCAACGCGCAGCAATGCCCACGCCCAGCAAGACCAGCAGCTGCAACCAAGCCTGCAAATAGCTGATTGCCAATCAGGTAGCCGCTGAGCACGAAGAACAAGTCCACTCCCACCCAGCCCACAGTGCTGGCCCAGCCAAAGGTAGCCTCGCCCGACACAAAAACCATGTAGTGGTACATAAAGACCAGCGCGATGGCCAGGGCGCGCAGGGTGTCGAGGCCGTTGGAACGATGGGGAGACATGGATTTTTGGTTGGCGGTTGTCACTAGCCTCCGATTCAACGGAGCCCATGATTGTTGATAAAACTGCAGAATTTGTTTCCCCGAGGTCAGTCTTTTGTCGGTGTATGGCCATGCTGCGGTACCTTTTTCCTGAACGGCGTTACAGTGCGCCAGTCCGACCAGAACCTTCTAGAGACACTTTTGCTGCTTCTTCAACCACTTTCACCAGGAGCCTGCCTTGCCCACTCTCAACATCAATGGCAAAGAAACGCTTGTCGATGCCGATGCCAATACCCCCATCCTCTGGGCCCTGCGTAATACGTTAGGCATGACCGGCACCAAGTTTGGTTGCGGCGCGGCGTTATGTGGAGCATGCACCGTGCATGTGGACGGCGTGGCTACACGCTCATGCGTCACGCCGCTGTCTGCCGTGGTGGGAAAGAAGATCACGACCATTGAAGCCGTCGCCAACGACAAAGTCGGTTTGGCGGTGCAAAACGCCTGGATTGCCCACGATGTGGCGCAGTGCGGCTACTGCCAAAGCGGCCAGGTCATGGGAGCCACGGCCTTGCTCAAGACCAACAAGAAACCGACTGATGCCGACATCGATGCGGCCATGGCGGGCAACATTTGCCGCTGCGGCACCTATGCCCGTGTGCGCAGCGCCATCCACGCCGCTGCCGCCGCCTTGGCCTAATTCACTCACCAACATTCGCGAGGAAATCAGCATGCATTTCGACTCCGCATTGGGCGACACGGCCAATCAACTACCAAAAGGGCTGCTAGCCCTCATGAAACGTGCACAAGGCGCTCCTGAAAATATAGCAACCGAAGCACTGCCCCGGCGTACTATTTTAAAGATGGGTGTGGCCTCTGGATTTGCGTTGGGAGCCTACCCGCTGGTCGCTGGAGCGCAAAGTGCCACGCCCGCCCCTGCGCCCACGGCGCTCAAGCCATTCCAGCAACCCTCCGCCTTTGTCCACATTGACAAAGACGGCACGGTCACGGTCACCGTTAACCGTCTGGAATTTGGCCAGGGTGTGATGACCGCACTGCCCATGATTTTGGCGGAGGAGTTGGACGCCGACTGGGCGCGTGTGCGTGGTGTGCATGGCAACGCCGACGGCGCCTATGTCGACCCGGCTTACGGCATCCACTTGACCGGGGGCTCAAATTCCATCAATCATTCCTATCTGCAGTACCGTGAGCTCGGCGCCCGCGCCCGTGCCATGCTGCTGGCCGCCGCCGCCGCCCAGTGGGGCGTGGACGCCAGCACGCTGCGTACCGAAAGCGGCCAGGTTTTGGGTGCCGGTGGCAAAGTAGCAACCTACGGCGATCTGGCCGAAGCAGCCATGGCCATGCCGGTCCCACAAAAAGTCACGCTGAAAGACCCCAAAGACTTCCGCATCATCGGCAAAGCCACGCCCCGGTTGGACGCACGTGCAAAGTCCACGGGTGCGCAAAACTTTGGCATTGACATGCAATTGCCAGGCATGCTGACGGCCGTGGTGGTGCACCCACCCGTGTTTGGCGCGAAGCTCAAATCGGTAAACGATACTGCGGCCAAAGCGGTTAGCGGCGTTAAGGCCGTTTTGCGCATGCCCACGGACCGTGGCGGCGAAGGCGTGGCAGTGGTTGCGCAAGGCTACTGGGCCGCCAAGCAGGGGCGCGATGCACTTCAGCTGGAGTGGGATTCGTCTGCGGTAGAAAAGGTCGACAGTGTGGCGCAATTGGCCAGCTACAAGAAGCTCGCCAAAACAACCGGCCTGGTGCATTTCGACGCAGATGTTCGGCCACTGGCCACGGCACCCAAAAAGATTACTGCTGAGTTCAGCTTTCCGTATCTGGCCCACGCGCCTATGGAGCCACTCAACTGCACCGTGCAGCTGACCCGCCAGGGCGCTGAGACGCTGGCCACATTGTGGGTGGGCACACAGTTCCCAGGTTTTGATACGAACGCAGCGGCCAATGTGCTGGGCATAGCTCCAAAAAATGTCAAGCTCCATGTACAGATGGCAGGCGGTGGCTTTGGGCGACGCGGCGTGCCATCTGCAGACTATGTGGTGGAAGCCTGCACCGTGGCCAAAGCAGCGCAAAACGCTGGCTTGACCGCGCCGGTGCGCGTGATGTGGAGCCGTGAAGACGACATCAAAGGCGGCTACTACCGCCCCGCGCATGTGCACCGTGCCGAGATTGGTTTTGATGCCAAGGGTAAGGTGCTGGCCTGGGACCATGTCGTGGTCGGCCAGTCCATCCTCCAAGGCACCCCCTTCGCAGGTGGTATATCCAAAAACGGCATTGACGCAAGCTCGGTGGAGGGTCTGCGCGAACCCTATGACCTGCCCATGCGCCTCTCGGTGCACCACCCCAAGGCCAATGTGCCGGTGCTGTGGTGGCGCAGCGTGGGCTCCACCCATACCGCGTATGTCATGGAGACGCTCATCGACGAAATCGCCCGCGCGACCCACCAAGACCCCGTGGCCTACCGCTTGCATCTGTTCGGTGACAAACACCCGCGCCACACTGCGGCCCTGAAACTGGCGGTGGAGCAATCGGGCTACGGCAAACGCAAGCTGCCCAAGGGCCAGGCTTGGGGTGTCGCAGTGCACGAGTCTTTCAAGACCGTGGTGGCTTATGTAGTCGAAGTATCTGTCACCAATGGGGTGCCCAAACTACACGCAGCTACGGCGGGCGTGCACTGCAATCTGGCGGTCAACCCTAAAACGATTGAGGCCCAGATACAAGGTGCAGCCCTGATGGCCCTGGGCACCTGCCTGCCCGGCGCAGCCATCACACTGAAAAACGGCGTGGTGGAACAAAGCAACTTTGGCGGCTACGTGGTGCCGCGCCTGCCCGACATGCCCCGCATTGCCGTGCATACGGTGCCTAGCGCCGACGCGCCCACCGGCATTGGCGAGCCGGGCCTGCCACCCTTGGCACCGGCGTTTGCCAACGCCATTGCCAAGCTGACCGGCAAGACACCCCGCAGCCTGCCCTTCAAGCTGACGTAATGGAAAGCTTGGACCTGCGCGTATTGGCCGACGCCCTGCAGTGGCGCCGTGCCGGCCATGCGGTCACACTGGTGACGGTGGTGGAAACCTGGGGCAGCGCGCCCCGCCCACCCGGTGCACTGCTCGCGGTGCGCGACGATGGCGTGGTGAGCGGCTCAGTCTCTGGCGGTTGCGTGGAAGACGACCTCATAGCCCAAACCAAGGCGGCTTTTCAAACCCTGGCACATGCCGCAGAACCACAGCGGCCTTCTATGCTGGCCTATGGCGTCACCAAAGAAGAGGCAACACGCTTTGGCCTACCCTGCGGCGGCACCCTGCGTCTGGTACGCGAGCCACTGCAAGATACCGCGTGGATAGAAGAAATCCTCCACCGCACCGCGCAGCACGAGCTGGTTGCCCGCCACCTGACGCTGGCCACCGGCGCGGTGCGCCTGTTGCCCGCCACGCGCGGGCAGGCCTTGCACTTTGACGGCAGCGTGCTGTGCAGCGTGTTTGGCCCCCGGTGGCGGCTGCTCCTGATAGGCGCTGGCCAGCTATCGCAAGCCGTGGCGCAAATGGCGCGGATGCTGGATTTTGAAGTGCTGGTGTGCGACCCGCGTGATGAATACGCGGCCACCTTGCGCATAGCAGGCGTCACCCGCGCAGAGGGCATGCCCGACGACGTGGTGCGCGCACTGGTGCCCGATGCCCACACCGCCATCGTGGCCCTCACCCATGACCCCAAGTTGGACGATATGGCCTTGCTGGAAGCCTTGGTGTCACACGCGTTCTACGTGGGCGCTTTGGGCTCACGGCGCAACCAGGCGACGCGCAAACAGCGCTTGGCAGAACACTTTGGCCTGTCACCGCAAGTGCTGGCGCGGCTGCATGGCCCGGTGGGCTTGTCGATAGGTGCCAAGACACCGGCTGAAATTGCCGTCTCCATCATCGCGCAGATCGTGCAGGTCAAAAACGCGGTGGCCACCGTGCCATCCTCCGTGGAGCCCATCGCGTGCCAGGCCAACCACCCACCGTCCTGATTCTGGCCAGCGGGCGCGGCGAGCGCTTTACTGCGTCGGGTGGTCAGGGCTCCAAGTTGCAAGCCCTGCTGAATGGGAAACCCGTGTTGCAGCACACGTTGGACGCGGTGCGCGCCAGTGGCCTGCCCTACCACCTAGAGACTGCCGCCCACCCAGGCATGGGCGACTCCATCGCTGCCGCTGTGCAGGCCACTGCTGACGCCAACGGATGGCTCATCTTGCCGGGCGATTTGCCACTGATTCAAGCCGACACGCTGCGTGCGGTGGCGCGGGCGCTGCAGCAGCATGCGGTGGTGCGGCCCGTGTTTGAAGGGCAATACGGACACCCGGTTGGTTTTGGCACCGCATGCCGCGATGCACTCTTGTACTTAACAGGAAATCAGGGTGCAGCCCTCGTATTACGTGCGTGGGGTGCTATTGAATTAGTAGTGACAGACGCTGGGGTTGTGACGGACATTGACACGCTGGAGGACTTGGAACGGGTGGCGGGACTGCTACGACTTCAGTCCAAATAATAGGGGCATTACCCGCCGTTCAGGAAAACATGGCCTCCAGTAATATGCCCCCAACCAAACGCAAATGCCAACCGTACTATTGCGACAAGCTTTCGCCACCACGGAAGAGGTTGCAGCTCAATACTGAGGCGCTCAACCGCGTCTGGTGTCTGAGTGAACACCACGCGGTCTGGCGATTCCATCGCAGCCCGCGCAGCCAAAATGTCACGTCCGCTGGCTTGCGCAGGAAACCCGCACTTGCTACAGACAGCATCAGTCGCCTAGTTCGCTCAGGCGCAAACATGGCATTGCCAATCGTAGTTGGGCATCAACGTGAAGGCAACCGGCCTTGCGCGGCTTTTCGTGCAAGGTCCGTGTTGACCGCAGGGTTAGAAATCGGCGCGTCCCTTTGGGTCGTGCTTTCTCACGAAATAGGGATTTGCCACTTCGTCGAACTTGAACGATACACCGCGCGCAAGATGCAGCGAGCAGTTGAGTAATTCCGCCGCCGATAAGTCGAACAGCGCAATACTGAAACCGTCACCAAGAAGACTTTTGTAGACGACGCCATCGAATCCAATGCGTTTGAAATACTCGGCTAGCACCTGAGTTGGGACATAGTCGGCGGACGTGTCATCTGACGTTACCGGTTCGGAGAACGAGCGGTCGATGTCTCGCCATACAGCGCGTTCACGTTCCGGTGGTGGAGGCTCCTCGAAGTAGAACGTAAAGCTTTGGGAGTGCTCCACCGAACAGTCGATTATGCGTAGGTCTTTCGTGGTTCTGAACTGCCCAACCGAGACGTACTTTCCTACCCAGGGCCGCACTTCGGACATTGCGGTATTTGCATCGGTCGCCAAGTATAGGCACGGAATACCTTTGGGATTAACGCGGCCTTCTGCCGCAGCGTGACTTAGCGGCTTCATTCGCTCTGGCGGGTGAGCCGTTACATCATCAAACTCTTCGGAGTCTTGTTTGACAATGCGCCAGTCGTGCCCAAGTTGCGCTCGACAGAAAATACTGCCTTTTGGAATGATTTTCTGTCGAGTGGATGAAGACTTAACCACAAGCCGGAGAAACTCCTCAATCTCTGGTGTACGGAAATACCGTTCCTTTCGCTTCACGGTAAACGCAAAGGTTGCATAAGCTTGCCAGGAAGGGAAATCGGCCACGGTCATGTATTCCGATGTCTAACGTAATGTAGATAGGCGGATATTCTGGGATCCCAGGATATCCGATGGAATATACCCGGACCCCGGTCGTAGTTGCCAATGCCCGACCAAGCGACAAGGCCCGGAGTGTCGAGCCTTGTCTCCAATTTCGCAAAATGGTGAAGTCATTTCCATCCCGTCAAACCATATCGCTTATCCTGGCGCATTGCATTAAACGTCGCGATGAAGTTTCCCGACGGTTCGTTCGGTCTTGACTATAGCCCAATAGCCATGCGCATGAGATGCGTCTGCGCTGCCAAATAGATACCAGTAGATACCTGGGTGCCGAATGAAATCGATGGCTATGATGCAACCATTTCTGTGGAATCCGGCGGTGCACCGTTTGGCGATGCACGATCACACCGCTCGGCTGCGCCGGCCCATGCATTGAACCCGATTCTCAACATGCCCCGTTTCTTATCCACTACTACAACCCTGCTGTATCTGGTCTTCGGCCTGGTCACCACCGCACACGCCGCAGACAGCAGCTTGCGCATAGGCTCCAAGCGGTTTACAGAGTCCTACATCTTGGCCGAGCTGTTGGCGCAGACTGCAGCACCCCACACGCCCACTGCGCCGCAGGTGCTCCAGGGGCTTGGCAACACGGCCATCGTTTACGAGGCGTTGCGCGCGGGGCAGATTGACCTGTACCCCGAATACGCGGGCACCATCAGCCAAGAGATCCTGAAGAGCCCCCAGCCCCTGTCGCTGGAGCAGATGCAGGCGGCACTGGCACCGCTGGGCCTTGGGGTGGCCATTCCGCTGGGCTTTAACGACGGCTATGCGCTTGCCATGCGGGCGGACGATGCTGCGGCCCGGGGCATCAGCAAGCTCAGTGACATGGCGCGGCACCCGTCACTCAAACTGGGCTTGTCCAACGAGTTCATCGGGCGCGCAGATGGCTGGAGCGGGCTGGCCCAGCGCTATGGTTTGACGCACCTCCCCAAGGGGCTTGACCATGGCCTGGCCTACGACGCCATCAGCGCGCAGCAGGTCGATGTGATCGACATTTACACCACCGACGCCAAAATCGATGCCCTGGGCCTGCGCGTCTTGCAAGACGACCAGCACTACTTCCCCCGCTATGACGCCGTGGTGCTGTACCGCCTGGACGTGCCCACCCGCCACCCGCAAGCGTGGGCGGCCCTGCAGCGGCTGCGCGGCCAGGTGACAGAGCCGATGATGATTGCGATGAACGCGCGCGCTGAGCTCAAAGGCGTGGCGTTTGACGTGATTGCACGGGACCAGTTGGCAGCATGGGCCAGCCATCCACCCAACGCAGCAGCGCCCACCGCACAAACGGCTGCGCAAGCCCCCCACGATGCGGCCCAGCGCGGCTTATGGGCAAAACTGTTTGCGCCTGATTTTGGGCGCTTGGCTGGCCAGCACATCATGCTGGTGGTGATAGCCGTGGCGTTGTCCACGGCACTGGGCATTCCTATTGCGGTGCTCACACACCACTACCCACGCGTGGGCGCTGGCATTTTGGGCGCTGCAGGTATGTTGCAAACCGTGCCGGCGATTGCCATGTTGGCGGTATTGATTTCATTGCTAGGGGTTATTGGCACCCTGCCCGCCTTGGTCGCGCTGACGCTGTACGCTTTTTTGCCCATCATGCGCAACACCGCCACCGGTCTGCACCAAGTGGGTGACGGCATGCGCATGGCTGGCAAAGCCTTGGGGCTCACGCCGTGGCAAAGCATGCGCTATGTCGAGCTACCCTTGGCCCTGCCCACCATCGTGGCAGGCATACGCACGGCCACCGCCATTGCCATCGGAACGGCAACGATTGCCGCCTTTGTGGGCGCAGGGGGTTTTGGAGAGCGCATCGTGACCGGGCTGGCCCTCAATGATCGCGGCCTGTTGTTGGCCGGTGCGCTGCCTGCGGCGCTGTTGGCATTGGTCAGTGAGGCGCTGTTTGAACTGTTAGAGCGCTATTTACGCCCGCGAAACTGAGTCAACCCTGCAAGACTCCCGCTTCCCATCAGTTTGAAGCGGGAAAACAGTGTCCCTGAACTGGGACCGGAACCCGCAGGCTCAAATCTATTCCTTAAAGCCCTGCGCCTTGGCGCTTTCGTGCAAGCGCGGCATTTTGAGGAAGTGCCAATATCCATTACTCACAGCCTCCTTTGCAGCATTGGTGCCTTCATAGTCAATACGGGTAGCAACCAACAACTCGTGCGCACTGGTACGCGCCAAATAATCAACCTGGGTAATTTTGGTTGGCAGCTCGGGCACCAAACCCAGAACCCTTGCAGCAGCATCGTTCAACGAGTGGTCAATGGAGGCCATTTTTCGCCAACCCTGCCCCACGCACGGCATATCCTTGTCGGTTTTGACGGAATACCCCGTTGCACGCGACCCACTGTTGAGCGGCATTCGGTCGGCCACGTACAACACTGTCTCGACCGGCCTTTCTTCGAGGGCAATATAGGTTTTAGTTCCAATGGCAAAGCCAAACAACTGCGGCGCATACCAACGAAAGTGTTGGATGGTGTTCCCATCTGGCAGTTGCAGGCTGCCGCCCGACAAGTTGGCCAATTGCCATACCCCACCCATTTGCGGGCAAGGCGTCATCCAAGAAGTCTGCGCAGCGCCATACTGGCTGGCATAGGCTGCCGCTACCGCTGGCACTGGCGCGCGACTGCACCCCATCATCGCTATTGGCAACACCAAAGCCAAAATCCATCGAGACATCTTCATAAAAACCCCACACTACTCGCATGTAAACAAATAGCCGCAGCAGCAGCCACATTGAGCGACTCTTCCCCGCCCGGCTGACCGATGCGCGCATGCGCGGTGGCACGCGCCATTAGCTCCGGGCACACGCCCTGCCCTTCGTGGCCAAAGGCCCAGGCGCAAGCGGCAGGCAAGCGCAGGTTTTGGACCAATTCTCCCTGGTGGGAGCTGGTGACAACAATGGGCACTTGAAGCGTCTGCAGATCGTCCAAACCGACGCCCTCAATCAGGTGCAGCCCGAAGTGCGCCCCCATACCGGCGCGCAAAACCTTGGGCGACCACAGCGCGGCACTACCCTTGAGCGCCACCACTTGTTTGAAGCCAAAGGCACCTGCGCTGCGCAAGATGGAGCCTACATTGCCCGCGTCTTGCACGCGGTCCAGAATGACCGTTGCAGCTGTGGGCTGCAGTGCCGACTCAAGCGGCAAGTCCAACACAAAGCCCACGCGAGCGGGTGACTCCAGGCCACTGAGTTCACTAAACAGTGCTGCTGGAACTACTATACTTTTGATAGCTGCTTGTGCATATTCCACGGGGGCTAACGGCCAATATGACTCAGTAAATACGGCCACAGCGGGTTTCAGGCCGCGCTGCAGGGCCGCGCTGCACAGGTGGTCGCCTTCTATCCAAAACCGCCCGGCCTTACGATAGGCAGTGTTGTCTTGGGCAAGCTTGCGCAGCTCTTTGAGCAGCGGGTTGTCGCGCGACGTAATGGGTGTGGGCTGGGTCACTGGGCGTGCGTTCAGTTGGTGGCGGTGTAGCCCAGCACTTTGGCCACGGGGCTAAAGGTTTTGCGGTGCTCTGGGCAGGCACCGTGGGTTTGCAGTGCCTGCAGATGCTCGGCCGTGCCATAGCCTTTGTGGCCGGCAAAGCCGTATTGGGGGTACTGCGCGTCGAGCTCCGCGCACCAGCGGTCGCGGGTGACCTTGGCCAAAATGGACGCTGCCGAAATGGCCGCCACTTTGCTGTCGCCCTTGACGATCGCTTCGGCGCGCATCGCCAGCACAGGCAAGCGATTGCCGTCGACCAGCACCAGGCCGGGTTTCAGCCGCAGGCCTTCAACGGCCCGACGCATGGCCAG
>CAYXWW010000098.1:0-2351 GCA_964468905.1 uncultured Rhodoferax sp. | reverse complement strand
TCGTCGCCTGCAGGATGTTGATCTGGTCGATCTCATCCACGCTGGCCTGGGCGATCGAGCAACACAATGCCTTGGCACGGATTTCATCAAACAGTTTGTCGCGGCGACGCGCAGTCAAAACCTTGGAATCAGCCAAACCAGCAATGGGGTTGCGGTCGTCCAGAATGACGGCGGCAGCCACGACCGGCCCAGCCAGTGGGCCGCGCCCCGCTTCATCCACGCCAGCCACAAGCCCGCCCGGCGAGTCCCAAGAGAGTGTCACCTGCTCAGCTTGCAAGAATGGTTTCGATCGCATCAGTCGCCAAGGTAGAAGTGTCGCGCCGCAAACTGTGGTGCAGCGCCGTAAAGTGAGTATGCAGGGCTTCCATTTTCGCAGGCTGGTGGTCCAGGTCATCCAGCCACTGCAGCACAGCATCAGCCAGCGCCTGCGGCGTGGCCTTGTCTTGCAATAGCTCTGGCACCACGAATTCCCGGCTCAGTATGTTGGGCAAGCCGACCCAGGGCTGCAACTGCTTGCGCCGCATGATCTGCCACGACAACCAGCCCATGCGGTAGGCAATCACCATGGGGCGTTTGAACAGCGCGGCCTCTAGCGTGGCGGTGCCGCTGGCGATCAAGGTCACATCGCACGCCGCCAATACGATGTGTGATTGGCCGTTGACGATCTGCACCTGGTCCAGCAGGCCCGCTTGTGCAGCTGCCAGCTCAATGGCTGTACGCAAGGACGGAACCGCTGGCACTACTAATTTGATAGCTGGCAACGCACGTTTTATGAGGGCTGCGGCCCGAAAGAACGATAAAGCCAGGTGTTTGACCTCGGATGCACGGCTACCCGGCAACAGCGCCAGCACGCGGTCGTCTGCCTGCAGGCCCAGCGCTGCGCGGGCTGCAGCCTTGTCGGGCTCCAGCGGTATCACATTGGCTAAAGGGTGGCCCACATAGGTGGCGCTGATGCCATGGCGGGCGAGTAGCTCTGGCTCAAATGGAAAAATGCACAGCACGTGATCCGCGCTGGCGCGGATTTTCTCGACACGCTCGGGCCTCCAAGCCCAGATGGACGGACATACAAAGTGAACCGTCTTGATGCCGTGCGCACGCAGATTGCGCTCCAGGTGCAAATTGAAATCGGGGGCATCCACGCCAATGAATACATCAGGCCGCTGCGCCAGCAACCGGGCCTGCAATTGGCTGCGTATGCCAACGATTTCGCGGTAGCGCCGCAGCACTTCCCAGCCATAGCCGTGTACGGCGAGTTTGTTGTGTGGCCACCAAGCATCAAACCCGTGGCGGGCCATTTGGGGGCCGCCAATGCCGGCAGATGCCAACTGCGGCCAGCGCTGGCGCAAACCAGCGAGCAACAAGCCCGCCAAAAGGTCGCCCGATGTTTCGCCGGCAACCATAGCCACTGACGGATTGCCGACCGAAGTGGATGCCACCGGCGAATCCACAGGCGAAGCCAGCGGCATAGGGCTACCTTAGCGGACGATGCCGCGTTGCGGCGAGGTCTGCTCCAAGAAGGACAGCATCATCTCTACATCGACCTGCGTCTCTGGCTGCTTGGTTGCCAAATCTGCAATGCGGGTCTTGGCTTGGTCCAGCGTCAGGTCGTCGCGGTACAAGGCTTTGTGCATCGCCTTGACGCCACTGATGCGCTCGGGTGTCCAGCCTCTGCGGCGCAGCCCCTCAAAATTCATCGACCGTGCGGCGGCGGGTTGCCCCTGGCACATGACAAACGGGGGCAAATCCGCAAACAGCAGCGCACACATAGACGACATGCTGTGAGCACCCACCCGGACGAACTGGTGCACCACCGTAAAGCCACCCAAAATGGCCCAGTCACCTACATGCACATGCCCTGCGAGCTGGGAGTTGTTGGCAAAAATCGTATGGTTGCCCACTTGGCAATCGTGTGCCAAGTGCACGTAGGCCATGATCCAGTTGTCATTGCCGAGCTGGGTCACCCCCAAATCGCCAGGGGAGCCAATGTTGAAGGTGCAAAACTCGCGGATGGTGTTGCGGTCACCAATGATCAACTCACAAGGCTCGCCCGCATACTTCTTGTCTTGCGGAATAGCGCCCAGTGAATTAAATTGAAAGATGCGGTTGTCACAGCCAATGGTGGTATGACCTTCAATCACGCAATGCGCACCCACCGTAGTACCGGCACCAATGCGAACATGGGGACCAATCACCGTGAAAGGGCCAACGGTGACCGTGCTATCAAGCTCGGCCGCTGGATCGATGATGGCGCTGGGATGGATGTTGGCCATGGCTGGAGGTGTACTCAGGCAATGGTGCGCATGGTGCACATCAGGTCGGCTTCGCAGGCCACAGCCTCGCCCACGCGGGTC
>CAYXWW010000097.1:0-13806 GCA_964468905.1 uncultured Rhodoferax sp. | reverse complement strand
TCGAGCAGTGTGGCAACGGCTCTCTCTGCTTCGTGCGCTACGTGCATGACCGTGGCTTGACCGACAAAACCCTCATTCGCGTCAAGACCCAAAAGGGCAATATCGAATTGCAACTGCGGCCCGATGGCCAAGTCACCGTCAACATGGGTGCACCGGTGTTTGCCTTGGACCAGATACCGTTTGACGCGACCGGTCTCACGTTCCACAACCAAGGTAGTTGGGGAAATTGGCCGCTAGCCCTCGCAAAACAAGCATCACTAGCTACGGTTTTGGTAGCACCTGTCTCTATGGGCAACCCCCACGCCGTGCTGCTGGTGGACGATGTGGACCTGGCCCCCGTTGGCACCCTGGGCCCGCAGGTGCAGGCCAGCGCGCATTTTCCGCAGGGTGTCAATGTGGGCTTCATGCAGGTGCAAGACCGCAGCCACATCCGCCTGCGTGTCTTTGAGCGCGGCGTGGGCGAAACGCTGGCGTGCGGCACCGGCGCATGCGCGGCCGTGGTGGCCGGCATACGCCTGGGCCTGCTCGACGCCGAGGTACAGGTGCAGGTGCAAGCCCGTGGCGGCGTGCTCAGCATTGCCTGGGCGGGCGATACTGCACCGGTGATGATGACCGGCCCCGCCACATCCGTTTTCCAGGCTGAAATCGACATACCCGACAACCTATGAACTCCAACCAAGCCATGAACAACCCCATCACCGAAGACGACATTGCCAACTACCTGAGCAACACCCCCGACTTCTTCTTGCGCCACGCCGAGCTGCTGGCTGCGGTGCAGTTCACCAGCCCGCACAGCCACCGCACCGTGGGCTTGCAAGAGCGCCAGGCCGAAATGCTGCGCGAAAAAATCAAGGGGCTGGAGCAGCGCATGATGGAGATGATTCGCCATGGCAGCGAAAACGTCATGCTGTCCGACAAAATCTTGCGCTGGGCCCGCAGCTTGTTGATGGCAACCGACTTGCACGCCTTGCCGTCTGCCATTGAGCAAGACATTCAAAACCAGTTCTCCGTGCCGCAGGTAGGCATTCGCTTGTGGGGCATGGCCCCCGAATACGCTGGTTTGACCGCCACGCAAGAAGTCAGCGACGACGCCAAAGTCTTCGCCTCGTCACTCATGGAGCCATTCTGCGGACTGAACACCGGTTTTGAATCCGTGGGCTGGCTGCCAGACCCCACCACCGTCACCTCGCTCGCGCTCATCCCCCTGCGTGGCGGCGCACCCGGCAGCATCAACCCCGCCTTTGGCATGATGGTGCTGGCATCGCCAGATGCCCACCGTTACCACAGCGGCATGGGCACCGACTTTCTGGCCCGTCTGGGCGATCTGGTTGGCGCTGCGCTGTCGCGGTTGAAATAAACCGTGGTAACGGACGTTGCATTGGTCGAGGCTTACCTCGAATACGTGCGCGTCGAAAAGCGGCTGGCTGCCCGCACGGTGGAGCTGTATGCGCTAGACCTGCTGAAGCTGCGCGACTACGCGGCCAAAGTACCGGTGACGCTCACCGACGTGCGCAGCACCCACATCCGCCGCTGGGTGGCGCACATGCACAGCGGTGGCCGCAGTGGGCGCGGCATCGCACTCATCATGTCGGGCTGGCGCGGCTTCTACACCTGGCTGGGCCGCCAGGGCCTGGTGGCCAGCAACCCCGTGCAAGACGTGCGCGCCCCCAAAGCACCCAAGCCCCTGCCCAAGGCCCTAGGCGTGGACGAAGCCGTGCAACTTGCTAACTATAAAAACGATAGCGCATCACGCACATTCCACGAGGGCTACAGCCCAGAATCGCCTCAACCCATGGCGCCGACAGGCCCGCGCGCTTCTGCCGAAGCGGCCTTTCTGGAACTGCGCGACGCAGCCATGGTGGAGCTGCTGTACTCCAGCGGCTTGCGCGTGGGTGAACTGGTGGGGCTGGATGCCCAGGCCAGCGCGGCGGGCAACGCAGCAGGCCAGGGCTGGATCGACCTGCAAGCCGCCCAGGCCCATGTGTGCGGCAAGGGTCGCAAGTGGCGCGCGGTGCCAGTGGGCCGCATGGCGCTGGCGGCGCTGGAAGCGTGGTTGCAAGTGCGGACAGACTTTGCGGCTACGCATGCTGGCACTACCGGCGCTGCGCTCTTCATTGGCCGCAACGGTACGCGCCTCACCGCCCAATCCGTCTGGGCCCGCCTGCGCAGCCGCAGCCTGCAGGCCGGGCTGTCCACCCCCGTGCACCCGCACATGCTGCGCCATTCCTTCGCCAGCCACATGCTGCAGTCCAGCGGCGACCTGCGCGCCGTGCAAGAGCTGCTGGGTCACGCCAATATCAGCACCACCCAGGTCTACACACGGCTGGATTTTCAGCATCTAGCCAAAGCCTATGACGCGGCGCATCCGCGGGCGCGGGTGAAGGGTGGCAAGGGGTGATGGTGGGTGGGTGTGGCTTGTGGCTGCAGGCCTGAGTTAGCAGAGTTTGGGGCCGGGGCCCGCGCCTCATACTGTCAAACGCCCAGAAATCGGCGCGGGCCCCGACCCCAAACTCTGCGGGTGGCGTTGTGGGTTGCGAAGTTGGTTGATGACTCTTACAGACGCAAAGGCGACCTACACCGATTTAAAATGCTTACCCGATACCGGATGTACTTGTCCGACGTTTCCAAGTCGGTAACGTTGCCGATTTTCAGGATATCAATACGAAAGGTCGCGTACGGATGACTGATGATAGAAATACGAGTCCGGACCATATACCGAATCCAGCGCGCCTCGCCCAGATTCGGCTACTGACTCGGAAAGCTAAACGCCTTTTCCAGTTCTTTCCATGCAATGCTATTGCCGTGAAGGCGCCTTCCCTTTTCAAAAGGTGAATCACCGTTGGAACCGATTTTCTTTGGATCGGCACCTGCCGCAACTAGCAGGTTGACAATCTGGAAATGAACTGGAATCATGAACTGAGATACCACCCCGTATAGCACTTCATGTCCATCGGGATTTTTTGCATCGGCGTGAGCACCGTGAGCAAGTGACCACTTAACGGAACGGACGCAATTCCCCTTTATTGCCAGCAACAAAATGCCGTCTGCGCTTGGCGAACGAATGTTCAGCTCTTGAAACCTATTTAGCCAAGCCTCATCCTCTTTTCTTTCCCAAGAGCAGCCATCCAGCATGTATGAGTAAAACCGTTCAGGAGCGCCGTCGCACAGTGCCGGTGATGCACCAAGACCAATCAATTCATCAAAGACGTCCAATCTGCGGGCCAATGTTGCCTGCAGGAGCGGGCAATTGTGTGCTGGCTTATTCACGTTGGATCGGGTGAACGGCGAGCCAACACAAGGCGCGTAACTACCACTGATGTAACTACCAACAGGATCAATTTTGCACTGATCTCTCCACGCTTGGCTGAGCACATACCGCGGTACAGCCTGAACAGCGTAGCCGTTGCAGGATGCAACTAGCATTGATGCAAGTATGGTCAAACTACATACAAACAGTAAGTGAATTGAAGGTTTCAAGGCCAGGTCAGATGAGTAGTAATTGTGATAGGTTCGTGCCGAACGTCTCAGTGTATGCGTAGTGCCTTAATAGGATTTGCGTCAAGGTATCGATTTAGAAGCGAGGGATGGAAGTCCTGTTTGGAATTCGGATTCAAACGGTCAAGTACCAAAAAGCTGACATCGGGATAGTTCCGCTCCCGCCCCAAAGCTGCGACGATAACAGACGCGTACCCCGCCAAAAATATCAAGTTAGCGTAAATGGCCTCTGCCGCCGGCTGCGGGGACGTGTGTAGCTTTCCAAAGGCATGCGCCCATCAGGTCAACGCTTACGGCGAGGTCGCGCAGCAAAGTGGATGACGTCATGCAGTAGTCCGATCACAGCAATGCTGTTTGGGCGTCGAATTAACTTCCGTGTGCTGCTACACAGACGTCTCTGGCGCAGTCTCTTACGCTGCAACTTGGCCTTCACTACAACCCTTTTAGGACAATCATGAAAATTTCACCGTATCTGGCAGCCTTGCTGATCACATCTAGTGTGGCGGCTTGCCAGCCTGCAAGTTCACCACCCGCGGTGGTGATGGTTCCAGGCCCTGCAGGTGCCACTGGAGCGACCGGAGCGACCGGAGCGAATGTGCCCGTTCCCGGTCCCACAGGTGCGACCGGGGCCACCGGCGCACAGGGCTACGACGGCAGCACAGGCGCGACAGGGGCCACGGGAACTTCAGGTGCCACGGGCGCAACCGGGTACGACGGTGCAAAGGGTGACACGGGTCGCACCGGCAAGTCGGGGGAAACAATCGTGGTCGTGCCAGTGGAGACAAAGTAAGCGCGCCAATCGGCTCAAATGCCGGTCAGCGCCACAAGGGCGCTCTTTGACTCCATCGGCGGCAGTCTAGTACCCAATACTTGACATTCGCGAATGCCCGCAACGGGCCCGAACCAGAGACTGCTTCTCAACCCCATTCCAAATCCCAGATTAAAGGGATTTCCAATGAGGCAAGCGATGTTGGTTTGTACCGCTGCGTCGATTTGGCGTCACCACCGCGATGATCACGGAGTGTCTATAACTGGTTGATTCATTATTGAATTGCTGTGACCGTGCACCCGATTCATTTGTGGGCAATGGGATAGGTCAGTTCGGAGCTCCATGAAATCCTTTTACGAGACGCTTGAGGTTAGCCCCAACGCGAGCAACGATGTGATTCGGGCCGCCTACCGCTGTCTGGCGCAACACGACCATCCAGACAAAAACCCAGATTCCGAAGCTGCGGGTCAAAATATGACGAACATCAACCGTGCGTATGCTGTGTTGTCAGATATTGATAGGCGGAAAGAGTACGACCTGGGCCAGCGCATCGCGCAAAAATCTTTGGAACGCCGCGGCTTAGGCCCGGCATCGCGTGCGCAAGGTCAATCGCGTGGCAAAGAGCCTTGTGCTGATCGACTATTCGATTTTCGACCATTGGTTTGAACCCGGCCAGTCACTGGCCGCCGGATTCGCTGCGGTCGCAAGCTCAGGCGACAATCCCCCCATGAAAACCATTCGCCTGCGCGCCGGCAAAGAGCGCTCCCTACAGCGCCGCCATCCCTGGATTTTTGAATCAGCCATCGCCAAAGGCGGGGGCGACAGTGGCGAAACGGTGCGGGTGGAGTCGGATAGCGGGGCGTTCTTGGGCTGGGCGGCGTTCAGTCCGCAGTCCAAAATCCGCGCGCGGGTCTGGAGCTTTGACGAAACGCAGCGCATAGATGCTTCGTTTTTTATAGCAGCTGTCGCACATTCCGTGAGGGCTAGAGCCCGATTTGATATACAAAGTGACGGCATGCGGCTGATTCATGGCGAATCCGATGGCTTGCCGGGCCTGATTGTGGACCGCTATGGCGACACCTTGGTGGCGCAATTCACCTCGGCAGGGGTGGAGAAGTGGAAGGGCGTAATTGCCGATGCATTGTTGGCCGCCACAGGCCTTGCCAATCTGTACGAGCGCTCCGACGCCAGCAGCCGCGCGCTAGAGGGCTTGCCCGAGGCTACCGGCTGGCTGCGCGGCGGTGGTGCCGATACGCCCACAAGCCTGGTGCTGCGCGAACACAGCTGGCAGCTCGGCCTCTCGATTGCCGATGGGCACAAAACCGGTTTCTATTTGGACCAGCGGGACAGCCGCAAAAAGTTTGCCGACTACGCCCAGCGCCTGGGCTTTGCGCGCGTGCTCAATTGCTTTTGCTATACCGGTGGCTTCACCGTGGCGGCGTTGGCAGGCTTGCGCGCGGGGGGCTTTACCGGTGGGCATGTAACGTCCATCGACTCGTCCGGCCCGGCGCTGGCGCAGGCCGCAGCCAATGTGGCGCTGAACGGGTTTGATGCCTCGCAGACCACGTTTTTGGATGCCGATGTGAATGCCTCGTTGCGCCAGTTTCTGGACCAGGGTCGCACCTTTGATGCCATCGTGCTGGACCCGCCCAAGTTTGCCCCCACTGTGGCCCATGCCGAGCGCGCAGCGCGGGCCTACAAGGACATCAACCGCCTGGGGCTCAAGCTGCTGGAGCCGGGCGGCGTGTTGTTCACTTATTCCTGCTCGGGCGGCATCAGTGCCGATCTGTTCCACAAAATCGTGGCAGGGGCGGGCTCAGACGCTGGGGTGGATGGCTACATCTCCGAGCGCATGGGTGGCGCGCCCGATCACCCGATGACGATTGCGTTCCCAGAGGGTGAATACCTCAAGGGGCTGGTCGTCATGCGCCGCTGAACAGGGGGGCCGCGCTTCACCCTCTGTAAGCGTAGTGTCTTGAAAGCCCCAGTACACTCCCCAGTTGCTGAATTTTGGATCCCCCATGAGTTTGATTCCTGCCACCATCCTGACCGGCTTTTTGGGCTCGGGCAAAACCACGCTCCTCAAACGCGTGCTGGCCGAGGCGCACGGCCAAAAGATCGCTGTTATTGAAAATGAATTCGGCGAAGAAAACATCGACAGCGACATCTTGGTAAGCGACACCAACGAGCAGATCATCCAGATGAGCAATGGCTGCATCTGCTGCACCATTCGCGAAGACCTGCGTAATACCCTGCAAATGCTGGCCGCCAAGAAGCGCCAGGGCTTGCTGGACTTTGAGCGCGTCGTGATCGAAACCACTGGCGTGGCTGACCCCGGCCCTGTGGCGCAGACTTTTTTCATGGACGACGAGATTGCCGAGTCGTTTTTGCTGGATTCGATTCTGACGCTGGTGGATGCCAAGCACGCAGAGCAGCAACTCAACGACCGCCAGGAAGCGCGCCGTCAGGTGGGTTTTGCCGATCAAATCTTTATCAGCAAAACGGATCTGGTGTCACAGGAAGAAACCGCCGCCCTGATGCACCGGCTCAAACACATGAACCCCCGTGCCCCGCAAAAGGCTGTGCATTTTGGCGAGGTGGCGCTCAGCGAGGTGTTTGACCTGCGCGGCTTCAATTTGAACGCCAAACTGGACATTGACCCCGATTTCCTGAAGGACGACGCACACGAGCACGACCATGGGCACGACCATGATCACGATGACCATGCCGGCCACGATCACGCTCCCGGCGAGCACTGCGACCATCCTTCGCACGCACATGGTGCGGGTCACCACCATCACCATGACGACGATGTCAAAAGCTTTGTCTTCAAGTCCGACCGGGCGTTTGATCCGGCCAAGCTGGAAGACTTTTTGGGCGCCATTGTCAATATTTACGGCCCGCGCATGCTGCGCTACAAGGGGGTGCTCTATATGAAGGGCACGGACCGCAAGGTCATCTTCCAGGGCGTGCACCAGCTGATGGGCAGCGATCTGGGGCCACCGTGGGCCGAAGGCGAGCAACGCTGTAGCAAGATGGTGTTTATTGGGATTGATTTGCCCAAAGACATACTTTTGCAGGGCATGGAGCAGTCGCTGGTGTAGGTCTTGCTAGACGGTTACGGTCTTTGCTGACCCCAATTTTGACTTTATTTCCTTCAGAATGAACGCCAAATGATTGTCTCGATTTTGCAACTGATGGGTTTTCCCATGGGGAAGCCTGTACACTCGCGCGCCGGAGAACTCCCGCCACAGACCCAATCCAAACGCCCTGGCGGGAAAGCAGGCCCCACCGACCATGTGCAGGAAAAACCTGCCAGGAGACAAGAAGTGAAAGCTAAATCTGGAAAAGTCAGCAAGACCGAAGCCGCCGCCAAAAGCAAAAAGGCCGTTGCCAGCAAGCCCAAGGCGGTTGCAAAACCAGCCAAGCCAGTGGCCAAGGTCGTTTCTAAGGTGGCAGCCAAGGCTTCTGCCAAGCCCGCAGCAAAAGTAGCGGCGAAGCCTAAATCGGCTCCGGTGCCACAAGCAAAGGCAAAAGGCGCAGGCAAAGTGGGGGCCAAAGCTGTTGCAAAAGTTGCGGCCAAAAAGCCTGCCAAGCCAATCGCCAAACCTGCAAGCAAGCCTGCAGCCAAACCAGCTAGCAAGACCGCTGCCACCAAGCTGGCCAAGCCAGCAGCCAAGCCTGCAACCAAGGCCGTGGCAAAGCCCGCAGCGCCTGCCAAAAAAGCTACTGCCAAAGTGGCAGTCAAAGTACCCGTTAAAGCAGCTCCAAAAGCTGCAGCTAAAGTTCCGGCAAAGGTGCCGGCCCCAGCCAAACCCGCGGCCAGTAAAGCCGTTGCCCCTCCTGTTTCCAAATCTCGCGCTCCAGTCAGCCCCCCCGTTCCAATGCCTGTTTCCAAATCGTCAGCCAAGCCAATGCAGACCGCCTCTCCTTCCAAGTCAAAAGCCCCAGCTGCCCCCAGCGCAGAAGTTGAAAAAAGTGCACCCGCCGCCGCGCCAGTTGCGGCTGCCGTGCCTGCCAAAGCAGGCCGCCCATCGTCACGGTTGGCCCAGTTGACAGTGCCTTCCATTGCGCAAAGCGTTGCGTCTACCGCGGCCAAGGCCAGTTACACGCAGTCCGCACCAGTGCACCTGATCGTTCCAGCACTGCCTTCGTCTATCAAGAAAGACCCCAAACTGGCCAATAACTGGAAGACGACTGCCCCCGCTGACTTGACCGATGCAGAGTTGATGGCCATGCCCGACTCCGAGTACATGAACGCCGTGCAATTGGCTGTGTTTCGCCTCAAGCTGACCAAGCTCAAGCTCGATATCCTCAACAGCGCGGGTGAGACGACCGAGCATTTGCGCGAAGATACTTCCGTGGTGCCGGACCCGGCCGACCGGGCAACGATTGAAGAAGAGCACGCCTTGGAGTTGCGTACGCGCGACCGCGAGCGCAAGCTACTGAAAAAGATCGAACAATCCATTACCCGCATTGACGCGGGCGACTACGGCTATTGCGACGAAACCGGTGAAGCCATTGGTGTGGGCCGCTTGCTGGCGCGCCCCACGGCCACCTTGTCGCTAGAGGCGCAACAACGCCGGGAGCTCAAACAGAAAATGTTTGGAGATTAAAGCGATAGTTGTTTGACGTACCCCCTCGTTCGGTAAACTGAACCATGGCCACCAAAAGCGATCGCCCCGGACTACTGTCCAAAATGGCGATGTTCGTCCGCAACCCGACCAAAGACTGGTCGGAGCTGGACCGCCCCCAGGCCGAACAGGACAGCGGCTACGACAAACAAGTGCTCAAGCAGATGATTGAGCGCAAGCGCCAGAATGACTTCATTCGCAAGCGCGAGTTTGACCAATTGCGAAAGTTGCGCAGCCGCGGTGTGTCTGCGGTAGCCGGCACGGGGCGGCCTTCGGTCTTTCAGTCGAGTATGGCTACCGACCCCGATGGTCGGGCGGTCACACTCAAGAAGATCGATGAGATCGAAGCCCAGATGTCCAAACAGTGGTGGAAGGGCAAACAGGACGCAGCCAACGGGCAAGGCGGCAGCTTCCCGGTAGCGGGCGGAGCGCCCGTGCATCCTGACGCCATGGCACCCACTCGCCCGGCATCCTTTGACGAACAATTTGACGCTTCGGGTGGCCCAGGTCATTCTTCTCAAGCACCGGGTGCGGCAGAGTTTTCGGCAACAGAAATGGGCGATGGCATGGAGCCCGCGCCACAGGCACCACCGGCACGCCCGAGTGCCGGCAAGATACCTATCATGGGTTCGCTGGCCCAAAGTTATGACGGCGTTGAGGTGGGTTTTTCGACGTCCAAGTTGTTTGCTATCGACGTAGACGATGTCGCCAGCGATCCTGAGCTTGAAGAGGCTGCCATTCGTTTTGCCAACGGTGATGACGAAGGAGCCGAAGGCGGGTTGCTGGATGCGTTGCGCGCAGATGCAGCCGATCCCCAGATGGCCGCATTATGGGCAGTCGCCTTGTTAGATTTGTACCGCGTAACGCAAGACCAGGCGCGCTTTGAGCAGGCCGTTGCCGAGTTTTCGCATCGCTTTGACGGTGCCTTGCCACAGTGGGGCACCCCTGGTAAAACAGCTTCCGTTGTGCCGGTTGCACCTGCAGCTACGGCAAGTGCCGCGAGCCACGCAGAACCCGCACCTGACTATTCGGCGGGGGCTATTTGGGTCAGCCCGTCTGCGTTGCATGCCGATTCGATGGAGCAACTGCGTGACGCCATGGCTTCCAACCCCACGCCGTGGCATCTGGACTGGACCCGATTGGAATATATCGAAGACGATGCCGGTCCCTTGCTGGCCGGGCTTTTCGGTAGTCTGTGTGATGAACCCGTGGCGCTGCGTTTTAGCGGAGCCAGTCACTTGGTAAATGTATTGCGCACCATGATGCCCTCGGGCGACCAAAGTGTCGACCCGCAATGGTGGACCATGCGGCTCAATGCGTTGCGCACCATGAAGTTGCAAGATGACTTTGAGTTGGCTGCGCTGGACTACTGCGTTACCTATGAGGTGTCACCTCCGGGCTGGCATCCGGCGCGCTGCGCGTACGAAAATGTAGAGGCGGGCGATGCGCCGGCCGCTCGGATTGAGGCCACGGGCTGGGGGTCTGGTTTTAGCCAGATGTCTACTGTGCCTGTCAATTTGGAGGGCTCACACGTAGTCCACGTTGAACTCACAGGCAGTGTGCTGGGCGATGCCAGTCAACTCCTGGCCAGTTTCGATGCTGCGGGCACGCGAGGGGATACGTTTGTCGTGTCCTGCAAGGGCTTGTTGCGTGTCGATTTTTCTGCAGCCGGCAGTATTTTGAATTGGGTGGCCATGCGCCAGGCCGAGGGCAGCCATGTGCAGTTCCGTGAAGTGCACCACTTGGTAGCTGCATTTTTTAACGTCATTGGCATCAACGAGCACGCCCGGGTGGTACCGCGCGCCACTTAGTCAGCATGGAACCGTACCACGGCACGACAATTATCAGTGTGCGTCGCAAGACTCCCGAAGGCTATTCAGTTGCCATTGGGGGCGACGGGCAGGTCACGCTGGGCAACATTATTGTCAAGGGCACTGCGCGCAAGGTGCGCAAGCTTCACCATGGCAAGGTGCTGGCTGGTTTTGCCGGCGCCACAGCCGATGCGTTCACGCTCTTTGAACGATTCGAGGCCAAACTGGAAAAGCACCAAGGGCATTTGGTGCGCGCAGCTATTGAGTTGACCAAGGACTGGCGTACAGACCGGGTACTGCGCAGGCTGGAGGCCATGCTCGCCGTGGCGGACCAGAGCGCCTCGTTGATCATTACCGGTAACGGTGACGTACTGGAGCCTGAGAATGGCATTGTGACCATTGGTTCGGGTGGAGCCTATGCACAGGCCGCCGCTGTGGCGCTGCTCAACCATACGGATTTGTCAGCCACCGACATCGTCAAGCGCTCGCTGGAAATTGCTGGCGAAATATGCATCTACACCAACATGCAGCACACGATAGAGACTCTCTGAAACTCTATGAGACTTTGCGGTACACACCGCAGTCCCGCAGTGCAGGCTCTGTCGCAAACTAACCTATGAATCCCCAAGAAATCGTTGCCGAACTGGATAAACACATTGTGGGTCAGGCGCAGGCCAAACGCGCAGTCGCCATTGCGCTGCGCAACCGCTGGCGCAGGCAGCAGGTCGCAGGCGATTTGCGGGGCGAGATCACACCCAAGAATATTTTGATGATTGGCCCCACGGGTGTGGGCAAGACTGAAATTGCACGCCGCTTGGCCCGGCTGGCTGATGCGCCTTTCATCAAGGTGGAAGCCACCAAATTTACCGAGGTAGGCTATGTCGGCAAGGATGTCGACTCCATCATCCGCGACCTGGCAGATATTGCGGTCAAGCAAACGCGGGAAGCCGAAAAACGCAAAGTGCGTGCACGTGCCGAAGATGCGGCAGAAGAGCGCATCCTCGACATCCTGATACCCCCGGCCCGGGGTGAGCTTGGCATTGCACCCAGCGATGACCAGCCGCAGAGCACCGCACGACAATCGTTTCGCAAGAAGTTGCGCGAAGGCACACTGGCAGACCGCGAAATTGAAATGGACGTCGCCGTACCTGCGCCGCAACTCGAAGTAATGGGGCCGCCGGGCATGGAGGAAATGACCGAGCAGTTGCGGGGCATGTTTGGCCAAATGGGTAACAACAAGCGACAGACCCGCAAACTCAAGATCCGCGAAGCGCAAAAATTGCTGGTCGACGAAGAAGCCGCCAAACTGGTCAATGAAGACGATATCAAGACACAAGCGATACACATGCTGGAACAAAACGGCATTGTGTTCATTGACGAAATTGACAAGGTGACATCGCGCAGTGAAGGCAGCGGTGCAGAGGTGTCCCGTCAAGGCGTGCAACGTGATTTGTTGCCGCTGGTGGAGGGTACGTCGGTCTCGACCAAGTATGGTGTGGTCAAGACGGATCACATTCTCTTTGTGGCGTCGGGTGCTTTTCACTTGAGTAAACCCAGCGATCTGATTCCCGAGTTGCAAGGCCGCTTTCCCATTCGCGTGGAGTTGCAGTCCCTCTCGGTGCAAGACTTTGAAGCCATCCTGGTGCAAACCCACGCATCACTTGTCAAGCAGTACCAGGCGTTGTTGGCTACCGAGCAAGTGCAGCTTGATTTCACCGCAGAAGGCATCACACGGTTGGCGCAAATTGCTTTCGACGTCAATGAACGCACCGAGAACATTGGTGCACGTCGCCTGGCAACCGTGATGGAGCGTTTGCTGGACGACGTCAGCTTTGACGCCGTCAACATGGTCGGTCAAACTGTGCAAATCGACGCCGCGTATGTAGACACCCGGCTAGGCGCGCTCAGCCACAACGAAGACCTCTCCCGTTACATCCTGTGACACTTGGGTGCTGCCGCGCACTGGATGCGCAGAGAACGATAAAAATCCTTAACGCTAAAGCATTACTTTCACAGGCAGCGCTAAGTCCTTCATTTAGAACAGTTTTTGCGTCAAATTTCGATGCAATATCGCTTCTAAGTCCTTGATTTCATTGGAAAAAATTCTCGCAAGCCCTCTTGCGAAATTCACTTTTGCTGATACAGTGCAAAAAAGTGCAATTAAGTGGTGAAAAGTGCCTGTGTGGGCGCCTTTTGCGCACACGTGCAAGAAAAGGTGGATTTTGGTGTTTCAAGGCGCTTCGTCTCTCAGTCTGGATGCAAAGGGTAGGCTTTCTGTGCCAACCCGGCATCGTGACGTCCTGAGTGCGACCGCGGCTGGCCAATTGACCATTACCAAGCACCCCCATGGCTGCCTGATGGTGTTCCCACGCCCCGAGTGGGAAAAGTTTCGCGAACGCATTGCTGCGTTGCCTATGTCTGCCCAATGGTGGAAGCGCATTTTTCTGGGCAATGCCATGGACGTCGAGATGGATGCGACCGGCCGCGTGCTGGTGTCACCCGAGCTGCGCGAAGCCGCGGGCATTGCCAAGGACACCATGCTGCTGGGCATGGGCAACCACTTCGAGTTGTGGGACAAGGCAACATATGACGCCCAAGAGGCCAAGGCCATGCAAGGCGATATGCCGGATGTCTTCAAAGACTTTTCCTTTTAAGGCCGCCCGGTGGAAACTCCTTGGACCCACGCGACAGTTCTACTGAACGAAGCGGTGGATGCACTCTTTAGCAACGACGCAGAGCCGACATCGGCCGTTGCGGATGGCACCTATGTGGATGCCACCTTTGGTCGCGGTGGCCATTCGCGATTGATTCTCTCGCGGCTATCGTCTATCGGCCGCCTGATTGCGTTTGACCGTGATCCGGAAGCAGTCGCGCAAGCCAATGCGATCACGGACCAGCGGTTTTCCATTCGGCACGAGGCCTTTTCTCATTTGGTTGATTTGCCTGCAGGCAGCGTTACCGGGGTCCTGATGGACCTGGGCGTCAGCTCGCCGCAAATTGACAACCCGGTACGTGGATTCAGTTTCCGTTTCAACGGACCACTGGACATGCGCATGGACACCACGCGTGGGGAGAGTGTGGCGCAATGGCTGGAGAC
>CAYXWW010000096.1:0-13814 GCA_964468905.1 uncultured Rhodoferax sp. | reverse complement strand
CGCCCTACGGCGAACGCGAACGCGACTTCCAGCTCTACCGCCGGGGCCGCTATGTCGAGTTCAATCTGGTGTGGGACCGGGGCACGCACTTTGGCTTGCAGTCTGGCGGGCGCACCGAATCGATCTTGCTCTCCATGCCACCTTTAGCAGGTTGGGCCTACCAAGCGGTACCGGCAGCCGGAACGCCCGAAGCCGCACTCTACGAACAGTTCTTGCCACGGCGAGACTGGGTCTGACCGTGGCCGCAGGCTTGCCACGGCGCATTGGTATCTTTGGGGGCTCGTTTGATCCGCCCCATGTCGCCCATGTTGCGCTGGCACGCACGGCCATCGAGCAATTGCGGCTGGATGTGTTGTTTGTCATTCCTACCGGCCAAGCCTGGCACAAAAGCCGCCCGCTCACGTCAGCGCCACACCGGCTGGAAATGGCCCAGCTGGCGTTTGCCGAATTGGATAGTGTGGTGGTTGATCCGCGCGAGACTTTGCGCACGGGGCCCAGCTACACGATCGATACTTTGTTGGAATTGCGCACGGAATTTCCCCAGGCGCAGTTCTTTCTGTTGGTCGGAGAGGATCAGGCCGTGGCGCTGGAATCGTGGCACCGGTTTTCGGAGATTCCGCAGTTTGCTACAATATGTGTAGCTGCCCGCGCACATTCTGCGAGGGCCAGTGGCACTTTTGACTCGCTAGCTGGCAAGATTCCTGGTTTGCAACTGCTGAAAATGCCTCCACAGGAGGTTAGCGCCACGGAAATCCGTTCCCGTTTGGCCCAGCACCAATCCATTGCCCCTCTGGTTTTTGAACCCGTTGCGCGTTATATTGCCCAACACCACCTTTACCGATCTGCCTGATGACTACACCTACCGCTGCCAAAAAAGACCCTAAAAAAGACATTACCAAGCTTCAGCGTGCCATCGTTGATGGTCTGGAAGACATTAAGGCCCAGAACATTGTGGTCTTTGACACTGAAGGTTTGTCGGCGTTGTTTGAGCGGGTGATCATCGCTTCCGGCACCTCCAACCGGCAGACCAAGGGCTTGGCGGCCAGCGTTCGCGATGCCGTGCGCGAAGCCGGGTTTGAGAAGCCGCGGATGGAAGGCGAAGCCAATGGCGAATGGATCATTGTGGACTGTGGGCAAGCGGTTGTGCACATCATGCAACCTAATTTTCGCCAGTACTACAACCTTGAAGAGTTGTGGGGCGAAAAGCCTGTGCGCTTGAAGCTTGGCTCCTCCAAGCCTGCCATGGCGGAAAGCGCCAAGGCAGCAAAAGCAGCCCCCAAAGTTGAACAAACCTTGAAACGCTCGAACGCGGCCAAGAAGGGCGTGGCAGAAGCTTTCCCATCCAGAGCGCAGTTGAAAAAAGACGCCGACAAGGCGACCAAGGCGAAAGCCCCACCGCACAAATCTGCCCCCCGCCCCGCAGCAGCTGCAAAGCCTGAGAGCGCCAGTGGCGCAGCCCCGGCCAAAAAAGTTGCTGCCAAAAAAGTAGCCACGCCGGTCAAGCGCACCGTGGTGGGCAAACCCGCAGCCAAGCCGGCAGCCAAGAAAGTCGCCGCCAAAAAGACGGTTGCCCGTAAAGCCTGATTCGGTCTGTGCGGCTCATCATCGTTGCCGTCGGTCAGCGAGTGCCCGATTGGGCACAAACGGCGTGGGATGACTACGCCAAGCGTTTTCCACATGAGCTCAAAGTAGAGCTCAAGGCGGTCAAGACCGAGCCGCGGGGTTCTAAAACCCTGGACACCCTCTACGCCGCGGAACGCGCCCGTATTGAGGCCGCTATCCCCAAGGGCGCGCGGATTGTGGCGCTGGACGAGCGGGGTACCACGGTGACCACACTAGCCTTGGCGTCCAAGCTTAGAGACTGGCAACTCGGTGGTGACGATGTGGCGCTCATCATTGGTGGGCCAGACGGGTTGGAGCCAGCCTTCCGGCAGGCGGCGCACGAACGCATACGCCTGTCAGACTTGACTTTGCCCCATGCCTTTGCCCGGGTGCTATTGATCGAGCAGCTCTACCGCGCGTGGTCGGTGAATGCCAACCATCCGTACCACTGCGAGTAATATGGCCCCCACGCTCGTCACTTCGTGTACTTCGCTGCCCCCCGAGGGGGCCTTCGCGCCTTGGGGCGGCCCGGCGGCGCTCATGCTATGACCTCATCCATGCCCGATTTCATCTACCTCGCGTCACAAAGCCCACGGCGCAGCCAGTTGCTGGACCAGCTGGGTGTGCGCCATACGCTGCTGCTGCCTGACGCGGACGAAGACTCCGAGGCGCTGGAAGTGGTGCTGCGCAACGAGGCACACAAGACCTATGTGCAGCGGGTCACGGGGTTGAAACTGCAGGCCGCCAAACAGCGCTTGCAGTTGCGCAATTTGCCGGCAGCGCCTATTTTGTGTGCCGATACCACGGTGGCCCTGGGGCGCAGCATTTTTGGCAAGCCCGAGAACGCGGAAGATGCCAAGCGTATGTTGTTGGCGCTTTCCAATCGACCGCATCACGTGATGACAGCGGTCGCGCTGGGATGGGGCGATGAGCATGTTGCGGCGTGTAGCGAGTCCTGGGTGACTTTTGCGGAGTGGAGTCCGTCGGACATTGCCGCCTACGTCGCATCGGGTGAGCCCATGGGCAAGGCCGGGGCCTACGCCGTGCAGGGCAGGGCGGCGGCACACATCGCCCACATCAGCGGCAGCTATTCTGGCATCATGGGCTTACCATTGTTTGAGACGGCGCAGGCCCTGCGGTCGCTGGGTTTCCCTATCTGAATCGCGCGCACTGCCAAGCACAATACGACCCATGCAAAACGACATTCTGATCAATTGGTCGCCGCAGGAAACCCGGGTGGCCATTCTGGAAAACGGCGCGTTGCAAGAGTTGCACGTTGAGCGCACGTTGGAGCGTGGCCTGGTGGGCAATGTCTATCTGGGCAAAGTAGCGCGGGTGCTGCCGGGCATGCAGTCGGCCTTTATTGACATTGGCCTGGAGCGCGCTGCCTTTTTGCATGTGGCTGATGTGTGGCATCGCCAGCCGGATGGCGAGGCACCGTTTATTGCCAAGGGCACAGCGCCCGTTATACCGATAGAAAAGCAGATCTTTGAAGGCCAGGCGTTGATGGTGCAAGTCATCAAGGAGCCTATTGGGACCAAGGGGGCACGCCTGTCGACCCAGATCAGTATTGCCGGCCGGTTGTTGGTGTTTTTGCCGCAAGACGACCATATTGGTGTGTCGCAAAAAATACCCAAGGATCAACGGGACGAATTGCGTGCCCGCATGCAACAGCTGGCTGGCACACAGGGTGGCGGCTTCATTCTGCGCACCAATGGCGAGGACGCCACCGATGCAGAACTGGGTGAAGACATTGCCTATTTGCGCAAAGCCTGGGCCCGCACCAAAGATGCGTCGATGCGCTTGCCACCGCAATCACTCTTGCATCAGGATTTGAGCCTGTTGCAGCGCGTGCTGCGCGATATGGTGGGTGAGGCTACGCAAACCATTCGGGTCGATTCACGGGAGCAGTTTGACGCATTGAAGTCCTTTGGCGCTGAATTTATGCCGATGGCAGCAGAAAAGTTGCAGCACTACAAAGGCGAGCGCCCGATTTTTGATTTATTTTCGATTGACGAAGAGATCGAAAAAGCACTGGGCCGCAGGGTAGACCTGAAGTCGGGTGGCTACCTGATCGTGGACCAAACCGAGGCACTCACCACGGTCGATGTCAACACGGGCGGGTTCGTTGGTGCACGCAATTTTGATGACACGATTTTCAAGACCAACCTGGAAGCAGCGCAAGCTATAGCGCGGCAATTGCGCCTGCGCAACCTGGGTGGAATCATCATCGTGGACTTTATCGACATGGGGCGGGAAGACCACCGCGAAGCTGTGCTGGCCGAGTTCCGCAAACAGCTGTCGCGGGACCGGGTCAAGACCATGGCGGGCGGGTTTTCCCAGCTGGGCTTGGTGGAGATGACACGCAAACGCACCCGCGAATCGTTGGCCCACATGCTTTGCGAGCCCTGTGCGTCGTGCGAGGGCAAAGGCATTGTCAAGACGCCGCGCAGCGTGGCCTATGATATTTTTCGGGAAATTTTGCGCGAGGCCCGGCAGTTCAATCCACGGGAGTTCCGCGTGGTGGCTTCGCCCAAGGTCATCGAGCTATTCCTCGACGAAGAAAGTCAGCACCTGGCTGGCCTGAGCGAATTCATCGGCAAGCCGGTGTCTTTGCAAAGCGAAGCCGCCATGGGGCAAGACCAGTACGATATCGTCCTGCTGTAGATAGGCCTTTATGCAAGCCCCCTCAAGATCGTGACCGAACTGACTAAAAGCTACCAACCGGTACCCATACTGACGTACCACCAAATTGCACCTGCGCCGGAGCAACGCACGGGGTTTGGTAGCTTGTGCGTGCACCCTGAAGATTTTCACCGCCAGATGGCATTTCTCCATGCTCTGGGCTACAAGGGTTTATCGATGACTGCCCTGCAGCCGTATTTGCGGGGTGCGCGCAGAGGCAAGGTGTTTGGCATTACCTTTGACGATGGATACCTGAACAATCTGACCCACGCACTGCCCACCTTGCAGTGGTACGGCTTTTCATCCACCTGCTATGTGGTGAGCGAAATGCTGGGCTACACCAATAGTTGGGACAAAAGTATTGGCGTGCCGCCAGCGCGGTTGATGAATGTGCAGCACCTGCGCCAATGGATTGACGGTGGGCAAGAGATTGGCGCGCATACGCGGCACCATGCGCGGCTAACCACGGTGGATGCGCTCACAAGCCATGATGAAATTCTGAAGTGCAAGACAGACCTGGAGGGCCTTATTGGCCAGCCGGTAGAGCACTTTTGCTACCCCTATGGCGAGTACCGACCCGAGCATGTGGACATGGTGGAGGAGGCGGGTTACCTGACTGCGACAACCACGCAGCGCGGCCGCAGCGTGCGTGGTGATCGCATGTTGGAATTGCCTCGCGTTCCCGTCTTGCGCCGCACCAGCCGCCCCCTGTTGTGGTGGAAGTTGGTGTCGGGCTACGAAGACAAGCGCCGCGCATGACACCTGCGAAACCGCCTGTGGCGACCAAGCGGCTGCGCATTGCGGTGCTGAACCGCATTTTTCGACCCACCGGTGGCGGTGCCGAGCGCTACTCGATTGCGCTGGTTGAGCAGTTGGCCCAGCGGCATGAGATTCATGTCTTTGCCCAACACATCGACCACCAGTGGCCAGGTGTGACCTATCACCGGGTGCCAGCGCCGCTCACGCGGCCACGGTGGATCAACCAATTGTGGTTTGCATTGGCCACGTGGTGGATGACCCGCACCGGTTTTGATGTCGTTCATTCCCACGAAAACACGTGGCATGGCCAGGTGCAAACCGTGCATGTGGTGCCGGTCACCTACAGCCTGTTGCATGGGCGTGTGGCCTGGCGGCTGGCCCTGCGCTGGATCAAAATTGTGACCAGCCCCCGATTGCTCACCTATCTGGCGCTGGAGCGTGCGCGGTACGCCGTGAAGCCAAACCGCGCAATTGCCTTGGCGTCTGAAACTTTGCGTCCTGTCATGGCGGCCAGTTTCCCCCGTGCGCGGGCTATGTGCGAGGTGATCACCCCCGGGGTGGCTGACGTGCCCGGCCCCAGCTCGGCACAACAGCGCGCAGCGGCGCGCACGCAACTGGGCTTGCCGCTGGAGGGGCGTTGCATTCTGTTCGTGGGGAATGATTTCCGCAAGAAAGGCCTGCCCGCGCTCATCGCGGCATTGGGGCAGTTGGTGCCAGACTGTTTTGTGGCGGTGGTGGGCAATGCAGCGCAAACGGCACTGGTGCAACAGGCGCTGCAGGCCAGCGGACAGGCCAAGCGTTTCTACTTTTTGGGTGCGTTGCCTGCTGTGGATGTGGCCTACCAGGCTGCAGACTGTTTGGCACACCCTACGCTGGAAGATACGTTTGCAATGGTTGTGCTGGAGGCCATGGCGCATGGATTGCCCGTGGTGGTGAGCAGCGCGGCGTATTGCGGCATTGCGGCGCTATTGACGGCAGACGTGGATGCCATTGTGTTGGATGACCCCCGTGATTCCAAGAGCCTGGCCGCAGCTTTGGGCCGCGTGCTGACTGATACGTTTCTGGCAGGGCGATTGCAAGAGCACGGTTTGCAGTTTGCCGCGCGTCACGCCTGGCCGCGCATTGCCATGCTGCAAGAGGATATGTATCGGCGGGTGCTCTCTAATCGATAGCTGCTTACGCAGATTCTACGAGGGCTAGGGGCCAATTTCATTGTGAATGTCTGTGTCTCTATGTGCTAGGCATGCACATCGCGAAAGCAAAAAAGCGCTTATTGAATAAAAAACTGTGATCTGCAATCAATCCATATGAGCATTGTGCACAATTCGGTCCACTGCAGGACCTAAAACTTTAAACGGACTGAAATGACCAAGTTTTTTCGGAGGGGGATTAAGCGATCACTTTGCGTCTTGGCTCTGACTTTGATCAGTACGGTGCTTTCATCTGGAGTCGGTGCAACGACCTGCTTGCCAGAGCGATCTAGCTATTCAGTTCGAGACTCAGAGGTCTGGTTTTCAAGCAGCCCTCCTGATTCAAAACTGAAAGTCGTCGGAGTGGATGCAGTAACCTTCAGAGATATCTCGCCATATGGCGGAGAGGGGCCGTGTGGAGGGCTAGTCAATGACTATGCGCGAGACAAAGACCATGTTGTTTATCGAGGGAAAGTCTTGGTGGGTGTCGATCCCGAAACCTTTGTGTTCATTGATCATGTTTACACGAAGGACAAAAGTGCAGTCTACAGTGGCGTTACACGCCTCACGAACCGCGTTGACGAATTTCGCAGATTGCTGATCGGACCTTGGGCTACAGACGGTCGGAAATACTTCTACAAGGGAACGATACTTGAGGGTGAGGGACTCGAGAAAATTCCGAACGGCTATGAATACGCGCGAACAAGTACGCACGTTTACAACCGAGAGAGGAAGTTAGTCGTCGATGTTTCTTCCTTCGAGGTAATCCAGGCAAGTGTTGGCATGACCAAGGACAAAAACAGGGTCTACTACCGCGATATTCCGATTGCTGGCGCAGATCCGGCCACCATCACGCAGATTCGCGGATATTTGTTCAAAGACAAACGCGCTGTGTACCTAGAAGGCAAGGAGATTTTTGGGTTGAATCCCGCGACAGTCAGAACGTATCCCTTGGGCGATGGATATACGGCTGACGCCGCCGCCGTATACAAAATGCACAAAAAAATTGACCGAGACCCCGCAACCTTCAGTGTTCTGCAGCCGTTCTACACCAAAGACAAGAATGCTGTGTACCACGAGGACGTCGCAATCGAGGATGCGGACCCTGAGACATTTGTTTCACCCTCCATGTCCAACGGCTATGATAAAAACTATCGCTTCAATGCAAACCGTATCGAGTGCAAGATCAATCCTGCAGCAAAGGGGTTGGCCCCAAATTGTTTGGCGCACCCTTAAAGTTGACTGTTGGTAAATTTGGAGAGCTAACGAACCGTGTGTGGCAAAGTGTTTGGATAGCCGAATGACCGCACTGAACCTAAAAGAGTCAATTTGCAGCCAACACGGTTGTGACTCCTTCCGCCTCCACAGCAGTCTATTTTCTTCTTGCTGCCCCCACTTTAGATGGCTGAGCATATAAACTGCTACAAATTCAATAGCTGCTCACGCATATTCCACGAGGGCTAGCGGCCAATTTCCTTGCTAACCTCTCGGCCAGCGCTTGCATCAACCCAGTCCCAGATGGTACAGCCGGGCATAGTGTCCGTTCAGCGCGATGAGCTCTTGGTGGCTGCCGGTCTCGACGATGCGGCCAGCGTCCATGGCCACTATGCGGGTTGCGTGCATCACCGTGGACAAGCGGTGGGCAATCACCAGCGTTGTGCGGTTGCGCATCAGCCCTTGCAAGGCGTCTTGCACGGCGCGTTCGGATTCTGTGTCCAGTGCCGATGTTGCTTCATCCAAAATCAAAATGGGTGCGTCTTTGTACAGTGCCCGGGCAATGGCCAGGCGCTGCCGCTGCCCGCCAGACAGTTGCATGGCGTTGTGGCCGACCAGTGTGTCAATGCCTTGTGGCAAGCTGTCGATCAGGCTACGCAAGTTGGCCGCCTGCAGGCAGCTCAAGACTCTATCGCGCTCCAAGGGCATGCCCAACGCAATGTTGCCGGCGATGGTGTCGTTGAGCATGATCACATGCTGGCTCACAAATGCAAATTGGGCGCGCAGCGATTGCAGGTTCCAGTCACGCAGATCATGGCCGTCCAGCAGAATTTCGCCGTTGGACGTATCCACAAACCGCGGCAGCAGGTTGACCAGCGTGGTCTTGCCGGCCCCGGATGCGCCCACAATGGCGATGGTCTCCCCGGCGCGGATGGCCAGGCTCAGGTTATCAATAACGGGGGTGCCGTCCGCGCTGTATTGCACAGAGACACCTTTGAACGCCATATCGCCCTGCGCGCGCGGCGTGGCGAACGTGCCCTGGGTTTCGGCGGGTACATCTTCAATCAGGGCCAGGCCCCGCTCCAGCGCAGCCAGGCCACGGGTGATAGGGCTGGACACTTCCGATAGTTGGCGTATGGGCGCAATGATCATCAGCATGGCCGTGACGAAGGCAACAAAGCCGCCGACCGACGTGTCGCTGCTGGCACTTTGAACCAGGGCGACTGAAATAACTGCGGACAATGCCATGGCCGCCAGCATTTGGGTCATCGGTGTCATGGCCGCACCGGCCACGGTAGATTTCATGGCGAGCTGGCGCAGCGAATCGCCCAGTTGCTCGAATCGTTTGGCCTGCCCGGTCTGTGCGGCATACAAGCGTATGTCGCGGTGGGCGAGCACATTTTCTTCAATCACATAGGCCAGGCTGTCGGTTGCATCCTGTGTGGCTTTGGTGAGTGTATGCAGCCGTGCGGTGAGCACGCGCATGACCCATGCGACGGCTGGAAACACGGCGATCACGATCAACGTGAGTTTCCAGTTCAGATAAAACAAATAGCCGGTCAAGGCCAGCAAGGTCAGCGCATTGCGCGTCAAGCTCAGCAAGGAGTTGACCAGCATGGACGCGCCAATCTGGGTTTCATACACGATGGCATTGGACAGCGCGCTGGAAGTCTGGTCGCCAAACAATCGCATGTTGGCCACCAGCAGCTGGTTGAACATGGCGCGCCGCATGGTTACCAACCCTTGATTGGTAATACGCGATAAACCAATTTGTGCAACATACCCTGCAAGCCCGCGCACGCCGAAAACGGTGAGCAATACGGCGGGTACGGTCCAGAGTTCCAGCACGTGCTTTTGAAACCCCAGATCCAACAATAGCTTGAAGAGTTCAGGGATCATTGGCTCGGTTGCTGAGCCAACGATTGCCCCCATCAACACCATGAGCCATGTCCCGGGGTAGGTGCCGAAGTAGACCCACAGTGGGCGCATGCGCGCAAAAAGGCTGGCGCGCGCCGTGCGTGCCGTGGTGGGGGCGCTGGGCGTAGTCAAATCAGTCATGCCGCTGCTGCACCTTGTGAGGTGGGTGGGTTTTCAGTGGGCAGGCTGCGTGTTCCCCATGCCATCAACAGGCCCAGGCATACGCAGAAGTAGTCTCCCATGAGATCGTCATACAAGGCTGAGTTGAAAAGGCAGGCTACCGCTGTGGCGGCCAGCACGGCCAGCAGTGCGCGCTGGATGGCAGAGGGAAAGCGCAGCGCATCACGCACCATGCAGGCAAATGTTGCAAGCAACAGCAGGATGCCGCCCACACCCAGTTCCACACCCCACAAAAGGAACTCTTGGTGCGGGTTGCTATGGTTGCCTTCGCCAAAAACCCGCGTCGCGGATTCGCCCTCGATGCGTTTGACAGTAGGCGTCCACGCGCCTACGCCATGGCCTGTCAGAGGCTTTTCCTGCATGGCTTGGACCGAACGTCGCCAAGCATTCAAGCGCCAGCCGGACGAACTCTCCACATGGACTGTTTGTGCCGATGCGTAGGCCTGGCTCTCGCGCAGCATGGTTGCAACACGCTCTTGCACTTGTGAAGATCCCAGTACGAGCGCCAAAAGCGCGGCAAAAGGCGTGACCACCAGTGCTGCCAGCCGCAAGCGTGGGGGCATGGACCACATGGTTGCCAAAGCCAAAGCTGTCAGTGCGACGACATAACCGCTGCGCCCCTCCAGCAGGAGCAGTGTGTTGGCCAATGCAAGGATCGCCAAAACTGCACCGGCCCATGGAGTCCATGGCTTGTCACCGCGCAAGTACCAAAAAACACTGGCGCTGGTCGCAAACATGATGGACTGGTCCAGATAGGTCGAAAAAACCACATAAGGCGTTGGCGCATTGGCATGCCACGGTATTCGCACGCCCAGAAACATGAGCCAAGAACTCACCAAAACAAAAACCTGGCCTATGACAAATGCAGCCATGCCAAGGCGCGCCTCAGCGCGATTGCGCACCAGTAAGACCAATAGCGCTATTTCCAGCAGCTTGACGTGTTTGAGCAATGCTTCCAGTGCGGTTGGCAGATCTGCGCCTGTCCACAACAGGCTGCATACTGATGCCACGAGCAAAAGGGCTATACACCTCGGTGTCCATAACTGCCGCATTTGCGCATCGTTGCGGTGCTGCGACCACTGCACGATAAGAAGGACCAAGGCAGTCACAATAACCAACACTTTGGCCAAACTGATCCAGGCCATTGGCAGGCTGACGGACACTGCCGACAGGCAGACCAGACCAAGGCGGAAATTCCAGCGCGTGGGTTGCATGTCAGGCATCGGGTGGTGGGGCAGACGGTGCCTGCCATGCGTTGCCTTTTTGCAGCTCGATCGCCTTCACGTATCGGTAAAACGTGCCTTCAAAATTGCCAACGGCGATGACAAAGCCTGCCCACCCGTCGAGGAAACCACGCTTGAATATGTAGTGCTTTACAAACGACCACAGACCATGGGTGAGGGCAGTCCACATGGATATCTTTTTGTCGACAATCTTTTGCGCACCCAAGGTGGAGTACCGATTGGACTTGTGCATCACTTCAGCCATGTTCTTGAAAGGGAACTGCCAAATGGCATGGTGCAGATGACCAATTGGCTTGTCGGATTTCAGCACGTAGCCTTCATGGACGGGTTTCAGGTCATAGGCCATTGCGCCATTGCGAAACAATTGGGGTTGTCGGTAATTGGGGTACCAGCCAGAGTGCCGAATCCAGCGCCCCATGAAATAGTTGCGCCGTGGCATCCAATAGGCGTCCAGTGCGTCGGGGCTGTTGATGACGGTGCGAATCTCTTGCTCGGCCTGTGGCGTGCAGCGTTCGTCGGCATCCAGGCTGAAAATCCACTCGTGTGAACATGCGGCAATGGCGTGGTTGCGCAGGTCGCCAAAGCCTTTGAACTCTACTTGTACAACCTTGGCGCCCATGCGCGTTGCAATCTCGGGCGTGCCGTCGGTACTCCAAGAATCAACGAGTATGACTTCGTCTGCCCATTTCGCGCTTTCTATGGTTGCTGCGACCTTTTCAGCTTCGTTGTAGGCGATGATGTAGACGGAAATTTTGCGCATCGGGGGGTGGTAGTATTCGGCCACTTAGGCAGGCAGCAGACGGTTGCCAGCCGCGTAGTCTAGTTCAAAATGAATGCATCCCTTTTTGTTTCCGTGGTGATCACGACCTATAACCGTAGCGACGCCTTGTTGGCAGTGTTGCGGGGGTTGGAAAGCCAGACAGATCGGCATTTTGAAGTGATTGTTGCAGACGATGGCTCGCGCCCAGAGCACCAAAAGGCGATTCGGGAGTCTGCAGTGGCCCAGCGTTTACGCGTGGTCCACGTGTGGCAACCAGACGAGGGGTTTACTGCATCGCGCAACCGCAATCGGGGGGTGGCGGCCTCCAAGGGGCCGTACATCGTTTTTCTGGATGGCGACTGCGTGCCCGATGTGGACTTTGTAGCCCGCCATAAGCAATTGGCAGAGCCGGGGTATTTTGTGAATGGAAGCCGCGTGTTTTTGTCACCGCCACTGACCGATGCAGTGGTTCGGCAAGATGTGGCCATTACCGGACGATCGGCGGCATTTTGGTTACGGGAAAGACTAAAAGGGCGCGCGAGCAAACTCACGGGTCTAGTGCGTTTGCCCGATATGCGGATGCGTATTGATCGCCACTTTTCCTGGAAGGGCATACGCAGCTGCAATCTTGCCGTTTGGCGTACCGACTATGAACGCGTCAACGGATTTGACGAATCATTTGTTGGTTGGGGGCATGAGGACGCGGATTTTGTTTTGCGTTTGCACAACAGCGGTATTGCTCGCAAAAATGGATTTTGTGCGACGGAGGTTTATCACCTGTGGCATCCCGATGCGGCACGCAACCGGGCCTCGCAAAACGCAGATACCGTGCACGCACGTGCAAAGACTACGGTGACCCAACCGACGCTGGGATTTTCACAACCACGCATGAACGATGATGCGGTCATCACAACACTGGGATAATGCAACGATGTTGAAACGTCATTTTTTGGTTTTTATTGCAAGTATTGTTTGTGGATCAGCTTGGGGGCAGTTTCGCGTGGAAGTGTCTGGCGTCGGATTGACCCAGGTGCCTATCGCCATTGCTGCGTTCCGAGGCGAGGATGCAGCGCCGCAAAAGATTGCAAGCATCGTGCAGGCCGATTTGGAGCGCAGCGGGCAGTTTCGCGGCATTGATATGGGCGGCATTGCGATGGATGAGGGCGCAAGGCCTGATGTCTCAACCTGGCGCCAAAAGGGGGCGGATGCACTAGTCACTGGCAGTATTACTAGATTGGTCGATGGCCGTTTTGACGTGCGGATGCGCTTGTGGGATGTGGTCAAAGGCCAGGACTTGGGTGGGCAGAGTTATGCGGTGGTGAGTGGGGACCTGCGTTTGGTTGCGCACCGTATCGCTGATTTTGTCTACGAAAAAATGACCGGCGATAAAGGCATATTCTCTACACGCATTGCCTATGTCACCAAAGCCGGTCAAAGCTTCAACCTGTGGGTTGCAGACGCTGATGGTGAAAGCGCGCAAAGTGCGCTCAATAGCGCTGAGCCCATCATTTCACCCTCATGGGCACCCAATGGCACGCAGCTCGCCTATGTGTCGTTTGAGTCGCGCAAGCCGGTTATTTTTGTCCATGACGTGGCGTCTGGAAAGCGCCGTTTGGTGGCCAATTTCAAGGGGTCCAATAGTGCCCCCGCGTGGTCCCCGGATGGCAAGACGCTGGCCGTTACGTTGACACGTGACGGTGGCTCGCAGCTCTATTTGATTGATTCCAATGGGGGCGAACCGCGTCGCTTGGCGCAGAATAGTTCCATTGATACGGAGCCCACTTTCACCGCGGATGGGAAATCCATCTACTTTGTGAGCGATCGAGGTGGCGCACCACAAATTTATCGCATGGCGTCGTCGGGTGGCAACGCAGAGCGCGTTACTTTTACGGGAACGTACAACATTTCGCCATCGGTAAGCCCTGACGGCAAGTGGTTGGCGTACATTTCAAGGGTTAGCGGGGTTTTCAAGTTGCATGTGATGGACCTGTCTACAGGAGCAGTGAATGCAATTACCGACACCACAGCCGATGAAAACCCCAGTTTCTCGCCCAACAGCCGTCTCATCATTTATGCTACGCACCAACTCGGCCGCGAAGCATTGATGACAACCACGCTGGATGGAAAGATCAAAGCGCGCTTGGCGGGGAAAAATGGTGACATACGCGAGCCCGATTGGGGCCCGATGCAGAAGTAATTGAAATTCACAAAGGAGTATGGGATGAATCGATTGATAGTGGCGGCTGCTGTGGCAGTGTTCTT
>CAYXWW010000095.1:0-13849 GCA_964468905.1 uncultured Rhodoferax sp. | reverse complement strand
CCCTCGCCCGGCGGGGCGAGGGGGCTGGGGGGAGTGGGGGCCTGAACCCCATGGTTTCCACCCTGTAAGGCAAATTCCTACAAACTTTCCAGCCGTTTGCTGACTCCAGTTTCGAGGGTCCGTGACTACAGTTGCATCAAGCGCCAAACCTTCTGATTGGCCTACCGATGTAACTGGAGAACCACCATGACCACTACCGCACTGGCACTCAACCCCTTCAGTCTGATGATGGAGCCCGAACTGGTTTTGCAGACCATGGAACGCTCCCAACAATTGCGCGGCCTGCGTCGCCACAAACTGCGTCCACTGGACAAACCACTGATTCCCTATACCAAGGAAGCACTCGCGAGCCGCGCTGCTTTTGATGCCGCGATCGATGCCGAAGATTTTGAGGACGTGGCTGAGTCGTATCTGAATTGACGTTCGGCCTGCCGCAGCGCACGGCCCTGGTCTGGGGATAATCGCCCCAACCACTGCTAAACGAGGCCCTGCATGCGCTATGTATTCTTTTTGTTGATGGGCATGGCAGCGCTCCATGCTGCCGCACAAGCCCCAAAGCCCATCACTGCTGAGGCCCATCGAAAGCCTCCCCGCCTTGTGGTTGTCATCACCATTGACGGGCTGCCGCAACGCCAGGTCTTGGACTATCGCGACCAGCTGGCACCTGATGGCTTCAACCGCTTCTTGCAGCGTGGTACCTGGTTTGCTAATGCCCACCATGGGCACGCCCATACCGTTACCGCCGTGGGTCATGCAGCGCTGTTGACCGGAGCCTATCCCCACCGCAGCGGCATCATTGCCAATGAATGGCGTAACCCACAGACCGGGGAGCGTGTGTATTGTGTGGGGGATACGTCGGCCCAATACCTCAACCATTCAACACAAGCCTTGGATGGCACGAGCCCCAGAAACCTGAAAGTCGAGACCGTAGGTGATGTGCTGCGCCACACCAACCCCCAGTCCAAAGTACTTGCAGTCTCGGGCAAAGACCGTGGGGCCATTCTGCCCGCTGGTAAGAGTGGCACGGCCTATATGTACATGGGTAGCACCGGGCAGTTTGCGTCCACCACGTACTACATGGCAAAGCACCCGGCGTGGGTCGATGCCTTTAACGCATCCCGACCTGCAGACCGCTATTTCCGAAGCGAATGGAAAGCGCTGTTGCCAGATGCCGCTTATGCCAGGTCATTGCCCGACAACCAGCCGTGGTATGGCCCTGCGGGTGGTAGCCTGCCCATGCGCTACAGCGCTGTGGACGATGCGGCACCGGGGCCAAACTTCTATGGCTCCTTGCTGCGTGGGCCCTTTGGTGACGCACTCACCTTGGATTTTGCCCGGGCGGCGGTGGAAGGTGAAAAGCTAGGCCAGGATGATGCGCCGGATATTTTGTCGATCAGCTTGTCGGGCCATGACTATGTGAACCATGCCTACAGTGCGGAGTCGAGGCTGTCGCACGACCACCTATTGCAGCTGGACCGCTTGCTGCAAAGCTTTTTCCACGACTTGGATGCCCGCATTGGCAAAGATAAATATCTGCTGGTGTTGACGGCAGACCATGGCTTTATGCCCTCTGTTGAAGCCAGTTTGAAACAAGGTAAGTCTGCGGGTCGATTGGATGGAGCGCAACTATTGGAAAGCATCAACCGTGGGCTGTCGCAGCGCGTGGGTTCCGGTGTGTGGGCCATAGGTTTCTCTGGCTCCACTATTTTGTTGGACAAAAATTTGATTGCGAACAAGAAGTACGACCTGAGCATAGTGGCACAAGCAGCGCGCGCAGTGCTGCTGGAACAGCCCGGTATTGCTACTGCGTATACGCGCGCTGAGTTACTGGACGGTAGTCGCTCCGGTGAGTCATTCTTTGCGCAGATCGAAAGGTCCTGGCACCCGGATGTATCGGGCGAGGTGCAATTCGTCCTCAAACCCCTATGGGCCTTTGGGCTAGGCGGCAGGGGTGCCGCGCATGGTTCGCCGTATGACTATGACACCCAGGTGCCCATCCTGCTCTACGGCCCCACGTGGATCGGCGCCGGGCGTGTTGCCCAACGGGTGGAAGTGGTGGACATTGCGCCCACGTTGTCGGCCATGTTGGGTGTTGGCGTTCCGGCAGCGTCTGAGGGGCATGCGTTGCCGTATGTAGCGGTTAGAGGCAACAGCTCGCCTAGAAACGAATAGACGCGCTGAGGGATTTGTTGGCCAACTCTCGAGCGGCGTGCGTGACCGTCGTGGAGGTGGATTCGCTGCAAAGTTTCCCAGGCTTTGCTCACGACAAATATCACTGGGCCAAGCTTGATTTGGCGAATGCCAAGACCGCCACCACCACAGGCTATGGCTTATTGTGCAGCACTGTGGGGTATCAACTGCAATTGGTTGTTGCTATTAATATAGGAGCGTGTGGCGCGCATTCCTAGAGGGCTAGGTGTCAATTCGTTTGTGACCTGTGTGCGCTCGAAGGGTGTCAGTATCAGCAAGCTGTCAGCCGCGCACAGCCGCATCAATTGTTGCGATGTCGATCTTCGTCATCTCCATCATGGCAGAAAATGCGCGCTTGGCCGCCGCAGGATCGGGGTTGCTGATGGCGTCCATGAGGGCACGCGGGGTGATCTGCCATGACAGGCCCCATTTGTCTTTGCACCAACCGCATTGGCTTGCCTGACCACCGTTGTCGATGATGGCGTTCCACAGTCGGTCGGTCTCTTCTTGGGTGTCCGTCGCAACCTGGAACGAGAACGCCTCGGTGTGCGTGAACATGGGTCCTCCGTTCAGGCCTAGGCACGGGATGCCCATCACGGTGAACTGCACCGTCAGCACATCGCCCTGCTTGCCAGAAGGGTAGTCGCCGGGTGCGTGGTGAATGGCATCAACCGTGCTGTCCGGGAACGTCGCGGCGTAGAACCTAGCTGCCTCTAATGCAGTGCCGTTGTACCAAATGCAAATCGTGTTCTTGCTGACCATGGGGTTCTCCTGAATGGGGGTTCTTGGATTTTCGCAAACTACTTGGATTAACTGTCAGCACCGACCGTGTGTGGGACGACTATTCACGGCCTAAGGCAACGTCCCATAACGCCGTGCCAGCGTCAAAAACCCGCCAATCGGCACCCGGTGCCCTAGCTCGTGTGCCATGACCTCAGCCACCGCCGGGGCCGCTTGCGCCGCCGCATGTGCATTCAGAAACAGCAGCCGGTTGCGCCGCGCCAGCACGTCTTCCACCGTGCGGGCGTATTCGTAGCGCACGGCAAAGCGCACCATGGCTTCGCTCAAGTTGGGGGCTAGCAGGTGGCTGCTGCCGGGCAGTTGCTCCACCCATGGGCCCTCAGTGCCGTATTGGTGGATGCCGGGCGGGGCACTGACACTGGTCGCGGCTGCCCCTGCGGTGGGCGCGCCAATCAATCGATGTTGGGCGGTTGAGCAAGGGGCTACTTCTGGCAACAGCCGCGCGGCAACGCATTTGTTGAGCACGTCCTCGGCCATGGATCGGTAGGTAGTCCACTTGCCCCCGGTCACCGTCACCAAACCTGATTTACTGATGCGCACGGTGTGCTCACGGCTGATCGCTTTGGTCTCTGTGTCGGCATGCGCTCCATCGTCTTGCGGCGGCTTGACCAAGGGCCGCAAGCCTACCCAGATGCTTCGTACATCATTGCGCCCAGGCGCGCGCTGCAGGTAGCGGGCAGCTTCACCCAGGATGAAGGCCACCTCGTTGCCAAACGGCTCTGGCTCACGCGCCGCATCATGGCGCGGTGTGTCTGTGGTGCCCAAAATCACTTTGCCCAACCAGGGCACGGCAAACAGAACGCGGCCATCTGCCGTCTTGGGTACTAGCAGTGCGTGGTCGCCGGGGAAAAACTCTTTGTCCACCACCAGGTGAATCCCTTGGCTGGGCGCCACCATGGACGCCGTGTTTCTGCCGCAGGCCGCGCCGTCCTGTTGGCGCAAGGCGTCCACCCAGACGCCTGTGGCGTTGACCACGCAGTCGGCGCGCACCTCCAAGACCTGACCACTGTCGCTGCTGTCATCGTTGTTGCGCGCACGCACGCCCACTACCTTGCCACCCTCGTGCAGAAGGCCCGATGCTTCGCAGTAGTTGACGAGCAGCGCACCCTGGGCTGCAGCGCTGCGCGCCAGCGCTAGCGCAAGCCGGGCGTCGTCAAATTGGCCGTCCCAGTATTTGACGCCACCCCGCAGATGCTGGGGGTTGACGGTGGGTAGCAGCGTGCGGGTGCGCGCCGTGTTCAAAAATTCTGTGGGTCCCAAGGCCGCGTCACCGGCCAGCAGGTCATAGGCTTTCAGGCCCGCGCCATAGAACGGCGATTCCCACCACCGGTAACCCGGCATGACAAAAGGCAATGGCTGGGCCAGGTGCGGCGCGTTGTGCAGCAGGTTGGTGCGCTCGTGCAGGGCCTCACGCACCAGCCCAATATTGCCCTGCGCCAGATAGCGCACACCGCCATGCACCAGCTTGGTCGCGCGGGACGAGGTGCCCTTGGCAAAATCGTGCGACTCCAGTAGCACCACGCGCAGGCCGCGCAGTGCGGCGTCCAGCGCCACACCCAGGCCGGTAGCACCACCGCCAACAATAGCCAGGTCATAGGTCTGCGGTTGGCGCAGGCGCGCCAGCAGGTCACGGCGGTGTGTGGCTAAAGGCGTGGGATGGAGGGTTGGCGCGGATGTCATGCAGTTGATTTTTGGCTATCCTGTCGCCCATCCTGTCACGTTTACTCTCTTTTGAAAAGCATTTTTCATGACCTACCTGCTCGCTCTTGACCAAGGTACCTCCAGTTCGCGCAGCATCATCTTCGACCGGGGTGGCCAGATCATCGCCATGGCCCAACAAGAGCTGCCGCAGATGTACCCGCAGCCCGGTTGGGTGGAACATGACCCGCTAGAAATCTGGCGCACACAGCTGGCCACCGCGCGCGATGCCTTGGCCAAAGCCGGGCTGCATGCCCGCCAGGTTCACGCCATCGGCATCACCAACCAGCGTGAGACCACGGTGGTGTGGAGCCGCAAGACCGGCCAGCCGATACACCATGCCATCGTCTGGCAAGACCGCCGCTCTGAGCCCGTATGTGCCCAGCTGCGCGCCGATGGCAAGGCCGCGTTGATCCAGGCCAAGACCGGCCTGCTGGTGGATGCCTATTTTTCAGGCACCAAACTGCAATGGCTGCTGGACCATTTGCCCGGCGCACGCGCCCAGGCGCAAACAGGTGAGTTGGCCTTTGGCACGGTAGACAGTTGGCTCATGTGGCAGTTGACCGGGGGTAGCGATGAGCGCACCCGCGCGCAGGCCGTCCATGCGACCGATGTGAGCAATGCGTCGCGCACCATGCTGTTCAACGTGCATACCAACCAGTGGGATGCCGAACTTCTGGAGTTGCTCAATATTCCTGCCAGCCTGATGCCAGCGGTACACCCCTCCAGCGCGGCTTTTGGTCATGTGCAGGCCGACCTGTTGGGCGCTGCCATTCCCATCGGCGGTGTGGCGGGGGACCAGCAAAGCGCCTTGTTTGGCCAGGCCTGCTTTAGCGCGGGCATGGCTAAAAACACCTATGGCACGGGCTGCTTCATGCTGATGCACACTGGCGAGCGGTTTCAGACCTCGCACAACGGCCTGCTCACCACCAGCGCCGCGCAGATTGGCCCGCGTCCGGAGTTCGCCATTGAAGGCAGTGTGTTTGTGGGCGGTGCTGTGGTGCAGTGGCTGCGCGACGGCCTGCACGCCATCACCAATAGCAGCGAGGTACAAGCCTTGGCCCAAAGTGTGCCGGACTCTGGAGGAGTGATGATGGTTCCCGCCTTCACCGGCCTGGGCGCACCCTACTGGAACGCCGAGGCACGCGGCACCATCACCGGCATGACCCGTGGCACCACGGTGGCCCACATTGCCCGCGCGGCGCTGGAGAGTATTGCCTTCCAGAGTGCGGCGTTGCTGGATGCGATGAGTAGTGACGCAGTGGCGCACGGCGGCAGCCCGGTGCGGGAGCTGCGGGTGGATGGTGGTGCCTGCGCCAATGATTTCTTGATGCAGTTTCAGGCCGACTTGCTGGGCATACCCGTGGTGCGGCCTCAGGTGATAGAAACCACAGCGCTGGGTGCGGCGTATTTGGCGGGGCTGGGCACGGGCTTTTATGCCAGCACGGCAGAGCTCAGCGCCCACTGGCGAGTGGACCGCACCTTTGAGCCCAAACTGCCTTCCAATCAAGTGCAAGAGCGCATGGCGCAGTGGGCACATGCTGTGCGGCAGGCTACGGTGCTGTAGTCTCAAACTGTAGAAAATCCACAAGACGCTTGTCTTCCGTAACCACATCATGCGCAATCAACAGGTATTTCCAGGGTTTGGCACCTGTAGTGCTAGCGTGGTCCGTAGCATGTTTGCTCCAAAGCGCTCCGGCCTGCGCCTTGGCTTTAACCTCGTCGCTCCCCAGCTCGTTGCGCGCCTTGGTCTCTACCATCAACAAGAATTGCGCAGTTTCCGCCACAAAGTCGGGCACGTACTCCGGCTGTTCAACACCGAGCTTGTAGAACATCTGAAATTGCCCCTTGGCAGGTTTGAGCCACTTGTCAGCATCCCGTTCGAGCAGCACTGCAAACTTGCGCTCGGTATCGGAGTCAAACTTTTGCAGCGGGTAAAGGCAGCGACTGAAGCCACCGAACACCATCTGTTTAATGCGACTTAAGTCTTCAGGCGTATCCCGGAAATCGCGTACGACCTGACCTGCACCCACGGTATAGGTTGGCTCCTTGAGAGCGGTAAATCCGCGCCGCACTTCGACCGCATATTCAGTAGCGGATTCATAGAAGTGGGCCTGCATCTGTGCGTAGATGTTGTCGGCAATCAATTGACGGTCCAAGTCCAGCACATTGCGCACTTCGTTTTCATCGCTCAGGTAGCTGCGCAAATGGGCCACCATTTGCCCGGCCAAGTCGTACAACAAGCTGCTCTGGGTGATGTAGTCGATATCGTCGCGGTCTATCAGGGTGTGGACGATGTAGTCTTCCAATCGCCGCTCCACGATGCCCGCCTGCGCTGTAAAGGTGAACTGCTTGTGGTCGCGCAAGTTTTGCCCCACCAAAGACCGATCTTTAGGCTGCAGGTGCAACCCACTTACGTCCAGCGTAAAGGGCTTAAAGCCGCTAGTCACCTCTCCCTTGGGCACCACCGCAATGCGCGGGATGTCGATGGTTTGCTTCACCACCACCTCCACCGCGCGCCGCACCACCGCCTGCAAATCCAGCTCAGGCGGTGCCGCTTCACCCAAGGGCAAATCGCTTTGGGCCGGAGGCAGCTTTTCACGCACGGCGTCTGCAATCTTGGCCTGTAGCTCAGCGCCTAGAAATGCCTGCCGCGTAGGTGCGTCCGTTGTCTTCACCTCATAGCTGGCCAGTACCTCCATCACTACTGCGGCCGCTTGGCGCTCACGGTCGGTAGTGAAAACAGGTGTCCCGGTCGATAAAGGCAAGGCACTACCCATCAAAGGCGCCCCCACTGTGCCTAGTGCGTTGGTCTGGGGCGCACCACTGGAGCCTGTTAACCCCAAGGCTGCAGTCAAGTTCGATGCCACCGTCACACTCTGCGGCCGGTCGTCACCTGCACCAGGAGCATCCAGAATCAAGGTCTTGAGCTTGATGGGCGAATCGGCCTTGTTGGCATCATCAATGATTTCCTGAAACCGGTCGTGCGCAATGATGCTCAGGCGGTCCACCGCATCCACCCCGGTGCGTTTGCCATATGGCAGACGCAGCCCCCGGCCTATGGATTGCTCCACCAGCGTGCGCGCATTCGCGGCGCGCAAGGGCACGATGGTGTAGAGGTTGGTCACATCCCAGCCCTCTTTAAGCATGTTCACGTGAATGACAATTTCTGTGGGCTCATCCACACTCTCCACCGCCAGCAGCTTGCGCACCATCTCTTCTTCTTCCGCGCCTGTCTTGCTGCTGTCCACCTGGATCACTTTGTTGCGGTAGCGGCCAGAGAAAAAGCTGTCGGATTGCAGCTGCGCCAACAGCATGCTGGCGTGGGTGGTGTCCCGCGCAATCACCAGCATGAAAGGTTTGACCTCTTTCACTCCGTAGGTGCGGGCATAGGTCTTCAGCTCCACCTTGGTGGCCTCGTGCATTCGCACACCGTCTTGCAATTTCACGCGCTCCACTTCTTCGGGGGGCATGGTTTTGGCATCAAAGTTGCGCTGCGTCACCACTGCCGGCTCTTTGACAAAACCGTCTTCCATGGCGCGGGCCAGCGGGTAGTCCATCACCACGTTTTTGAACGGCACCGGGCCTTTGGCGGTCTCCACAAACGGCGTAGCCGTCAACTCCAGTCCTAGCAAAGGCTTCAGGTCGTTGATGGCCCGTAGCCCCGCTGTGGCACGGTAGCGATGCGACTCATCCATCAACAGTACCAAATCGGGCAAACTGGCCAGATAGTCGAAGTAGCTTTCACCGATGTACTCGCTCAACCGCTTGATGCGCGGAGCCTTGCCGCCCCTCACCTCCGACGTGATCTTGGCGATGTTGAAGATATTGATGGTGACAGGCGAGAGCAAATCGCCCAGCGCTTGAGCACGCTCTTCGTAGTTGTCTCCAGTGATGATCTCAGGCGGGTACGCCGCAAACTCTGCTACGCCCTTGAACACGTATTTGGGCGTGTTGGGGGTGAAGTCGCCAATCAGCTTGTCGTAAATCGTCAGGTTGGGCGCCAGCACAAAGAAATGCTTGATGCCATGCGCTGCATACAGGTAGCTGATGAACGCGCCCATCAACCGTGTCTTGCCCACCCCCGTGGCCAGTGCAAAACACAGCGAGGGGAAGTCCCGCTCAAAGTCTTGCAGCGTTGCGAACTCGCCTTGCAGCACCTTCAGTACATCAGCCACCTCCGCGCTGTCGCGGTCGTGCTTCAAGGTCAGTGGGCTGGCCTCTATGGCCCGGGCCAACCTAGACAGTGACTCTGCTTGCGGCGCGCGCAGGCTCAGACGGCCCGTTATCGCGTTAACTTCGCGTTGACTCATGCATCTCCCCCTGTAAACAAATCATCCTGCGCAGGCTCTATTGGCTTCTTTTGTGCCATCGGCAGGTTGGCCACATTCAGGCTGTAGTCGTCGTGGCCCCACTCACAGCGGTCTTTCACCATCTTGGGGATTTTCTTGATGGTGAGCTGCGGCCAGCGCTGGGCGGCTTGTGCCGCCGTCACGCCCCGGTAGGCACCGCAGCACACCAGCAGGCTGCGCTCTGCGCCCAGCTCGTCTGCCAACGCTTCGAGCTGTTCGGCGCTCAAGGTCTGGGTGGTGACGTAGATGAAGTCGCGCTCGCTACTGTGGCCGTGCTGCCACCACAGCGTTTCGGACGGCACGTAGTCAAAGCCCTCCAGCTTGCACATTGCGGCGGACAGCATGCCCGCGTCGTATTCGGGGTTGATGACCAGGTTGCCCCAGCGGTCGGTAGCCAGCAGGGTAGGGGCCAGCTCGTAATAGCGAAAGCCTCCACCGCCCTGCCAGCTCGTGGCCAGGGTGACACCACCAGGGTCTTCCCCGTCGATGACCTTTTGCAGGCGTGGGACGATGTGCGTGTGGCAATGCTCGCCCAGCTCCACCATGATCCATCTGCGGCCCATTTTGTGGGCGACTGCACCTGTGGTTCCGGAACCGGCGAAGGAATCGAGGACGAGGTCGCCGGGGTTGGTGGCAATCTCCAAGATACGGAGAAGTAGCTTCTCTGGTTTGGGTGTTGTAAACGGAGAGTGAGAGTTCAGCGCTAACTGCTCGCGCTTAGCGTCTTGATTGTGACCAACCTCCTCATGCAACCAAATTGTGGCTGCGACTCTGCCGGTTGATCGAAGGTTTTCCTTGAACTTCTTCAGTCGCGGAGTGCTATTGGTGCCATTCTTCCCCCAATAGATCATGTTCTCAGCGATATGCCTCTCATGGGCCTTTCGATCAAATGCCCAGACACGCGTGCGCTTGGGCCAAATTTCCTCTCCCGTGTTTGGATTCGTGACTGCGTAATACAAATTCGGGCGCTCATCTGCAGTCTTTGCACAGGTATAGTTATCAGACATCCAAGGACCGCGCGAATCGTTATCCTCATTTTTGTATAGCTTGTCTTGATCTTCTGTGCGACTAAGCTTGTTAGGTCGCCAAACATCCTTCACTTTTGCATATAGCAATACGTGGTCATGGCTGTCGCTCAGCCAAATCGAGTCATTGGCAGGAGCATATTTTTTTTGCCAAACAACATTGGCAACAAAATTTCTTCGACCAAAAACTTCGTCACAAATGACCTTTAGGTAATGCGCCTCGTTGTCATCAATCGTGATCCACAGCGAACCATCGTCAGCCAGCAAACGGCGGATGATTTCCAATCGGTCGCGCATCAGCCCCAACCAAATCGAGTGCTCCAGCCCATCGTCGTAATGCGTAAAAGCGCTGCCGGTGTTGTACGGCGGGTCAATAAACACGCACTTCACCTTTCCAGCAAACTCCGCCTCCAAGGCTTTCAGCGCCAGCAGGTTGTCGCCCTTGATGAGGCGGTTGTCAAAAATGTCCTTGTCTGTCACGCGCTGCCTGGCGTGGTAACTGCGCGCCGGGTCTTCCAACAAAATGCGCGGTTCCAGCCGCGGCCGCTGGTCTTTTCCGATCCAGGTGAGTTCTAGTTTTTGCATGACTGGTCCGACTCAAATTTGAGCCGCATGTTGAGACAGATACTTTAGCAACTGAACATGCGGGAAAGGCTTATCTATCGCACTTGCCTTCAGCGGAGCCAGCGTTTGCGGATCTTGATTCGCACAAGCCATCTCCAACAGATTCAGCAAGTAAGGCGTTGTATCACCTTGACTCTTGAAAAAAGCAAGCGGACCTTTGCCGTATTTCGGAAACCTATCAAATGCGCGCTGCCGATGCTCATCAAAAGAAACACTTATTTTTGCCGCAATACTGGCAGGGTTAACCGGCTCTGGGACTTCGATCAAACTGCGTACACGCTTTATGTAGGCCCATCCAATTGCGTGCAACCCGTGTCGGTACACCAAGCGCTCTGTTCCTACACTGCTTCGATCCGCTTGCTTCAGCAATTCGTGAATCGTCCGCGAAAAGTACACCGCATTGGCCAAATGAGCGCCCGCAAGCGTTTCAGTGAATAGGGTTTTGTATGCATCTGACTCGGTGTTGTAAACATCACCCTTCCCTGACTTAAGCCATACAGGGAAACGCGCATCAACCGCGAGCCAAGACAATGCCGTTACGGCTTCATCCAAGAGGATACTTGTCGCGTCAGGCGTTGCGTTTGCTTCAGGCCGGAAGTGATACGAGATTCCCAAACCACTCAACTCTTGGCGGAGACGTTCTTGGGTAGGGTCTTGAGAAGCGAAATTGGCCACCGAAACCGTGTTTTGACTATTTCGCGCCCTCGTTACACGGGGCCCGAAGCTGCCATCGGCATTTGCCTTGATGAGCGTAAGCATTACGCGCGCATTGCTAATGTCCGGAGGATTGGGTTGAGCCATGACCTCAGCAGCAGAGGCAACCGTTTGCGCACCATTGATGATGGAAAGACCTCGAACCTTTAGGCGCCGGCGGCTGGCCTTTCTATCTTTTGCACTTACGTCGGTACAAAGCGCTGTCACACCGTTGTTCAAATAGAAGAAAGCAGAAGGGTCTTCACGAAGAGTTTTTTGTATGCCCTTGTTTACGTCAGATTTATCACTTCCGAGAAAATAGCGAACGTTTTTCTCATATAAAGCCTTTCCCTTCAAGTTGTGCAAATCCACCAAGTCAGCAACATTTGCCATCCCATACCAAGTGACTCGCGGTTCTTCGACTTTCACATCGTTCGCCAAAATCAACTCAGCCTCCACAGGCTTATAGCTCTGGCGCTCACGCAACTCCACTGCAATTTCCTCTGGCCCGAAGTACTGCACCGGGCCAATCAGCCGCTCACTTTCACCATGCGTATCGTCAGCGATTAACCGGTCGATCTCCGATTGGGCCGTGTTGGATACGCGTTCCCCAGTGAAAACCACCCACAGTCGTATTTCTTCAGCATTGGCAAATGCATTTTCAATCTCGACTTGGCGATTTTTGAAGTTCACATTGAACGCATCAAAGTCCTGTTGAATCAGCAATCTGATACCTGCACAAAATGATTGCGCTTCAGCGAGTTTGAACTCTTCGCTTGCTTTGAATTTAGACTGAACAACGTGCAGCACATCTGTCTTCGCATCAAAGTACAAAGCATCAATGCCGTTATCTTCAAAGTCATCAACCACAGCTTTAGCCGCTGCGCGTGCAGATATTCCGAGCTTGGCGTGCAACAAGAAAGCACTCAGCGCGCGGTTGACTTGCTTCTCTGCATTTTGCTGGGCAGGTTTTTTGTTTGGCACTAATGGAGGCAAGTGGGCAACGTATTGCGCACTCAACTCACGCTTCAAAATCTCTTGGTATTCCAGACTCAATGCAGCCACTTTAATATCTCCCTTTTTTATCGTTTTCTTCAAATGCGATTTGCGAATCGCTCTTCAATTCTTCCGAAACTCCGCCTTCAACCGCAGTCTATCCACCACCCCTATGATGTTTGCTTGCATTGTCGAACATCTCCCCAATCTGGTTTTTGGTATTTCATGAAGGCTTTTTTAGCGGGTGTAGTCGACGCGTATCTTGTCGCGTAGCCCAATAGGAGCCTGATTTGTCGCTGCCGGGCCAACCCTCGTCGTCACAAATGAGAGCAGTGCCTACCTCATAGGCAAGTGTGGCGAATTCCAACGCATCTTTCTGTGGCAAGTGATGCGCAAGTTCGGCGTAATGACAACCGAAGATATTTCTCAACTGAGCCATCTCATTGAGTGCCTTGAGTTTCTCACCGATTTTGACCTCGACGTAAGTACCGTCTGCGCCTTTGACATCCACACGCAACGCTGCAGCGAGCTTCTTCTCGCAAACCTTGGGCAGGAGATCACCCAGGGTTAGGCGCCCTTTTTTACGAGGTACGTCACACTCATAGCGCACAGTCAGGTAATCGCAGATGGCCTCCAGCAAAACACCGGCCGTGGCACAGGCCGACTGAATAGATGGAGGACTCGCTGTTAAATGTTGCCGAAGGTCAATTAATGGGGCCTGGCTCAATTTGGCTGAGGCAATGCCAGTCGTCACATCCCACACACCCAACTCCATCATTTCGCACTGTCCGTTCTTTAACCACCCCCAGCGGAACTTCTCGCGCCAAGGCTGGTAGTGCGTCGTAATAAGCGTGTGCTTGAATTTCTTGGACTCGTCATATAGCATTTCGATGAGTCGGTCCACGTGCGGCTCATCAATGCTACCCAAGACATCGTCAAGCACAACTAGCGTGCGCTCCGGTTCACGCAGCCCGGCAAGTGCAAGGAAAATGCATAGTCCCAATGAGTCCAGATGAGACTCGCTGAAATAAGCATGGGGTGGTTGATCTTGTTTCGCAAGAAACTCCGCGGCCAAATCCAACGACCCTGTTTTATTGGGGTCAAGCTTTAACGAAATCTTGTTCAGGCCCTCGCCAGGGTGAATCACTTCGTAGAGGCGCCCTACCTCTTTTGCGATGGCTGACAGAATGGAATCGAGGAATGCCTTGCGCTGCGACTCACAAATCGCAAGCGCGGCCTGCAGCCGAGGCAACACCTGAGAAACAATCTTTTGTGCGTCAACGTTTTTCTGAATTTGGTCTTGTACCGCTTTTACGGTTGTGTACCAAGTGCTTGCGGCCTCAATCTCTGAGCAACGTTTAACGGCCGCCGCACTGGCTGTGTTGAATTCGTCTACTACAACCATATCCACGTTTCTGTTGATTCCAGAGGCAAACTGAGCCAGATTCCAATCGAATATTGAGCCACTCG